>DATBLC010000035.1:0-24968 GCA_036555515.1 Binatia bacterium
TGGGATAGCCCTCGACGGCCAATCTCGTGCCTACCAGAAAAAAATTGCCGAGATGCGCGCTCAAGACGATTACACCGTTACCTTTGGCGATGGCCGCCGCCAGGTACTCGTGCCCGTCGAGCGGAATCGCGGCGCGGCGCTCGTCATCGGAAGATTCGATAGCGATAATCATTTCAACGCAGGCACGAAAAAAATTGCGTAGGGACCGGCGCACAATCAGGCGCGCGTTGCCGGCTCGCGCGCGACCGGCAAAGGCGACGGCTAAATTGGTCATTGATCTTGTCCGGTAACTGCGAAATAGCAGGAAAGCCAGGCTCGCCAATAGGTCACCGAACCCGAATAGCCATCGCCGCGGCAAAATTCTCGCGGCCAGACATCCTAATTTGAAACCAATAAGGGTAACTGCGTAGGAGGTTTTTTCAACAAACCACCGCGTCATCAAAGTTCAACAAAATTGGCCTATCGATTCTCCCACCACATCAAAGGAGGCTAATTTACGACACTTTTTCGCCCGCCGCAAGAGACCTTGGCGCTCCGTCGGGACTTATGGAAAAAGTCTCCCTAAAGTAAAAAAATGCAGTAAAATCAATATGTTATGGTGGCATACCGGATCAAAGCTAGAGCCGCGGTGGTTTCGTTCTGGAGCTACTTATGGTACAAGTTTATGGCTGGACTAAATCAGGAAACTGCCATGCGGATGGTATTGCCAACGGTTAAAGAGCGCCGGGTCGTCGACCGCTTGTTGTCGTCTTTTTTTGCCGAATACAAGCCCCAGGATTTCAAAAGGGCGATTTCAGCGCTCTGCCGTTTTTACCATTTGAAAAATCCCAAGGTCGAGTGGTTCGAATACATCGATTGGGGTAGGACCGCCGGTAAGACTTATGAAAACGGGCAGATTTATCTGGTGCACCCCGAAAACTGGAAAAAAGGGACGAAATACAATTCGGAGCGAAGCTGGATCAACATGGTTTACCACGAAATGGGACACTACATCTTCTGGGCCGACGCGGAAACCAAGGCTGACATGTTCGCCGCGCGGATAGTGCGCGGCGTGAACGGGAAGAACGGGAACAAATAGTTATTCGATTTCACCGGGGAGCGGCCAATCAATTCATTTTCCGCCTCTCGTTGCCGTAGCTTAAAGCTACGCTGATCCTCGCCAAAACGAACTTCCCTTACGGGTAACTTCTCGTTAAGTCTACGGCGTGACTGCGTCTAGATAATTTCGCCACCCTGGAGTACTAATGTTAAGCTGGGATAAGAAAAACCGGTCTGCCTGAGCACATGAGCCTTGATCCCGATGTCGTTTAATTTCAAAAAAGTCGCTACCGAAGTCGATTTCCCCGCCCTCGAACGATCAATCCTGGGCTTTTGGCGGCGAGCGAATGCTTTCGAGCGTCTGCGCAAGAAAAATCAGGATAAACCGCCATGGTCGTTCCTCGACGGCCCAATCACTGCAAACAATCCCATGGGCGTTCATCACGCTTGGGGCCGCACCTACAAGGACGCCTATAACCGTTACTTCGCCATGACGGGGCGTGAGTTGCGCTACCAAAACGGCTTCGACTGCCAAGGCCTTTGGGTGGAGGTAGAAGTAGAAAAGGAGTTGGATCTCAAATCGAAGCAGGACATTGAGAATCTTGTGACCGGCGACCGCTTTGCGAGCATCGATCGCTTCGTCGCCCTGTGCAAAGAGCGGGTCGATAAGTTTGCCCGTATCCAGACGGATCAATCGATCCGGCTTGGTTACTGGATGGATTGGGACCGTGAAGAGGATTGGCTCAAGCCCCCTGATCTTAGAAGAAGCTACTTCACTATGTCGGAGGAGAACAACTACACGATCTGGAGCTTCCTGAATAAATGCCATGATCGTGGCCTGGTTTATCGAGCTTACGACGCCATGCCCTGGTGCCCGCGCTGCGCCGTGGGAATCAGCCAAATGGAGATGCACGAGGGCTACCTCAAAGTCGCCCATCAAGCGGTGTTCGTGCGCTTTCCACTGCGCGGCCGGCCTGGAGAAAATCTGCTTGTCTGGACCACTACGCCCTGGACATTAACCAGCAATGTCGCGGTGGCGGTCAATCCTGGTCTTATCTACTTAAAGGTCCGCCATCGTGGCGAAGTTTACTACCTGGCGAAAAATACTTTCGTGGCTCAACGGCTCGATGACGAGTTTAAAAAAAAGGAGTGGATCGAAGGGGTCCCGAAGCTGAAGTCCATTGAACAGATTTTCAAAGAGAAAGGGGGCTACGAGGTGCTCGGCGAGCTTGCCGGGAGCGAGATGCTCGGGTGGCCTTATGACGGGCCCTTCGATGAATTTGAGGCGCAAAATTATCCTGGGGGATACCCTGCTCAGATTGCCGATGTGGCGGTCAAGCAACAGTGGGGACCGCCAAGGCCCGCCCGAGATATTCACCGCGTGATTCCATGGGATGCGGTCAGCGAGGCGGAAGGCGCCGGCATCGTCCATATTGCGCCAGGCTGTGGCAAGGAGGATTTTGCTCTGGGCAAGGAGGAAAATCTTGTGCCCATTGCGCCGCTGGATGAGGCCGGAATTTTCCTACGCGGCTTTGGCGAGTTGGAAGGCCGTTCGGCTATCGATGCTGCCACGGTGGATTGGCTCCTAACCAACCTCCAGCAAAAGGGACTGCTGGTGGCGGTCGAGCGTTATCCGCACAATTATCCTCACTGTTGGCGCTGCAAGACCGAGCTACTGTTCAGACTCGTCGACGAGTGGTTTATCGATATGCGATGGCGCGACGCCATTATAAGAATTTGCCATGGCGCCCGTTGGATACCGGAATTCGGTTTGCATCGCGAGCTCGACTGGCTCAAGAACATGGGCGACTGGATGATCTCCAAAAAGCGTTACTGGGGCCTTGCGCTCCCCATCTGGGTCTGTGAGGGTTGCGGCGCATTCGACATCGTGGGCAGCCGTGATGAGCTCAGGGACCGCGCTATAGCGGGATGGGATCGGTTCGAGGGACATACGCCGCACAGACCCTGGATTGACTTGATAAAAATCCGTTGTACCAAGTGTGGCGGCTCGTCGAGTCGAATTCCCGACGTCGGCAATCCTTGGCTTGACGCTGGAATCGTTCCCTATTCCACCCTGGGCTACAATCGGGACAGGACCAATTGGGAAAAGTGGTTCCCGGCCGATTTCATCACCGAGTGTTTTCCAGGTCAGTTTCGAAATTGGTTCTATGCGCTCCTCGCCATGAGCGCCATGATGGCGGAGCGAGCCCCTTTCAAGGTTCTGTTGGGGCATGCGCTGGTGCGGGATGAAAAAGGCGACGACATGCACAAGTCCAAGGGAAACGCTATTCCCTTCGAGGACGCGGCGGAAAAAATGGGCGCGGACGTGATGCGCTGGATGTTCTGCCGCAACAATCCCGCCAACAACATTAATTTCGGTTATGGCCCGGCCGACGAGTTGAGGAACCGCTTCGTTTTGAAGCTTTGGAATACCTACGCGTTCTTTTGTAATTACGCCCGACTGGATGGCTTTAACCCAAAATCACCTGCCATTCCAATTGCCCAACGGGCAGACATCGACCGGTGGATTATCTCCGACTTACAGCTGTTGATTCAAGGCGCTCGGCGCGAATATGAAGACTTCAACGTGATGGGCTTCTGTCTCGCCGCCGAGGACTTTGTCGCGGAAAAGCTGAGCAACTGGTACGTGCGTCGAAACCGCCGACGTTTTTGGAAAAGCGAGCAAAACGACGATAAAACGGCTGCATATCAAACGCTTTATACCGTCCTCACCACACTGATCAGATTGTTCGCGCCGATCATGCCGTTTTTGACCGAAGTCATGTACCAGAATCTGGAGGGGAGCGAGACAGAACCGGTGGAGCGTCGGGGCAGTGTTCATCTTTGTGACTTTCCAGAGGCCGATCGATCCCTCATCGACATGGAGCTTTCCGCCGAGATGGAGGCGTTGCTAAAATTGGTGTCCCTAGGTTCTGCAGTCAGAAACAGCGTGAAAATCAAGGTTCGTCAACCGCTGGCGGAAATTAGGATCCAACCAGCGGACGACGCGGAACGTCGCGCCGTCTTGCGATTCAGCGAGCAGATTGCCGAAGAACTCAACGTCAAAAAAGTCAACTTGCATGATTCCGCACAGGGAACGCTTTTGCGCTATGAGGTCAAACCCAACCTCAAGTCGCTCGGTCCAAGGCTCGGTCAGCGAGTGAAAGAAGTCCAAAGCGCTTTAGCGGCTCTGGATGCCTCGACAGTGACGGAGAAAATCCAGGCCGGCGGTAATCTGGAACTGGCCGTTACCGGAGGTTCGGTGCTCTTGGAAAGCAATGACATTTTGCTGAGTACGAAAGCCCCCGACGGCTGGGCGGGGCTGGCCGATCACGGCACGCAGATCATCCTCGACGCGCGGGTCAGTCA
Organism: Binatia bacterium; assembly: GCA_036555515.1. Classification (GTDB taxonomy): domain Bacteria; phylum Desulfobacterota; class Binatia; order UBA9968; family UBA9968; genus DATACQ01. The sequence continues at coordinate 4,408 of DATBLC010000035.1, forward strand.
GGAACTCGCTTTCGAAGGGACCGCCCGGGAGATTGTCAGGCACATCCAGGACCTGAGGAAACAAGCAGGCCTTGAAATGGAGGATCGCATCCGCTTACATCTACGGACGGAATCATCCGCCGTGCGCGAAGCGATCGCGGCTCATGAGCACTACATCCGTGGCGAGACTCTAGCCATAGAGATCACCGGGCAGCCGGTCGATGGTGACGCGCACAAAGCCGAAATCAATCTCCAAGGCGAAAGGTTGACTATTGAACTCGCCAAAGCCGCGCTTGGGCCTAATCCGCCAAATTGATAACTGAGTGGCTCGTGAGAAACGCTATTCCGGTTAATATATCGACGTTTGCGGAAGTCAGATGACGCAAGCCGGAGAATATTCCAGACGGAGCGCGCGCGAGGGTCAGCGCTGCGCGCGCTTCGATGTCTGTTCGCCTTGCACCGCAGTTGTCCCTTGGGGAGCCGCTCTATGAGCGCCAGAGCCAAACTGACCCTGGGGTGGGTTGCGTCGATCGTCGCGGCGGACCAGGTTACCAAGTTGTTAGTGGACCGGTGGATGCCGCTGCACCATTCGATTCCGGTGATCGACGGTTTATTTGATCTAACCTACATCCGCAACACCGGCGCCGCGTTCGGCATCTTCGCCGGCAGCGCCGCCGCCTTTCGCCTGCCCTTCTTGATTATATTTTCACTGATCGCCATCGGCTTCGTGGCGACGATGATCAGGCGCTTGCCGGATGATCAAACCGGGCTAATCACCGCGCTGGCATTTATCATGGGCGGCGCCGTGGGGAATTTGATAGACCGCATTGCCTACGGCGAAGTTATCGACTTTCTCGATTTTTACTGGAAAGGCTACCACTGGCCGGCGTTCAATCTCGCCGACAGTTTTATCACTGTCGGAGTCCTGATCACCGTTTTTTATCTGATCAAAGCCAAAGGCAAAGACCCCTTCGCCGCGCGTTAGGTCTGCTGCAAATTCACCACGGTGGCTCCCCAGCTGCCGGCTTCCCCTGGCGCATCATGGAACGACGCCACGGCCGGGTGCTTTTCAAGAAGGGAGCGAACGATATTGCGTTGAACCCCCTTGCCTTTGCCGTGGATCAAGCGCACTTCAAGAATTCCAGCCTCTAAGCATTGTCGCAGATACTCTTCGACCACGCTGGGAATGTCCCTGGGCTGGAATGGATGGAGATCGATGGAGTCTTCCAAGGGAAGAACCACCGGGTCGCCGAAAGGCGAATCAAATTCCGTCATTTGGCGGCCATGTTAATTGATGGTTCTGCGCTGCGCTTGGCCAGGACGCCGGCGCGTTTTCGCTGCCAGAGATATACGGCGGCAAAAAGAGCTACGGCGGCGAGTTCGGTTCCCAACACCGGAACGAACGCCAAGACGGTGGCAAAGGCGAGGACCAGCCACTCCAGAAGCGTGGTTTTGATGTAGAAATATGCGGTGCTAACGATGGAAAAAAGCACAGTGCCGAGGGTAGCGGAGAAAACGGCCCAAAGATTTTCCGCCGGCGTGCCGGTAAAGAGGATGTGGCTGTAGGCAAATAGCAAAGGCATCACATAAATGATTTTGGCGAACCTGAAACAGCTCCAACCGGTTTTCATGGGATCCGCTCCGGCAATGGCTGCAGCAGCAAATGGTCCCATGGCGATGGGCGGAGTGATGTTGGAGTCAAGACTGAGCCAAAACACTATCAAGTGCGCGCCAAGCAACGGGACGCCCAATTTGACCAACGCCGGGACGGCGACGACGGCGACGACCAAATAGGTCGCCGTTATCGGCAACGGTAGGCCTAGAATAAAGGTCGCCACGGCAACGAGCGCGATGGTCAGGAAAAGGTTCTGGCCTGCCAGTTCCACTAAAATATAGGAGAACCTGATGGCAATGCCGGTCAGCGCCAGAACTCCGATAAGAACTCCGACAGCCCCCGTCAAAGCCGCAACGAACAAACAGTCTTTTCCTCCGCCAACCAGAGCCTGCCAGATCTCCCGCCAACCCATCCGTGTTTCAGCGCGAAACCAGCTTACGACAACTGTAGCGATGATCCCATGAACGGCTGCCCCTTCGGGCGAAAAATCGGCATAAAGCGAAAAGATCAAAACTACGATTGGTGTAAACAAATACCAGTCATGCCCGAGGACCGCACGCAGTTTGGGGATCTCCTCTTTGGCTAAACCTTGCAAGCCGAGCTTTCTCGACTCGAAGTAGATCATGATGCCGACGGAGACAAAAAAAAGAAGCCCGGGGATGGCCGCGACCTTGATGATTTCAAGGTAAGAAATGCCCGTCATCTCTGCCATGATAAAGGCGCCCGCGCCCATGACGGGGGGCAAGACCATACCGCCGGTCGAAGCTGCCCCTTCCACCGCCGCGGCGATGTGGCGCGGAAACCCGGCGCGGATCATCAGCGGGATAGTTACCGTACCGGTTGTGACCGTATTCGCAATTGGGCTGCCGTTGATGGTGCCGAGAAGGGCGCTCGAGACGACCGCAGCCTGAGCCGGACCGCCCGCGATGCGGCCAAGGGCGGCCAAAGAGAGATCGATAAAAAATTTCGCGACCCCAGCGCGCTGCAAAAAGGCACCGAAGACAACAAAGGGGATGATGAAGGAGGCCACGACCTCGGCCATGATGCCGAAGATCCCGTCCGAGGTGAGGTACACGTACTCAATAATCCGGCGGAAAGTAAATCCTCGATGGCCGATGATGAAAGGGAGGTACGATCCAAACAGCGCGTAGGCGATGGGCAGTATCGCGCACATCGCCATACCGAAGCCAAGCACCCGGCGGGCCGCCTCAATGGCGACGATGGTTACGATAATACCCATCCAGAGATCAATTGCAGTGTAGGCGCCTGCTCGGTACGCCAGCCCCTCATGCTCGACGATCCAGTAGACAACCCCAACAACCGTGGCGATAGCTAACATGACGTCGAGCAAAGACGGAGCATTGGTGCACTCGCCGCGCCATGCTCTGTACAGTAGCAGGGGGACCACGAGGCTATAGAGGACGGCGACGCCGCGAAAGTACTCCAGTGGAACCACGCCAACCGTAGCTGCCCAGAGATAAAATACAGCGACGCCGCCCATCATGAGTTGAACGGCCAAATTCCAGTATCCGGAGAGAGGACGGATTTGGGATGCCTCTTCGGGCATGTTTCCTGGGTCTCTTGGCCTATTTTGCGCGGATCGCTTCGGGAACTTGAACGCCCGCAGATTTCCAGTAGTCCTCGGCGCCCTTGTGCAGAGGAACCGTGATACCCTGTAAAGCTTTCTGCGGCACCATATCCTTAGATCCGGCATGGACCTTCAGCATATGCGCATTTCCCTCTTTACTATAGGTTGCTTGAGTGATCTTCTGCACCAGAGCTGACGAGAAGTCCCGGTGCGCATACCAGATCACGGGTATGCCTACAGTTGAAGTGTCCTCGGTAATTCCCCGGTACGAGCCCGCTGGGAATACATAACGTGCGAAATAGGGATATTGCTTGAAGAAGTCGGTCTTTGATACGGGCGTGTAGATATCAATTGCTCGCACCGGCTTTTTGGCCGCTGCCTCTGTAGTTACCCGGTCGGGCTCCGGTCCGGTCCAGAAGAAAGCATCCGCCTTCCCCTCGTTCATCGCCTCACCAGCGGCTGCGCCCAGGAGCGGGATCCGATTAATTTTGTCCCACAGCCCCACGGATCGAAAAACCCGCTCGGCAGAGGCGAAAGTTCCTGACCCTGGACTTCCTACGGCAACTCGTTTACCAGCCAAGTCTTGGACAGCCTTGATGCCGCTGTCCTCGTAGGTGATGAGGTGGGCGACGCCAAAAAAGACCAATCCGATGGCGCGGAGATCCGTTAAAGGCTTTCCTTTAAACTTCTCCAAGCCGTGGAACGCCTCGTGCAGGTCTGAAGAAAAAGAAAGACCCATCTCGGCTTCTTTGGCACTGATCCGGCGCGGATTCTCCACTGAGCCGCCGGTTGCGGCCACGGAAACGTCTAAGTTGGGAACGTTTTTCGATAAGTAGGTTCCAATACCCGTGGCGAAGATGCCGAAAACCCCAGTCGGAGGGCCGCCGGCCATGGTGATTCGCTCGACCTGTTGAGCGTGGGTGGGAGGGCTTGCCAAGCAGAGCCAAGCCAGCGACAAAATAGCGATAGTTCCTTTCATATCAAACTCCTTTCTATGGAAACCAGTTCGACTGGTATAGGCTAAAGTAAGGTATTTTCCAACTGCCGCTTCACCGCTTGCAGGAAGCGCGCGGCGCTGGCGCCGTCAACGACCCGATGATCGGCGGACAGTGTGGCGGTCATCATGGGACGGACCATCATTCCAACTTCATCCGCGACCACGCGCGGCGCTACCCTTCCCGTTGCCAGTATGGCGCACTGCGGCGGGTTGATGATCGCGATAAAACTGTCGACGCCGAGCGTGCCGAGGTTCGACACGGTAAATGTTCCGCCTTCGTAATCCAACGGGAAAAGTTTTTTTGTTTGCGCTTTGTCGGCCAGCTCGCGGCTCTTTTGGGCTACCTCCGTTAACGTCACCTGGTCGGCGTTGCGAATGACCGGGACGACGAGTCCTTCCTCCAGAGCCACCGCCATGCCGATATTGATGTCGGCGTGAACCTTGATTCCCTGCTCCGTAAAAGTTGAATTCATTGCCGGGAAATCTTTGAGCGTGCGGGCGCAGGCGAGAAGAATAAAATCATTGATCGAAGGAATCGATCGGTCGCCGCGCTCCTTCGACTCGCTTCTGAATTTGACGACCGCAGTCATGTCGATATCCATAGAGAGATAAAAATGGGGCGCGCTCTGTTTGCTTTGCGTCATGCGTTGGCCGACGATGCGGCGCATGGGGCTCAGCGGGATTAAATTCTGGGCCGCCTCCGCGGCCAGGGCTGCGTTGCCCTCTACAGCGCGCAGCACATCCTCGGCCAATACGCTTCCTTCGGGGCCGCTCCCCCGCAGCATTGCAAGCTGGATTCCCTTTTCGCGCGCGATTCGCCTCGCCTTGGGTGATGCGAGGACTCTTTCGCCAACATACCGAGTTTGAGCCGCGGGCGCGGCTGGCGGTGTGAGTGTCGAAGTCGTAAGACGGCCCTCACCCCTTCCCTCTCCCACAGGGAAAGGGTGACCTTCATGCGTTCCCTTTAATTCGGGAAAATGACGGGCCCCGCTCATTCCCTCTCCTTCTGGGAGAGGGCGAGGGTGAGGGTCCACGAGCGCCGCTGCAGTCGTCGTTTCACCCGGCGCCAGGATCAGCGCGATCCTTTGCCCCACAGGAACTTCATCGCCTGGCTTTGCCGTGACATGCGTCAGAATTCCCGAGGACGGCGCTTCGATCTCTACCGTCGCCTTATCGGTTTCGATCTCCATCAACGGCTCGCCTTTGGTCACCGATTGGCCTTCGGTTTTCAGCCAATTAAGCAGCTTGCCCGTTTGTTGCGCCACGCCGAGGGCGGGCATGATGACGTTGGTGGCCATGATTTTCAGGCGAGATGCGGAAGGCGATAGGCGTGAGAAATTATTTCCTGTTGTGTGTTTCCTAAGGCCTTCTGTTTCTCGGGTTTCGCTTCCTTATGCAAATCTCAAACCTTTCCTGAGCGCGTAGCCCGGATGGAGCGTGAGCGAAATCCGGGGACCCTGGATTACGTTTCACTTCATCCAGTCTACTTTCTGAAACTTGCTTGGCCATTGAGTATTTGTTCCCTGGCTAACTCTTCACCCTTTCCAGTGCGCCCGGATTATTCAAATTCGATTGGGTTTCACGCATGGTTGGGAATGGTCCACCGGCAGTAAAATAGTGGGTGCCCGCCACCGGCAATTTTTCGGACGGGAAGCGCGTAATCACTTCACAGCCGTCCTTGGTCACGACGACTTCCTCTTCCAGCCGCGCCGCGGACCAGCCGTCGGAGGCGGGCCAGTAGGTTTCTAACGCGAAGACCATGCCTTCTTCGATAACTTCCGGATGCTCGAGGGAAACAAGACGGCTGAAGATCGGTTTTTCCCAGATCGACAAACCAACGCCGTGGCCGTATTGCAATGCGAAGGCGGCTTCTTCGTTGGCGAAGCCGAACTCCTCGGCCTTGGGCCAGAGTTTTACGACATCCGCCGTGGTGATTCCGGGCTTCACGATGCTGATCGCTGCGTCCATGTAATCGCGGCTGCGTTTGTAGGCGTCGACCATTGCCGGGGAGGCGCTGCCGACGGCGAAAGTCCGATAGTAGCAAGTGCGGTAGCCGTTGTAGCTGTGGAGGATATCGAAAAAGGCTGGATCACCCGGCCGGAGAACGCGGTCGGTATAGACATGCGGATGCGGACTGCAGCGCTCGCCGGAGATAGCGTTGACGCCTTCCACATGTTCCGAACCGAGATCGTAGAGTACTTTGCTGACGACTCCTACGCACTCATTTTCTCGAACGCCGGGGCGCATAAAGCGGTAAAGCTCCTCGTAGGCGGCGTCCACCATCATGCACGCCGAATTGAGCAGCGTGATCTCGTCCTGGGTTTTGATTTTCCGCACTTCATGCATCAACTGCTGGCCGTCGACCACTTTGATTCCCTGAGCCTGCAGCGCGAAGAGTACCGGCATCTCGATCACGTCGACGCCGAGCGGTTCGTTTTGCAGCTTGCGTTTTTCTAATTCGAGCTTGATTTTTTTCGCCACGTCCGTGGCCAATCCGGAGCCGGGGTTGGTCGCACCACGCAGCGTCGAAATGCCGGCGCGGGAGCGCTCGCCCAGCCAAGGACAATAGATTTGATGGTGCCGCGCCGCGGAGCCGAAGTCCCACAGGATCGGCTCATCGTCTTGGGCGAGCAGCGAAAAACGCACCAACTTGTCCATCGCCCAGGTGCCTATGTGCGTGGCGGTGATATAGCGGATGTTGTTCATGTCGAAGCAGAGCAGCGCGCCAAGCTCCGACTTCTTTAGCGCCGCTTTGATACGGCTCAAGCGATCCTGGCGCAGGCGCTCCAAGTTTACGCGCTCTTCCCAATCGACGCCCATCAGGCCAAACGTCTTTAACCCCATGACGGACCTCCTCTTTTAACGGTTCCAGTCGTTCCAAAAGTTCCAATCGTTCCAAACGTCAAAAAAGACCGGTGTATTCGACCTACTGGAACGGCTGGAACGTTTGGAACTGCTGAAACAGTATTTGCTCATGGCTTATTGCACAGCTGCCGCGCTAATTCCGCCACCGATTGCGCCGTTGGCACCGTCTGGTCTTCGAGCACCGGCGAGAAAGGTACGGGCACGTCCATCGCACCCATGCGCTTCACCGGCGCGTCGAGAAAATAAAAGGCGCCGTCGGCGATCACCGAAGCGATTTCTGCCGTGACACCGTAGCGCTCGTAGCCTTCGTCGATGACGATGGCCCGGCTGGTTTTCCTGGCCGATTCGATAATTGTTTGCTTATCGAGCGGCACAGTGGTTCGGACGTCGACGACTTCGGCGCGGATGCCAATGGTTGCCAGGGAATCTGCCGCGGCCAGGGCGACATGAACCATGCTGCTGGTGGCGACCAGGGTGATGTCGTTGCCAACGCGCTTCACGTCGGCAATGCCGAGCGGAATCGTGTATTGCTCTTGCGGTACCGAGCCTTTGAGCTGGTACATCATTTTATCTTCGAAAAAGACCACGGGGTTGTCGTCTCGAATCGCGCTTTTGAGCAGTCCCTTGGCGTCATAGGGGGTGGCCGGGACGACGACTTTAAGGCCGGGAATATGACTCACCCACGCGTGCAGGCTCTGGCTATGCTGCGCGGCGGAGCGGCGCGTGGCGCCGAGCGTAGTGCGCAGCACCATCGGAACTTTGAGCTTCCCGCCGGACATATAATGGATCTTCGCCGCTTGGTTCACCACCTGGTCCATCGTCAAGGTGATGAAATCGCCGAACATGATGTCCACTACCGGGCGCATACCGGTCATGGCCGCGCCGACGCCGATGCCACTGATGCCGGCTTCGGAGATAGGCGAGTCGATCACCCGTTGTTTGCCAAATTCTTTTACCAAGCCCAAGAGCACCTTAAAGGGCGTGCCGGCCTCCGCGACGTCTTCGCCGATGATAAAGACCGCCGGATCGCGGCGCATCTCCTCGGCCAGAGCTTCGTTAATGGCTTGGGCGAAAGTGATCTCTCTAACCTTGGCGGTTGCAACGGGCACGTCTTGGGACATTGTCGCCATGGATGTGAGCAATCAGCAGTGAGTGCGCCCATCGTGGAATTTCGATCTCGGATTTTCGATTCCAAGCCAAAATCCAATATCTGAAATCGAAAATAGATCAGGCGTACACATGCAGGCCAGCTTCACTCGGCTCGGGGTAGGGCGCGTCAAGGGCGAATTGAACCCCTCTGTCGATCTGCGCTTTGATATCGGCTTCGATTTTCCTGAGCGACGTTGCATCCGCGATTTTTTCCTTGGTCAGTCGCTGTGCCAAAAGCTTCAGTGGGTCGTGGTGGTTTTTCCATTCTGCTTCTTCTTCTCCGGGGCGGTAATAGGCGCGGTCAACGTCGCCCACGTGGTGGCCGTAAAACCGAAAGGTATTGCAAACCAGGAACGACGGACCTTTTCCCTCACGGGCACGCAGCGCGCAACGCTGGCTGATCTCGTGGACCAGGACGACGTCTTGGCCATCGATAGATTCGCTCGAAATCCCGAACGCTTGTGCGCGCCCGAGAATCTCACCGGCGGTGGTCTCGGAATAATGCGTGTACTCGTTGTACAGATTGTTTTCGCAAACGTAGATCACCGGTAGCTTCCAGAGCGATGCCATATTCATGCATTCGTAAAGCAAGCCCTGCCCGAGGGCGCCCTCACCGAAAAAACAGACGGCCACCTGGTCGCTGCCGCGCATCTTGGCGGACAGCGCAGCGCCGGTGGCGATGCCGGCGCTGCCGCCGACGATGGCGTTGGCGCCGAGGTTTCCCGTGTCCTGATCGGCGATGTGCATCGAGCCGCCCTTGCCCCGGCAATAGCCTGCTTGTTTGCCAAGTAATTCGGCGAACATTCGATCCACCGACGCGCCTTTGGCGAGGCAGTGTCCATGCCCCCGGTGAGTGCTTGTGATGTAGTCATTGGGTCGAAGCGCCTCGCACACTCCCACGGCAACGGCTTCTTCACCAATGTAGAGATGCGCCAGGCCCGGCATCTTCGCGCTCAAGTAAAGCTGGTTCACCTGCTCTTCAAAAAGGCGAATCTTAAGCATCAGTTGGTAGAAACTGATTAGGCGCTCGTCGTGAATCAGAGGGCTACTATGCGCCTTTGAATGGGTCTTTTTGGATCGAGCCATGGAAGCACTTAGGAGAATGCTTGGAGTGTTGGAGTACTGGAGTGGTGAGGTCCGCAATATCGAGCACTTCAATTATTCAGTCTTCACGCCTGCTAACTTCGCCAACACTTCGAATAGCACGGCAAAGTCATGCTTTTCCAACCCCATCCCCCGCGCCGCCGTAAGAAATTCATTGGTAATTGACGTCGTCGGGAGAGGCACATTGAGTCGAAGGCCCATTTCTAAAGCTAGCAGCAGGTCCTTCTGCATCATGGCGACGTCGAACCACGCTTCGTCCGGCATCTTTAAGACGAATGGCCCCCGGTACTTGACCATAGGCGAAGCCATGACGCTGCTGAGCAGAACTTCGACGGCGGTATCGCGGGCAATGCCGCTTTTCTCGGCCAGGAGCACGCCTTCGCTAAACGCGAGCATCTGCACCGCCAGGCTCAAATTCGTTGCGACTTTCATCGAGACCGCAAGACCGTTGGCGCCGACGTACGTGGCCTTGGGCCCGATGGCTTGGAGAATCGGCAGTACTTTCTCGAACGTATCCCGCCTACCGCCTACCATGAAGGAGAGCTTGCCCTCTTCGAGAGTAATCACGCTGCCTGACACCGGGGAGTCGAGCATCTGGGCACCCTTGCCTTCGACCCGTTGGGCCAAATCGCGGACTGCTGCTGGACTCACCGTGCTCATGTCGACATAAATTTTTCCCGCGCTTAGCCCGGCTAAAATACCATCTGCCCCACCCGTGACCGCTTCCAGCGCCTGCGTGTTGGCGATCATGGAGAAAGTGATCTCAGTTGCCGCGGCGACCGCACGCGGGCTGTCGGCCCACTTCATCCCCGCGTCCAGCAGCCACCGTGCCTTGGAGCGGGTGCGATTGTATCCCGTTACGCTATGTCCGGCGTCGAGCAGTCGCTTCACCATGCGACTGCCCATGACGCCGAGACCGATAAAACCGAGATTCGCCACCAGTACCTCAACAGCCGTTCAAGTCGTGCAAAAGTTCTGATCGTGCCAAACGTTTTGCGTCCGAATCACTCGAAATTCACTCCTTGATCCAAACTCTGTCATGGGTATTATTCAGTGCCTAAGTCAGCCTGACTAGGTGTTTATTTGCGCCATATCCGGCGTTTTCAGGCATCCTTAGCCCTCCGCCTTGATGTACTTGCCCATTTCTTTCAGGGTTTCTGGCGTTTGATTGAGCAGGGCCGCGAAATCTTTGGTTACTTGTTCGTGACCAATTAACGATACCGCAATTTTAGCCTTTTTCGCTTCGGCGACGAGATCGGGATCCTTGATCGCTTTAGCAAAAGCGTCGCGCAACATCGCAACGCGGTCGGCTGGCGTGCCCGGCGCAGCGGCGAAAGCCCGGCCGATAGATTGGGGAATCGCTTTAATGCTCATCAGCGATTTTCCCAGAGGGTTGGTCGCGAGATCTTCATCAATAGGCAGATGCTCGAAGCCCGGTAATGCCACGCGTCCCCGCACGAGCGGGCGCACCACGCCGCGATCGGCCGCAAGCCGGATCGTTGTCGCCAGTGCCGACCAGGAATCCACTTCTTTCCGCTCCACGGCCAAAAGCACGTCGCTGTTTGCCGGATAACCGGAGACCAATTTCAGTTTAAGGCCGGCGAACTCTTTCAGCAGCAGCGGAATGTCGTGTGCGTTGGAGCCCGGACCGGTCGTCCCCGCGACCAACTCACGATCAGCTTTTTTGAGCTCATCGAAACTCTTATACGGTAAGTCGGAGCGGATTGAGAACATTATGCCGTCGGCGCCGGAGGAGCCGAGCCATTGAAACTTGCGAACGTCAAATCGAACCTGCTCAACCTTTGAGAGTTGGGCAATGGCAACGTTGGGGTTGGCGGCGAGGATCGTCAAACCATCCGGCTTGGCCAAGTTGAAAACATTATTCGTCGCCAACAGGTGGGCCGCGCCAGGCATATGTTGGAGGATCACCGTCGGTTTACCAGGAAGGTATTTTCCGAGGTGATGCGCGACGATTTGAGCCGCGATCGCGAGACTGCCGCTCTTCGCCCCGATGAGCACCGTCACTGTCTTACCCTCGTAAAAGTTCGCTTGCCCCCAAACGGGCGCCACCGCGAACGCGAGCCAAATCAAACATACAAGAATACTAAACGACTGCTTGTTTTTCATGATAACCTCCTCGCTACGTTAGAGAGTCATCTATTCGAGCAGAAAAAAAACGCCGGAACAACGCCCGCGATTGCAATTCTTTCCGCCGACAGGCGCCTGAAGGTTAGTCGAACCCCGCGGCCCGAGTCAAGCAAAACTAGCGCATTTGCGCCGAAGGAAGCGAGCACTAACCGGGCTCGTTTTGTTGACCATCAAAGACCAAGAGCGATCTGAACCCATCCGGCCTCGAAGCGCAGGTTTATCAGCCGTTCAAAAATAACATAAAAGAAACTCCACGTAATCGCCGTCAAAGCCATGGAACCCGACCAACTCACGTTGCTCTGCAGCTTCAGATACAAAAAGATAAAAAGCGGCACCGCTACGGGAAAACTTACGAGATAAACGAACACGATGAAAGCAGCGATCCAGGAGAAGATGGTGATCGCGCGGCGCCGCGCGACTGAGGGTGACACGTCGCTGGAAAATTCGGTCTCGGCCGCACGATTTTCCGCTGGCTCGGGGGCGCCAAACAATTCGAGGGCTAAGTGGATTAGCGCCAGGATCACGAGAGGGAGCGCAATGGCTATAGGAAAGAATCCGGTCTTAAAGGACCAACTTGACGCGGAGTAGATCGCGTAGCCGGACATCATGACTAGAAATAAACTGAAAACAACATGACCGGTATTTTTCATCAATCCCCGCCGCCGGCGAATAACGGCCTTTCGCGCACGAAAGGGTAAACAATTACGACAATCATGATAATAATCAAGAGCATGACGATTGGATGCATCAACCAGGCAAATCCATAGCGTGACACGGAAATGAATAAATAGGTTTCAACCAGCTTGCCGAGAACGAATCCCAAGACTAGAGGCGGCCGCGGCCAACCCCAGAGAACCATCAGGTAACCCAAGACGCCGAAGCAAAAGGTCACGACCAGATCGGCGATTTGACCATTAGCCGTGTAACTGCCCACGAAGACCAGCAAAAGCACAAAAGGAATAATCAGACCGCCTCTGATGTAGGTCACTTTGGCGAGATGATTGAGAATGGCGAGAGACAAGACGACCGTGATGATGTTGGCGATGACGAGTGTCCAAACCATGGAGAAAGTCACGGCCAGGTGCTTGCTGAGCATTTCCGGGCCGGGCACCAGGCCCATGATCAGGAACGCGCCGAGAAGTATCGCCATCGCGCCGCTTCCCGGGACCCCGAAAGCGATGGTTGGAATAAGGTCGCCGCCTTCTTTTGAATTGTTTGCCGCCCCTGGGCCGAGCACGCCCCGTACATCGCCTTTGCCGAAGCGCTCCCGATCTTTGGCATTCCTGGCGCTTTGCACGGCGTGAGCGTAAGCCATCCATTGAGCGACGCCGCCGCCCGCCCCCGGCATGATGCCGACAAAAACTCCGACCACCGAACAGCGAAAGACCAGCCAGAAATGGCGAAAGGTGTCTTTGATGCCTTCAATGACCCCGCTGCGGAGATTTTCCGCCGGGCGGTCGCCCGCGATCGAGGTCCCGCGTACGGCCAGGTCGACCAGTTCGGGGATGGCAAAAATTCCCACTAGCACGGGAACGAGATCGAGGCCTTCCCAGAGATACATCAGTCCCAGGTCAAAGCGAAGCGATCCCGACTGTCGTTCTTGACCGATGGTTGATAGCAATAGACCTAATAGGCCCATCGCAAAGCCGCGAATCTGTCCTCTGAGGCCCAAACCACTGAGGGAAGTTATGCACGCGATTCCGATCATTGAGAGCAAGAAAAGCTCGGGCGAACCGAAAGTGAGAACCAAAGGGCGAACAATGGGGACCGCCAGCGCCAGGGTCGCGGCGCCTATGAGCGCCCCGATCAAGGAGCTCATCAACGCGGCGCCGAGGGCGCGCCCGGCCTCGCCCCGTTTGGCCATCGGATAACCGTCCACCACGGTGGCGGCGGAGAGTCCTTCGCCCGGAACGCCGAAAAGTATCGAGGTAATATCGCCGGTGGTCGCAGCCACGGAATGCATCCCGAGCAAAAAAGCAAACGCCTCCACCGGGCTCATTTTGAAAACAAACGGAATCATTAGGGCTAGCGTCGCTGCGCCGCCGATGCCGGGAAGCAAGCCGACGCAAAACCCGAGGCCCATGCCGACGAGCATTAGACTGAAGGCTTTCCACTGGAGAACCAGGAAAAGACCGTCGATGAAGGCGTCGATCATAGTTATTTGCTATTTCGTACTGTAACCCCTGTCTCATCGATCAGGGGCGCCTGCTTTGTCTTCACTTCAGGCTCACACATCCGCAGGTACTGCCGATGTACGCTCCGGCGCGAGCCCTCGCTCCGCCTCGCATTCACCGCCTTGTCGGACGGCCAAGTAATTCAAAGGATTGCCAGCTTACGCACGGATTTCGGGTGTCTGCAATCCTTTACAATTTCCTTGCTACCAAGGTCAACAAATACCGGCGCGACTATATTGAACGAAAGATTTTACCGTCAAGCAAGTTCGGGCGGGTTTATCGTATTCGGCGGTCTCGTAGCTGTGAGACTAGCCTACCAAAAGCCGGGCCACCAGATTCGGCGCATGGTGAATTCAGAAAAACCGCGCGGCGGGGGGTTTTGCTCCGCACGCATCGCCGGATAAATCATTAAGCAGCTTGGCGATAGCCTGATAGTTGACCGGTTTGGTCAAATGCACGTCGAACCCCGCCTCTTTGGTGCGGCTGCGGTCTTGTTGTTGCCCCCAGCCTGTCAAGGCGATCAAAATTATGTTTTTGCCCCAGGGCTCTTGGCGGATTTTGCTGGCTGCTTCGTAGCCATTTAATTTCGGCATTGCGATATCGAGAAGCACAATGTCAGGGTGGAATTGCGCAGCGGTTTCGACGGCTTCAAGACCATCAAGGGCAACTCGCACATCGTTGCCGTCCTGTTGCAAAAGGCGAGCGAGCAGCTGCGCCGATTCCGGAAAGTCGTCTGCCACTAATACCCGGCGCAGTCCCGGTGCCGGCGGCTTGGCATTGATGTTTCTTTCCACATCTTGCAACGTCGGTGACGGACTGCCGATCACTGGAAGCCGCACGATAAACTCACTGCCTTGGTTAAAGCCAGCGCTCTTTACTTCAACGGTGCCGCCGTGCATTGCCACCAAACGATTTACCAGTGTGAGCCCTAACCCGAGTCCTCCCTCCGCCCGGGCGAAGGACCGATCAGCCTGAAAAAACAAGTCAAAAACCCGGTTCAAATCCTCCGCGGCGATGCCGATGCCGGTGTCCGTGACCCTTATGCAGATTTCATCGCCATCACGCTCGACCGAGAGACCGATGCGGCCTGAGCTCTGCGTGTATTTGGCGGCGTTGTTAAGCAGGTTCGTGATCGCTTGCGTCAGCCGGATTTTATCGCATGACAAATAAACCGGCTCCGGCCCCATGTTAAGGGTAAAAATATGCCCGCGCTCGTTCATGAGCGGGCGGCATGATTCCACCGCCGCATTAATGATCTCGGCGAGTTGCACATCTTCCTTGCGCAAATCGAGTTTATCGCGGGTGATTCGGCTTACGTCGAAGAGATCGTCCGTCAATCGGGTCAGATAGTTTACCTGCCTATCGATGATGTCCCGGCCCCACCTGATTTCGGAATCCGTCGCCCCCGCCGACTGTAACAGACTTACAACGTTACGAATCAGGCCCAAAGGATTTCTCAGCTCGTGGGCCAAGGTGGCGAGGAATTCGTCTTTGCGGCGGTCGGCTTCACGCAAAGCCATCCCGCTGTGGCGGAGGGCATGGTCCAGGCGCAGTCGCTCCGCGGCGAGCCAGGTGCGTTCGGCCACTGCATCGACTAATGCCACCTCCCGTTCGCTCCACGAGCGCGGTTCAGACGCCGCGACAAACAGACACGACGCCAATCGTCCATCGCGGAGCAGCGGGGCGACTATCAATGCGCTGATGCCCGCCCGCTCAAAGCCTTCGTCAATGGGCGTCATACGCTCGTCGCGCCTGGCATCATTGACAACAATTGTTCTTCCCGCCTTGCCGTCGTCAACAATTGCCGCACCGAATCGCTTGAGAGAGTAACTGCCCGCCAGCGAGCGCGCGTGGCGGCGGTAGTCGCGTTGTATCTTGAGTACATCGTGTTCAACATCGATCTCCGCGAAGCTGCAGCGGCTCGCTCCGAGGTGTTCCCCAAGACCCACGGCAATGGCCCACATCATCTCGTCAGGATCGGCGGCGAACCGAATGCACTCGCCCACGTCGAGCAAAAACATGGTGTCAGCTTCGGCTTGTTTGCGTTCAGTGATATCCCGGACCGCAACATTGACGCCCATCACCGTGCCATTTTCATCTCTGACCGGGTGATAGCTTGCCAACCAGTGGCGCTTTTCCTTTGGACGGGCGACCGTGGCGCCCTCAACTTCCACGTCAAGAACCGGACGCCCTGTGTTGATGACGCGCCGGTAATGTTCCTCACCGGCGTCGGCCAACTCCGGAGTCGCTTCACGAACCGTTTTGCCGAGATAAAAATCCGGCGGATGGCCGTGCATTTCCGCCAGGGTATTGTTCATTGCCAAATAACGCAGATCGCGATCGACGAAACAGAGACCCACGGGGGCCGACGCGTAAGTCGTTCTTAATTGGGCAAGCCGCCCGTATGCGACCCGCTCGCTCACTCGCAGCGCCTCCACGTCGCGGGTGTGGCGCAGTGCGACAACCGCAACGGTCCAAATCACGATCACGGAGAGGCCGTGATTAACGATGCGCAACCAGTCGGGCGCTCCGGCAGCTGCCCGCGTAAGAACGTAATCAGGAACAGCTAATAATGTACAGGTTACGGCGACCAAAAATTTGTCGCGGCGCCGAGGTAAAGCGACCACGAACAACAACGCCGCGACATAATACATCGGTATCGCCAGGGCGATTGGGACCCAGACATCGGCCAGGAAAAGCGCCACTACGAGCAGCGCTGGCAAGAAGCGAAGATACGGCGCGGCAAATCGAAACATTGCTTTAAGCGAGCGCATGCTCATTCGATTCGCTGTCAGACTCATCAAAAGTTCCGCAATTTTTTTTAAAATTACCGGAGGTTGAAAGGCCCCCAGTTTAGCAAGCTTGACCATGACGCACAAGTAAAAGTCAGTTGCGCCGGCATTATAATTGGAAAAAAACCGCAACTATTCCGCTGTCCAAGCCATGCGATTTCACTCCGGTTACCGGACGGCAACAAGTGATGACGCAGGCATCCCTGCTTGACAAGGTGGCGGCGCCGGATGATAGATGGCAAGACAGTATTTTGAAACGGAGAAGCGGATGGCGAACAACAAATACTATCGCGATTTTCGCGAACATCTTAAGGCTCTTGAAGAGCGTGGTAAGTTAATCCGCATCCAGCGCCAAATCAATAAAGACACGGAGCTCATGCCACTGGTGCGCTGGCAGTTTCGCGGCCTCGACGAGAGTCAGCGCAAAGCGTTCATGTTCGAAAACGTGGTGGACGGCAAAGGTAAACGCTTTGGAATGCCGGTTACGGTCGGCACTTTGGCCGCGACCACGGAGATTTATGCCATCGGTATGATGTGTAAGTCCGACGAGATCCACGAGCGCTGGACCCAGGCGCAGCTGCATCCGGTCAATCCCGTCAAACTCCACGCCGGGCCGGCACAGGAAATCGTGCGACAGGGTCAAGACTTATTGAACGGCTACGGTCTTGAAATGATCCCCGTGCCGATTTCCACTCCGGGTTTCGACAACGCGCCCTATTTGACATCGGCCAATTGGATAACCAAAGACCCAGAAACGGGCATTTACAATATTGGCAACTATCGCAGCCAAATAAAAGCGCCGGATCGCGCCGGCGGTTTCTTTATGGCGCAACATATGGGGCTTCATTGGCGCAAGTGCAAAGCGCTGGGGAAACCACTGGAGGCAGCCATTGCCATTGGCGTGAGTCCAAACATAGCTTACGCGGCGACGGCGAAGATTCCCTACGATTTCGACGAGTACCGACTGGCCGGCGGTTTGGCCGGAGCGCCGGTAGAGGTCATGCAAGCCAAGACCGTCGACTTGCTGGTTCCAGCCACAGCGGAGATCATTATCGAAGGGATCATTCCAACTGATTCCATCGAACCGGAAGGCCCGTTCGGCGAATATCCTGGCTACATGGGACACCGCAGCGTTTCCCCCTATTTGCAGGTGAGTTGTATCACGCACCGGAGCGGCGCGATCTATACAGCGCTGATGAGCCAGTTCCCGCCCAGCGAGTCGAGCAAAATCAAACATACCGGCACGGAAAAAATCATTTACAAGTTTCTACGCCACGATAGCGGCAACTCGGCGGTCATCGACGTGGCGCTTCATGACGAAGTGAGCGGCAGCGGCCAGAACTACTGCGTGATCAAAATGCGCAATGCCTCCAAGGCCGACGCCTGGCGAGCATTGAACGCCAGCGCCGGGTTTACCGGAAGCTACGCAAAGATCTGCGTGGCCGTGGACGAAGATATAGACATTCGCGATCCTGCCATGGTCAACTGGGCGATCTGTTTCAACGTGCGCCCTGACGAAGACGTATCTATCGCCAAAGGGAAATCGCCTGGCCTGGACCCGTCGTCTCACCCACCCGGCATGGACAGCCTTCAGGCGCGCATGACCTCGGTCAGCGCGTTATTAATCAATGCCGTGCGCCCTTGGCCGTACACGCCGGTTTCCTTGCCGCGTAAAGAGTTCATGGAGCGATCCAAACAGATTTGGCAAGAACTGGAACTCCCGCCGCTCAAACCGCGCATGCCCTGGTACGGTTACAGCCTTGGCGCGTGGACCGATGAAGACGAGGCAGAGGCCGATCTGGCGGTCAAAAGCGAATATTTTGCAACCGGGAAGAAACAAATTGGGCAGCGCCAAAAACCCTAGCGCGGTTCAAAGTTCAAGATCCAAGGTTCAAAGTTAGGGATTGCGCTCATGCAAGTCCCAGAATCTCCCCCGAATACGTTGAACATTGAACATTGAACGCGTTGAAGCCCAAAGGACCCTTCATATCTACGCGTCATCATCTACGTTCAAATCAAGCTGCTGAGGCGCCGTTCTTTTGACAATGTTTTTCGATCTTACGCATCTACTCGTCGGCGCCGCTTTGCTATTCGCCGCATTCGTCAAAGGCGCAACAGGTTTGGGATTTCCTTTGATCGCAACACCAACCGTGGCGCTTTTGCTGGATCTTCGCACGGCGGTGACGATTCTCATCCTGCCAAACCTTTTTATGGATTCGGCCCAAGTTATTCGCGGCGGGTTTCCTTTCGAGGTCTTCCGGCGCTTCGCCGGCTTGATTGCGCCGACCATCGTCGGCGTTTTTCTAGGGACTATGGTTCTCGTCAAACTGCCGTTGTGGATTCTTAATTTTTGCCTCGGCGTCATGGTTGTGGTTTTCGTGCTCTCCAGCACGCTGAGATTTGATTTCACGATTTCAACCCGCGCGGAAAAAATTATTGGGCCGATTTGCGGCTTCATTAGCGGCTTTCTCAATGGCATGACCAACGCCGCCGGTCCCACCCTGGCGATCTATCTCTATAGCCTCAAGCTGGAAAAGCGGACTTTCGTGAAGTCCATCGCGACCATCTTCGTTACGACCAAAATCACCCAATTGGTAGCGATCTCGACCTGGAATCTTTTCAACTGGCACACGATCACGCTATCCATTCAAGTATTGTTGTTTACCTTGGCGGGTTTCTATGCGGGGATGAAGGTCCAGGACCGCGTCAACCAGCAAACCTTCAACCGCGGCTTGACGGTGCTATTGCTTCTAATCGGCTTGATCCTCATCGGGCGTGCGCTCGCGCAGAAAGGCTGACCAAAATGCTAACTAAGGCCAAAGGGTGCGCGCCGCACTAACCAGGAGAATCAACTTTCGCCGTTGATCTTCGGTGGCGATCCGATTGCCGATGATCGATGATGCGAAGCCGCATTGCGGGCTTAGCCCCAACCTTTCCATTGGCATGTATCGGCCGGCTTCATTTACGCGCTGCTGCAAAAGTCCCAAGGATTCCAGTTCGGGTGTTTTTGTCGCTATCAGTCCCAGCGCAACGAACTTATCCTCTGGCACGTCGCCGAGCGGTTCAAAGGAGCCGGAGCGGGCGTCGTCGTACTCCAGCAATAGCCTTTGCGCCTTTATCTTGCAAAAAAGTTGGCGGCTGATCGACTCGTAACCTCCCGCCGACAGCCACCGGCTGCCTTGATTACCGCGTCAGATGTGAAACCCAAATAGTCGGCCTGGAAAACCGTCCATCACGGCATTGTCCAAGTCAATGCCGAGCGACAGCCACTGGTTGAGAGTCCAGCCTTGACCTTCATAGAATCGGCGCGTCTTGGGATCGAGTAGAAGGCCGTAGTGCGGCGCGTCGATCTGAATGTACGTGGCGCCTTGTCGCACCAGCTCGGCAATTTCTTCACGCAGGATTTGAACGATATCGGCAAAGAAGCCCTCGAGTGTCGGATAAGCTCCTTTGGAGTTTGTTGCCGACCAAAAGTTGGCCCAGAGTCCGGGGCTGGGCAGGGTGATTTTTGGGACGCGTTTGGTTTTGGACTTCAGGTGAACGAATTCGTCGACGGACAAATATCGTCGACGCTTGAGCTTACTGACAACCCCCAGTCGCGGTGGCCGGGATGTGCGATGAACTCCTTCGTCATCATGCCAGTCGCCCCAAAGAAAGGCATCGAGGTCGTGCTCGCCGAAGCCGTCCACCGCCGCGGTCATTTGGCTCTGAAAGGATTGTCGGCGCATCTCACCGTCGGTGACGATTTCCAATCCGACGCTCTCTTGCAGCGCGATGGCGTCATCGACGGCGCGATCTTCGATTGCCTTGAACTGCGCTTGGCTGATGGTTCCCGATGCCAGCTGCTTTTGAGCTTGAAGCATCTCCGGCGGGCGAAGCAGGCTCCCGATGATATCAGCGCGGGCGGTGATCATAGACTTTTATCCTTTAACACCGTCGCGCCGAACCGCAAGGCGAATGATCGCCAGATCTTCACCATCTTATTAAGGAGTCCACAATTAAGTCACCAAACAGCGACCGAGGGGTGAGACCTGGAGAGCGCGGGCACAGGAGCGCAAAGGTTGTTTTCAGGCCCTGCCGGCGGGCATTTCCACCTATGGAGAGGACGGGGTGGTGGCCGGCAAGGCAGAGAACCATTGACCGCGATCGG
>DATBLC010000036.1:0-2475 GCA_036555515.1 Binatia bacterium
GCCTGTGGATGTTTTGGATTCCCATGCGCTGAGCAAAGACGGCGTTGCCATGGAAGCGGGCGGAACCATGATTTCTCTTATGAACCGGGCGCCCCATCCCAACGCAGCCAAAGTACTGATTAACTGGTTTCTCTCCCGCGAGGGACAAATTGCCGTTCAGAAGGGCGATACCAATGAGATCGGCCCCAATTCGCTCCGCGAGGATATCCCGAAGGATGAATTGCCTGCATGGAGCCTTCGGCAGAAAGGGGTGCGCTATTTCCGCTTGTGGGGGCCGGAGGTTTGGGACAGGGATGCAGCGCGAAAATTCGTCGCCGAGCAGGGCAAGTAAATCGTGCGGGGTTCAAGTCGTTCAAGCGGTTCAAATCGTTCAAGATGTCGAACCGCCCGGCAAACGTTTTGAACAACTTGAACTGTTTGAACGTTTCACTGCGCACCGTATCTTTTTGGGAAGTGAGGTAAAAATATATGGCCAAGCTTCAATTGAGTTTTGTATCGGCGCCTAACGAGCGAGTCGAACCCTTAATCAATGGCACGATCCCCATCGAAGGGGCCGAGCTGATTACCACCTATTCCGACCCTTCGGAAACTTTCTGGCGTCAGCTCAAGTTTCAGGAGTTCGAAATCTCCGAGATGTCGCTCTCTTCGTATCTAATTGCGAAGTCGCAGGGCATGGACATGATCGCCCTCCCGGTTTTTCCGTCGCGCCGCTTCATGCACGCTCAGCTCTCATACCATGTGGATTCCGGAATCAAAGAACCGGGAGACATCGTCGGCAAAAGAATCGGGGTGGGCGAGTACCAGCAGACGGCTTCCCTGTGGGTGCGCGGTGTTTTAGAGCACGACTTTGGCGTATCGCAATACAAAGTGCATTGGTACATGGAACGCAGCGAAGAGCTGAGCCACGGGGGCGCGACGGGTTTTGCGCCGCCACCCGGCATTTCCTTTCAGCGAATTCCCCAGGACCAGAGTCTTGCTTCGATGCTGGTGGCGAACGAGATCGACGTGGCGTCGGTGCACCGCGCGTTTTCGCGCGAGAGCAACATCGTCGATCGCTCCACGCAGATTCGCGCCCGCGGCGGCGACTGGAGCAAGGTCAAGCCGTTGTTTGCCGACATGATCGGCGAAGGCACGCGCTTCTTCAAGAAGCATGGTTATATTCCGGCGAACCATGCCTACATCATACGCGGCGACATCGACCGCAAATATCCCTGGTTGGCGTTCAATCTGTATAAGGCGTTTGTGGCCGCCAAACAGTGGGCGCAGGAGCGCTTGAAGGAAAATATTCCAAGCGGTCTCATTTTTCGCGACGAGTATTATGCCAAGACGCGCGAGATTTTCGGCGACGATCCGTTTCCTTACGGCGTCAAGGCGAACCGGAATATGTTACAGACAATCATCGACTATTCGTTTGAGCAGGGCTTGACCAAGAAGAAATTGAAATTTGAAGAACTGTTCGCGCCCAGCACGCTGGAGCTGTAGCCGGTCTGACAGAAGAAAACGCATTAACCGCTGTTCTGAGCGAAGGCCAGAGGAAAGGAAATGACAGAGCTTGCGAGCAGGAGTCGACTGCCAGTGATGTACGTCTCCCCAACTGATGTCCAAGCCGGAGGGCTCATGTCCTACGGCGTCAACTTGCCCGATTTGGATCGGCGCGCCGCCGTTTATGTCGACAAAATCTTGAAAGGCGCTAAACCTGGCGACCTGCCGGTGGAACAGCCGAAGAAGTTTGAGTTCGTGATCAATCTCAAGACCGCAAAGCAGATTGGATTGACAATTCCGCCGAATGTGTTGGCGCGGGCGGACCGGGTGATTCGCTGAAGAATGCAAAGCGCATGGGGCAAAGAGCAAAGGGTAAGAAACGGGAGAAAACATATGAGAAAGTTCGTAATCCGTATTCTGCTTTGCGCTATGCTCTCTGCACTTTGCCTTCCTGTCCAGGCGGCGCAGCCGGCGAAAATCCCGCGGATTGGATATCTATCAAATACCGATGCGGCTACTGACTCCGCCCGCGCCGAGGGAATTCGGCTAGCTCTGCGCGATCTTGGCTACATAGAAGGACAGAACATCGCCTTCGAGTACCGATATGCGGAGGGGAAGGTCGATCGGGCTCCTGAGCATGCCGCGGAGCTTGTGCGTCTGAAGGTTGATATCATCGTGGTAGCGTCAGGGGACCCGTGGATCCGGGCGGCCAAGAATGCAACCAAGACGATTCCCATCGTCATGGTGGGCGTTGGGTCCGATCCTGTTAGGGCAGGCTTCGTTGAAAGCCTTGCTCGTCCCGGCGGCAACGTCACCGGCATTACAAACATTGCCATAGAGCTAAGCGGTAAACGGCTGGAGCTGTTCAAAGAAGCCGTTCCCAAACTTTCCCGTGTCGCGGTTCTCTACGATCCGGTCGATCCGCCCAGTTTACACACGGTAAAAGAGCTTCTCCCAGCCGACGCGCATGCGCTAAAGTTGACTATTCAACCT
>DATBLC010000037.1:0-5554 GCA_036555515.1 Binatia bacterium
TAGCAGGCTCCTTCGAGAGGCCGTAACGTGTGGGGAAGCCAACCCCACACACTCAAAAGGAGGAGACCAGATGAAACTTTACGGTGCCATTGATTTGCATTCGACGAACAGCGTCACGGTGCTCATCGACGAGGAGGACAACGTTGTTTACCGGAAACGTTTACCCAACGATTTGAAATTGATCATCGAGCAGCTCGCTCCCTATCAATCGCGGATGGAAGGGATCGTGGTAGAGTCTACGTACAACTGGTACTGGCTGGTCGATGGGCTGATGGAGCAAGGCCATCAAGTTCATCTGGATCGCCGAGCCCGTGGTAACCTACGCCGTGCGTGAAGGGCCATCGGCCGCCGCTCCATCGGCTGAGGAGGCAGGAGATAGATGATCGCCGACCAGCCGGGTTCGTTTCGACGTTTCGAGAATTCTCGAATTGTGGAAATGTTACTGTGATTCTTTTCGTCACGAAGGACATTTTGAACCTCACTTTCGATTTGTAGTAAGCGCAAGCTAAGGAGGACACCTTCATGATCGCGAACGATATCCTGCTTGACGCGTTTGCACGCGTCCACGAGTCGCTGCACCGCACGTTGGGCGACATTACGCCGGAGGAACTGGTTAAAGAGCCGCATCCGTCGATCGGGTGGCTAGCCTGGCGCATCAGTCGAGTCATGGATGCCAATGTTTCCCGGCTTTCCGGCCGCCAGCAGCTGTGGATCGGCGAAGGATGGGCTGCCCGGTTCGGCATGCCGGGCGAACCGGCGGATTATGGGCGATCGGCCAGACACACGCGCGAACAAGTCAACTCTTTCCGCGCTTCCGCGCAGCAACTCCTCGACTACCACGATACGACGTATGAGCGGATGAAAACCTATCTTAACTCAGTATC
The DNA here is from genome assembly GCA_036555515.1 of Binatia bacterium. Classification (GTDB taxonomy): domain Bacteria; phylum Desulfobacterota; class Binatia; order UBA9968; family UBA9968; genus DATACQ01. Next base: position 885 of record DATBLC010000037.1, read on the forward strand.
TGCCGACGAGCTCGCGCGAGAGCTCGATGAACCCCAATATGACCCGCGGCCAACGGTCGCTGTGCGCTTGGTCAGCGTCTTGGAGAACGCCATGACCAATGAGGGGCAGATCAGTTATTTGAAAGCCTACCACCGCCTCGGCGGCTGGTTCCCGCGCGAGGCCAAGGATCCAGCGAGCGTCCGCTAGCAGGCTGCTGAGTGCGCCGGGATAAACCGGCGTGGAGTTGTTGGCAAGTTCGTCCGTTGCTGCCCACGTGATGGCGAAAGGTTGCGTCGGACTTGGGGAGTTTTAAGGCTCAGTCACATCGCTCGGCAGCGGCAGCGGCCGCAGGTTTGGCTTGGAAACGGAATCCCTTGTAGCCCTCGGCGACGATTTCCTCGCAGATTCTCCGATACCGTCCGACGCCGCCGATATAGGGCATGAAGAGGCGCGGTTTGCCAGGGATGTTCGCGCCCATGTACCAGGAGTTGGCGCGCGGGAAGAGCGTTTGGCTGGCCGCCTCCTGCACATGATCCACCCACTCGTCCTCGGCCTCGAGCTCCGGTTCCATCAGCTCGTAGCCATGCTCGCGCATAAATAAGAGAGCATCTGCCACAAATTCGACATGCTGCTCGATGGAGGTGATCATATTGCTTTTGACCGACGGGCTGCCCGGTCCGGTGATCGTAAACAGGTTCGGAAAAGCTTCCGACATAAGCCCCAGATAGGTGCGCGGCCCTGCGCGCCATTTCTCCTTTAGCGCTAGCCCGTCCCGGCCGCGGATATCGACTTTGAAGAGCGTGCCCGTCATCGCGTCGAAGCCGGTCGCAAAGATGATGCTGTCGAACTCGAACTCACGGCCGTTGGCCACCAAGCCGGTCGGCGTGAACCGTTCGATCGGTTGGCCGCTGATATCGATCAGCTCGACATTGTCGCGGTTGTAAGTTTCGTAATAGCCGGATTGGACGCAAAGGCGTTTTGCGCCGATGGGATAGCTTTTCGGCGCCAGGAGTTCCGCGGTCTTGGGGTCTTTGACGATACGCCGGATTTGCTCGCGGACGAATTCCGCCGCGGTATCGTTCGCCGCTGGGTCGGTCAGGAGATCGTTGAAGGATCCGAGAAATGCCAGCCCGCCGATCTCCCAGCGCTTCCGATATACCGCCTGGCGCTCTTCCTCGCCGACCGAAATGGCCGCGACGTCGTTGGGCTTCTTCATGCTGCCGCTCGACGTGTAGCGCATCTCTACGCGCCGGGCCTGATAATCATCTTTCCACTCCTGCTCATACTCGGCCGTCATCGGAACATTCCGGGACGGCGCGGAATAGTGGGGCGTGCGCTGGAACACGGTGACGTGGGCGGCTTGCTCTGCCAGAACCGGGATCGCTTGCATGCCGGAGGAACCTGTACCGATCACCGCGATGCGCTGGCCCATGAAATCGACTTTCCCGTGCGGCCAATTGCCGGTGTGATAGGTGTTTCCTCGATAGTCCGAGAGCCCATCGATATCGGGCGTCTGCGCGGTCGAGATACAGCCCGTGGCCATGATCAGAAACTGCGCGGATACGCGCTCGCCATTGTCCGTCTCGATCGTCCAACGACGCAGAGCTTCGTCGAAACGGGCTGCTGTTACCGATGTGTTGAAGTCGATATCCTTGCGCAAGTCAAACCGGTCGGCCACGTGATTCAAGTATGCCAGGATATCCGGCTGAGCCGAGAATTTCTCGGGCCAGCGCCATTCCTGCTGCAGCGCTTCGTCGAAGGAATAGGAGTATTGCATGCTCTCGACATCGCAGCGCGCGCCAGGATAGCGATTCCAGTACCAGGTTCCGCCGACATCGCTGCCGCGCTCGAACCCCCGTGTGGAGAAACCGTGGCCGCGCATGCGATACAGGAGGTAGAGTCCGGAAAAGCCGGCGCCCACAATAACGGCGTCAACCGAGCGTGGTGCGACATTATGTTGCGGCATGCTTCTTCGATCCTTGACGTTCGCGCCAACCAATCATCGCGCGAATGGCTACCCGCGTCAATCCGAGCCGTAACCCCAGCACCCTTCGCCGAACTCTTCGACAGCGAACGGGAGCAATTTCTCATCCACCTCGAAGCCGAAGTACATTTATCCGCGCTCGATGTATTCTTTGGGTAAATGCTTGCTCTTGTAGGTCGGACCGTAGTTCCACTGGAAGCTAGCAAACTCTTTCCCATTTTTATTATCCAGGCCGTTTGCATCAAAACCAATGTGCGATTTTCAGATTCTCTTGCCGCAAGGGATCAATCTTCACATCACATTATCAATTTTCACAGAATATCTTAGTTAGAACTATTTTTCACAGATGATAATCAATTTTCATGACAGAGATGTTTTGGCAGCTAATTTGATGCGATCTAGAGATTGTCAAAACTCGATCTTCGGCATCTCTAAGATGGGTTTGATGGAGTGAACACCCCAGTATTCAAGCTGGGCAGTGCGTGAACACAGGCCATCGTCGCCAGCGACTTGCTGCACAACCAGTTTAAATCCCCAGGGCTCAAATTGAGATTTTCCAGTTGGCGTTACGTAAGACGTCGTTGCGGCAAATTCTAACGTGTATTTCCATTCTGCTTGCTCGCGTAGTAATCCTTTTTCCTCGGCTGCCTTGAGAACCTTCATTCCTGGCATGACTACCATACTATAAGTGTGAGTGTCCTGGGCGAAGACGGCATTGTCGCGAATTTCAAGCTGTGGGTGATCTCTATCGGGTGCGGCCCAGTCGATCGTATAAGGTTCCGTCTCCACGCCTTTTTCACGACGGCTAAATAGCCCTTTGCGAGGATTTTCCCATTCCAAGGTAGCATTCATCTGCTCAAACTGAGCAATTTGAGTCGAATTTGCAGGGGCGAAAATCAAGGCGCTGCCGAAGGCCGCGATGACATCGGATCCCATTATTTGTGAAAATATGCCTTCCGCTATCTTCGTATCCGTCGGCCGCTGTATCTCGACCCTAGGCACCGCCGCATTTTTTTCAGATTCGGTAGCGGGTGCTCCGCCTTTTTCTTCTGAACTACGTTGGAGTTTAAAGAATCGCCGCACAGCGCGATTGCCAATCGTACGCTGTAACTTTAGGATAAGATGCACGCTGTCTCTTGGCTCAGCCCGCTCCTTATTTGCATGCGCTAGTTTAGGAGAATGATCAGTTCGCTGGAGAGACTGTTGCCGAGAAAATTGACCCATCGTAGTCACTGAATCAGTGCCAACTTGCTCAGGTTATAAAGGCTGTCGCTTTTCCATGGCGGCGGGCACCTCACGGAAAGCCGTTACGCTCTCGCTGCGCCGATAGAGCCGTCGGGCGCCCGCCAGCATGGCTGACTGTTCAGATTAGCAGGCAAGCCCGATCGGTGAAGGATGTCGCTATACAAGAGCATGAGACTACGGTGTGCTACGCTGCGCCTAGCTGCGACTGAACGCCCCAATTCCAGGTGTTTTAACTTCGAGTTTACAGAGAGAACCTCGTGGAGTTAGGTACAGCGTACGGAAATCCGGGCCGCCGAAAGCGAGGTTGCGAACCACTTCCGCCATCCGCAGGATGCCGATGACCTCGCCCGATGGAGCAATAACCCAGATGCCGCCGGAGCCGACGCAAAATACTCGCCCCTTGGTATCGACTTTGATGCCGTCGGGGACGCCGGGATTCGCCGAGGACATATCACAGAATACACGGTTGTTGCTCAGGGTTCCGTCCGGCGCCACGTCGAACGCTCGGATACGCCGATGTGCACAAACCTCGCCCCGTTCCGCCTCCTGGAAGCAGCGTTCGTCCAGCCGGCTGATTGCTACGTATAGGATCGACTCATCGGGAGAGAAAGCTAGCCCATTGGGGTACTCGCACTCATCGGTGGCCAGGTGCACGTGACCCGCCTGATCGATGCGAAATACGCCAGAAAATCCGATCTCCCGCAGCGCTGCTGGAAGGCGCAGCCCGGGGTCGGTGAAAAAGATGCTGCTGTCGGAGCGGCACACCACGTCGTTGGGTTTATTGAACCGTTTGCCTTGCCAACGCTCGGCAATGGCCGTGACCCTGCCATCTGCCTCCATCCGGGTAATGCGCCGGTGATCGGCGCCTTCGCACATGATGAGACGGCCCTGTCGGTCGAGGGTGCAGCCGTTCCCCTCTCCGGTATTTTCCCGCACTACTGTTACTGACCCCTTCGGGTCCCATCGCAGAAGCCGGTTCCCTTCTAGATCCACAAAGGTAACATAGCCCCCGGCATGCCAGAGAGGCCCTTCGGCGCGACCCCAGCCGGTGGTAAGCAGGATCGGCTCGGTGGATTCGAATATGTCGGACAGGTTTTCAGGCATCGCACACCTCCTCGATTTTCAGCTCTTGGGTTTTCAAGCTTGCGGATTGGCGGGATTATACCGGGATGTTGGAGGTTGTGTATATAAGCTTAATAATGAGTTCGTTATTTAGAGACTATGTCGCTAGTGTGCGACCGAGAGGAGAGCCCTTCCGATCGCGGTCAATGGTTCTCTGCCTTGCCGGCCACCACCCCGTCTTCTCCATAGGTGGAAATGCCCGCCGGCAGGGCCTGAAAACAACCTTTGCGCTCCTGTGCCCGCGCTCTCCAGGTCTCACCCCTCGGTCGCTGTTTGGTTACTCAATTGTGGACTCCTTAATAACAGGATTCGAAAAATGTTTGACAGCTACCAGCACGC
>DATBLC010000038.1:0-39534 GCA_036555515.1 Binatia bacterium
CGGGGAGATGACATGGTAAACGGCTTCGGGGAAATAAACGCGCGGCTGTATAGGAAATTTAAACCGTGTTTTTTTTCTGGCCCGAGCTATAGCGCCGGAGCGGAGAGTTGTCAAACTCATTTCTGTTTGATGAAAATCCCGATGTTGCTTCGGCCGGCTCGGGCGGTGCAGCGGTCGGAGGGGCGCTAAGTATTCCAGATCGCGCCGCTCGGTCGAACTCAGAGCGAGCGGCGCCGTCGGCTTGCGTTGGCAACCGGTTTTCGGCTCCTCAGATTGTCTGGAATAGATCGACACGGCGAGCTGGGGCACGTGGCGGGACGCGGGTGGGCAGGCCCAGATGGCTGAGGATTTTGACAATCACCGGCGGATCTTCGATGGCGGCCCTTCGACGAAGGCTCAGGCGATGATCTTCAAGCTGCCGCCGCAGTTCGAGCAGTGTTCGATGTCGATATCGAAGACCCGTTTGAGCAGCCTTGCCCAACTCAGGCGCGTAGGCGCGCCCCTGCGCCTGAGCGTTGTCGCTGGAGGTCTCGGTGGCACGCTCTGGCGGAGCGGGAACGATTTTACTGCGCAACTTGGCGTTGGGCGCCAGCACGCCATGGGGTTTCTTTAGTCGTCTATGAACTCATAAAGTTTGCCGCTATGGAACCAAAGGAGTCCGAACATCGGGCAGGGCTTTAAGTTTTTGGCCCGATATTGCCCAGTCCGGTCTCTTCGTTTTGTGACACTACCGGATCCGAGTTTGGACTGGTGGCGATCCAACCCATGAAGATTTGATACCCAAGCGCCAACAACGTCGCGCCGACAAACATTCCTAAAATTCCGCCGCTCGCCATACCGCCCAATGCGCCAAGCAGGATTACCGGCATGGGTGCGTCGACGCCGCGACCCAGCATCAGCGGTTTCAAAACGTTGTCCGCCATGCCGGTCACCAGCAGGATGATGGTTTGTGTGATCGCCGCCGCGGTGCCGTAATCACCACTCGACCAGATGTAAATGATGGCTGGAACCGTGACGATTAGGGCCGGCAGTTGGGCAATACCCAATACGAGCGCGATTGCCGATAACACGCCCGCCGCCGGTACGCTGGCGAGCAGCAGCGCCAACCCGATGAGGGTTGCCTGAATGAAGGCGACGCCGATGACGCCTAGCGCGACGGCGCGGATGGTTGCCGTGGCGAGTTTGGTGAGGGCCTCGCCTCTCGCGGCGCCAGCGACACGAACGAAAATCGCCCGACTGCCGCGTGCGCCTGATTCACCGTATGCCATCAGGATGCTGGCGACGATGAATGAGACTAGAAACAGCAACAGGCCGCTGCCAATGCTTGCGACCATAGCAACTGCTTTCTGGGCCAATTCGCCGATCTTCGGTTGCATGCTCCGCACGAATCCGGGCAGATCGGTATGAGCTTTCGACCAGACATCATGGATCTGCTTACCGACTAGCGGCCATTCCTCAACGCCCTCTCGCGGGGCGGGTATTGCCAGCGTGTTTTGTTGCACGGCGCCGATAAAATGACGAACGGAGTCGGCAAACGAATTCATCAGCAACGCCATCGGAGTGATGATCAACAAAAGGCCGACGATCACCAGAATAATCGAGGCGAGCCATTGCTTCGCGCCGGCCTTGTGGGCGAGCCATTGGTGCAACGGATACAAAGTGACCGCCAAGATGATTGACCAGACCATCAGCGTCAGAAATGGCGAAAAGACCTGGTAGCACAGCACCGCCAGCACGCCGATCAAACTGGCGCGAATCAACACATCCAGCAGAGGCGACGACGCTTGCTGTTCCGATTCGGAATCTGCCTGTGGAAGGGGATTCATTGGTTTTATCTCTTGCGCGGTGGAAGCGGCCACCCTCAGTGTACTACGAATGGCGAGTAAACAGTCGTATGAGTCATCGGCACCTGTTTTATCTAAGGCGGCCTAACGTTTTGGATGAGAAGCGCGGTTCGCCGCGTCCTTCTCAACTCAAGGGTTAGCCGATGCTGACACTCCGGACGTGAGCGTAATTGAGAATTTTGTCGTCAGCGGTCGCGATTGGATAGTCATGAATACGTGCGGTGGCAACAATCATCTGGTCCGCCGGATCCCTATTGGAAAGGCTGTGGCAGTCGGGTTGACTCGACCACGATCGTAGGGGTTAGGTCAAGCAACCGCACGCCGGGGTAGCCGAGGGAAATTCCGAGCCATTCTGCCACATCGTAGGTAAGCTTCAGCCGCCCATATTCGACCAACTTGGCGACCTCCCAGCACGAAATGATACTCACCCCAAGGCCTTCAACGTACGGCCGTCAAGCATCTGGCGCTGCTCTTCCGAAAGCCGAGCATCTCCATGAACCCACCAGATCCATGCGTGGGTATCAAGCAAGATCACCGCAGCGCGTCCCAGTCCTCTTCCGCGACCGGGTCAGTGGGTCGGTCATACTCGACGGAAACCCCTCGCAGTGGAAACCCGTTGCCCTGATGACGGACTGGCTTTCGGACGACGGTCACCTCAACCGGTTCTCCAGCGGGGAATGGCAGTTTGGTGAGGTGAACCTCTCCGCGTTCGTCCACTGTGGTTTCAATTCGAAACGAGTTCATACGACCGATGATACTCTTCAACGCTGAGTTCCTCAAGTTGAAGCTCTGTATAGGAAATTAAAACCACCTTTTTTCTGCCCGGAGCTATATCGCTAAACTGGCGAGTGTGTCAATCGTCGGAAAATCCCAATGTTGCTTCGGTCGGCTTGGGCGAGCCCAGACAAACCCTCTACGCCGGACCTGTGCGCCAAACTCCACCTGAATTTTCTAAGCTTCAGCCCGTTGCAAATTACAGCGCGGAGAATTTCGTGATTGATTTCTGAGTCTAGTTTCCCGACACCGACGAAGGGTTTGGACGGGGTCGTTCCAATTGTTCCAATCGTTTAGTCCGGGCGCTCGGCTCACCACGGGGATGACGCCGTTCAAAACGTTCAAGCCGTTCAATCGCGTTGCTCCGTTCAAAGCGGCGAATAACGAACACGATCACGAATCACGAGCACGTTCTTTGGAATTCTCGAAACGTCGAAATGACAAATTCATTTTGCCAGTCCCAAGCGCCGGCGCAGTTCGCTGGCCGAAATGGCGCCCTCCTTTTTGACTCGGGCCCGCGAACGGTCAATGATTTTCAAAAATTTACGGTTGGTGCTCAGCTCTACCGTTTCTTCGTCCGCGTTCCGAACGGAGACCACCGCCGCGAGAGGCTTGCCCCGTTTGATGACAATGACGGGTTCGTTTCTTGCCTTTTCGGCGTATTCCGATAACGGGCCGGAAGCTTTTGCGAGTTCGGCGCCGGGAATTCTCACCCCCGGTTATATATAAAGGATACGGGCCATGTCGCACCGGAGGTAAGCGGAGGGACGTTTTGGAACTCTAAGAATTTTGTGGGAGTGGGAAATAAACAGATTGTAAATCGTGGAACGTAAAAATCATAAGGGCGAGAGGATAGTGCGTCGAAGAAACCAACTAGGGATTTCGTGTTGCTTCCTGTTCTTGAATTCTTCCTGATTCTGATTTTATGATTGCTCTACACGATTGACGCAATCTTTAGTTCTGGGCACTATGAAACAAAAAATCGACACCTTAATTGACGACGATATTGTGCAGTTAGCCAGGCGACGCGCGGCCAAAGAAAAGCGATCGCTAAGCCATCTGATCCAGGACGCACTGGTGCAGTATCTTCGAAAAGATCCGGCAAGCCCCACAGAGCGAGCGAGGGCTTATCGCCTGTTCTGTGAGCAACCGATAAAAATACCTTCTGACCAACTGCGGTATGTGCTCGAAGAAGATGTCAACTAGCTCCGAATCTAGGTGCCTTCGGATTTGAACCTACCTACGTAACGACGGTTCCTCCAGGGCCGCGACCACCAACCAATCAATCCCGCATTCGTGAGTAAGCGATTTCCCTGCTCGTGACGAATTCCAACAGCGCGGCTTTGCCGTCGTCGGTAACCTTCCGGGCACGTTGTAAAGCCCCGACGATTTGACTCGGCTCTTCGACTCTTTCGGACCATCCGCCCAGAGAGCGGGCAAGGTCGGCGTAGTTGCCGAGGATGTTCATGGTGCCGTAGCGCTCGTGCGATGCTTCCATGGCATGGGTCTCGGCGGCCATGAAATTGTTGTTCAGTACGATCGTCAGAATGGGGATGTTGTTGCGCACGGCGGTTTCAAAGTCGAGCCCGGTCATGCCGAAGGCGGCATCGCCCATGAAGTTGACGCAGAATTTCTCCGGCGCCGCCAGTTTGGCGCCGATGATCAGGCCAAGACCTGCGCCGAGAGCGTGGGATTTGCCCCAGCCAAGATAGCTGCGCGGAGCCGGCGACTGGTAGAACGGTACCAATTGATTGCGCGGGCTGCCGGAGTCGTGGGTAACGATAACATTGTTGCGGTCGAACAGGTTCATAAACTCCCACATCACCCGATAAGGCGTCAGCGGCTTTTCACTAGAAGTGAGCTTGGGCAACCACTCCTTCATCCACTCTTGCTTCCCCTTTTTGACCTCCGCCGCAACGGCGCCGTCACCATCTCGTTTCTTGCCGCCGCGCAAATCCTTCGTGGCGTCAATAAACTGGCGCAACACTAATTTGGCGTCGCCGAGAATTGGATAGTCCGCCGGATATTGTTTATTGATGTCGCGCTCGTCGTTGACTGCGTGAAGGATCACTTTTCCGGGAGGAACGGCCGCAGCCGTGATGTTGTGCCTCGTTAAGCTGGTGCCGATGGCCAACACGACATCGGCCTTTTGCAGAAATGTATGAACCGGCCGCGGCATAACACCGGACCCGGTGCCAAGGGAGAGCGGATGGTGTTCGGGAAACGCGCTTTTGCCTTCCAGCGTCGTTGTCACGGGAATTTGTAGTAGCTCGGCAAGCTCAATCAATTCCACCGTCGCTTCGGCATACAAAACACCCTGGCCGGCGTAAATGATAGGATTCTTGGCTTGCAATAGAATCTTGGCGGCCTCGGTCACATCGCGTGGGTTAGCGCCGCTGGTGGTTCGTTTGACCGGCGTATATTTCAGCTCCGCACTGGGAAACTCCTCATCAGCGATGTCATTGGGTATCTCGATCAAAACCGGTCCGGGACGCCCCAACTTGAGATAACTGAACGCGCGCCGCATGATTTCCGGGACCGCGCTGGCGACGGTGATCTCCTCAGTCCACTTGGTGACCGGCGCATAGGCCTGAACCGAACGAAAAAAATGAAATACCTGTGAGGAATTGCGCGGGTGGCCGACCGGCAGGCAAAGTATCGGCACGGAGTCGGAATAAGCCGTCGTGATGCCGGAAAAGGCGTTTTCGGCGCCCGGGCCGGCCTGCATGGTGAAAACCCCGATGCGCCTGCCGTTAGTAACCCGTGTAAAGCCGTCGGCGATGCCGACTCCGACCCGCTCCTGTCGACAAACGATGGGCCTGATGCCCGCTCTAGCCGAGGCTTCGATGAGCACGTTGGTAGGATAACAGCTGAGAAACTCCACCCCTTCGCGCTTGAGGATCTCAGCGATCGCATCGACGACTTTCATATGGCCTCCTCAGTAGCAATTGGTTTTGTTACATCTTTCGAACTGATCCCCGGCTGTTAATTGGACCAATGAGTGATCTAACCAGAAGCATGCCTATCATTTCTGCTGCGTGCAGCCAACCGTTGGTAACGCCCGCTCAAAAAAACTTCGACTACCATGGGCTATGTGCGACAAGACCTAGTCCGAATAACCAGCCGGCTTGCAGGCACCTGCGCAATATAGCATAGTTAAGTTCTATGCTCGTGGATTCCTACAATCGCCCGGTTAAAGATCTGCGCATTTCCGTGACCGATAGGTGCAACTTCCGCTGCACCTATTGCATGCCTCTGGATCAATACGAGTGGATCAATAAGAAGGAAATTCTTACCTTTGAAGAGATTACCCGGCTGGCAAATCTATTTGTCGGTCTGGGGATAGAGAAAATTCGTCTCACCGGCGGCGAGCCGCTGGTCAGGAAGGATCTCGATCAGCTGGTCGCCAAGGTATCTACTATCCCGCGGCTCGAGGATCTTTGCCTGACCACCAATGGTTCCCTGCTGGCGGAGCAAATTGTAGCGCTGGCTGGCGCTGGGTTGAAACGGGTCAACGTCAGCATCGACACGCTCGATAATGAGAAATTCACGCGCATGACCAAGCGGGGCGATCTGGCCAAGGTTCTTGAAGGAATTTTTGCCGCCAAGAAGTATGGTCTCAAACCGATCAAGCTCAACGCCGTGGTGGAGCGCGGCGTGAACGACGACGATATTATTCCGCTCGTAGAGTTTTGCCGTGAACATGGGTTTGCCATGCGTTTCATCGAGTACATGGACGTGGGCAACGCCAACAACTGGACCTCCGAAAAGCTCGTCTCCAAGAAGGAAATCCTCGAAATCATCGGCGCTCGTTATCCGCTGCGCGAGGTCGGCCGCGATCAGGGGAGCGCGCCCGCCGTCGATTATAAGTTTGTCGACGGCAGCGGGGATATTGGTGTGATCGCCTCGGTGACGGAGCCTTTTTGCGCCAGCTGCACCCGCGTGCGGCTCACCGCCGACGGAAAAATCGTAACCTGTTTGTTTTCTCAGGTCGGCCACGATGTCAAAAGACTCCTGCGCGGCGGCGCCTCAGATGAAGAGCTTGTGAATTTTATCAGCTCAATTTGGGCCCAGCGCACAGACCGCTTCTCCGACGAGCGCCTCCAAGCCATGCGCTCGGCCAGTTACGACCCCAAGAGCCACAAAAAAATCGAAATGATTTCGCTAGGCGGTTAGAGCCGTTTTCGTTGCTCGTGCTTGTGTCTCGTGTTCCTGTACGGCATCGAGCGCCTTACAGCCGCTGCAGGGCGCGGATACGCTCATCCGTCGCTGGGTGGGTCGATAAGAAGCCTCCCCCACTGTTACCTTCCACCCGCATGAGCCAATTGAGCGCGCGGATCATCACATTCTTATTGTATCCGGCGCGGCGCAAAATTGTCACCGCATGCCGGTCAGCTTCCAGCTCCTGCGGGCGGCTGTAGCTAGACGCGATCAGATTGCCGGCGATGGGGGCGAAGTTGCCGCTACCGGGAATGAGTCTTTCCAATAATACCGCTCCTAAGTTCAAGCCGACGCCTAGAACCTGCATCTTCGCTGGATGGCCTAGATCGTCGTGTGCGATCTCGTGGGCCAAGACCCCCCGCAGGTGCTCATCGTTTGCCTGGCGCAAGAGACCGGTGGTGATCACGAACTCGCCGCCGCCGGCGCTACCCGCATTAATGCTTGGATCATTGACAATGCGGACGCTGACTTCATTTGTCCGGCCAGCATGATTCGACGCCCGGATGAGTGGGATCATGATACGCTGAAGCCTTTCGTAGTCGCGCCTACCGTCGTCGGATGAAGCACGACCGCGATCCCGTAAAGCGCGCGCAGGTACGTTGCTTGCGCCGATTGCTAGAACCGCAGTCAGGATAACGAGGAAGAGGCGAAATCCGCCCTGAACCAATGTCTTGTATCTGGTGCCCTGCATTTTATTCCCTCCGGCTAGTGGTTATACAGGCAAATCAAATGCCATTTGAATTCCCTTCTAATCACAAGCGGTTGCAAGCCGCATCCGCCCGGGGGTATGGGAAAAAATTATGGCGAAGGGAAAAAATTACGCCCATGGCGTTCGCAGGTTCTTATTTGCTCGCCTCTGGCGCGCCATTGCTTTTGGGCAGCAGGCCTTGCGATTGCAAGCCCAGCCGCTGTTCCGGCGTCAATTTGTCTACCTGAGCGTAGCCGCGGCTCTCCATGCGCCGGATGCAATCATCGAGATAACCCTGGACCCAGACGTTGCCCGCGCCAACGCCGGAGCCGCTGCATTCTGCCACGACGCCGGTACGGGGATGCACGAGTTTGACGCTGTGACTTGCGCACGCGGGCAGCGCCGCGAGAAGTAACGGAAGGCGAGCAGCCGGTACTGAGACGATTTGCACACCGGGTTTCGCATTAGATTGATCGGCCGTTTCCTTTGCGGTAGCAATGAAAGCCTACCAAGAAAATAGCGGGGTTTTAAGATGCTGCTGAAAGATAAGATTGCGATGGTGACCTGTTCCACGCACAATATCGGAGTTGGCTCCGCCTTGCGCGCCGACGGCAGGCGTTTGAACGCCATGAGCAGCGGCAGCTCGCGCTAGTCGTCGGACCTCTACCAGGCAATGCGCATGCATTTGACCCGCGACGGTTGGCTGCTCTTCGCCACCTGCGGTGTCCGGTCCTTCGCTTACGGATTTCTGTCCGTCATCCTTGGGCTTTATCTCGATGCACAAGGACTGAGTGTGACGAGCATAGGCTGGATTTTCACGGCGGCTCTGGCGGGCGGAGCCGTGATGACCATAATCATCACGGCTGTTGCTGATAGCTTCGGCCGAAAGTTCCTCCTGATCATTGGTGCCGTGCTCATGGCTGTGGCGGGTTGGATCTTCGCAATCAGCGATAATCCGATTCTTCTGACCGTGGCGGCAATCTTCGGAACCATCAGCCCATCAGGAAAAGAAGTCGGTCCTTTTCTTGCCATCGAGCAAGCCGTGCTGCCACAGACGACTAGCGACCAGCATCGTACGGCGGTATTTTCCACCTACAATCTGATTGGATCATTTGCCGGGGCCATAGGCGCATTAGCCGTTGGCCTGCCGCCGCGGTTCTCCCCCACAGCTGTCTCCGGTTACCGCTTCCTGGTCTGGGGTTATGTCGCATGTGCGCTCGTGATGGTGGGTTTATTTATTTTCCTCTCGCGATCCGTCGAAACAAGTAGCGAGACAACAGGGCATATCCGCCAGATCGGCGTGCACCGCTCGCGCGGCATAATCGCTAAACTCGCGGCACTCTTCGCCCTCGACGCTTTTGCCGGAGGCTTTATCGTCCAGAGTATCGTAGCCTATTGGTTCTATCTTCGTTATGACACCGACCTGAACGTCTTGGGCGGCATCTTCTTCGGCGTCAATTTTCTAAGTGCTCTCTCGTTTCTCGCCGCCCCCGCCATCGCCCGGCGTATCGGCCTGTTAAACACTATGGTTTTCACGCATTTGCCATCGAACTTCCTAATACTACTGGTTCCTCTGATGCCCAACTTGGAGCTGACCGTGGTCATGTTGCTGGTCCGCAACCTACTCTCACAGCTCGACGTGCCGACCCGCCAATCTTACACGATGGCCATCGTCGATCCCGAAGAGCGCGCCGCTTCGGCAGGCATCCTCTCGGTCGCCCGCAACACTGGCGCCGCCCTCGCGCCGCTATTCACCGGCGCAATTCTGGCGAGCCCCGCTATCGGGCTGCCATTCTTGCTCGCCGGCGGTTTAAAGGTTGTTTATGATCTCTGGATCTTCGCGGTGTTTAGAAAAGTGAAACCGCCGGAGGAACTATAGGATCTCTCTTGAATTGAGTCGCGACGACGATAGCGTCGGGGAGGTAAAATTAGCGCCGTTACGCCGCGCCGGCAATTGCCTTTATACGTTTAAATAACCCACAAAAAAAGCCGGGTCTCCATGACCATGCTCAAGAAGTTGGAGGCAGATAGGCGCGTAACTTTTGCGCCAGCACTTCGACGTTGGGCGGATTTAGCATGCTATAATGGTCGCCCGGTATTTCGTGAACATCGAGAGTACCTTGGGTAACGTCTCGCCAACCCAAGAATTCATCCATAGAATATGCAGGAGCATAGCGCGTTAGAGCCCGGAACAGCGTTATATCACCAGGGTAGGGCTGGGCTCGATAGCCTGTGCGCGCCTGCCGGCGGATATCGGCCTCCACTCGTGTGGCGCGCAGTTCCGGGCGCCTGAGGTTTCGGAGATGGCGGAACCGTTCGAGTAGATGTCCGGGACCGTTTCGGACAAACTGGCCCACGTGATAACCAAACCAATGCAGTTTATAGCGCCAACCAACGCAGCACAAATAGGTGTCGATGACGCTGAGCATTGCGACTTCCTCGGCCGCTTGGCGCAGGCACCGGGCAATTTCCAGGGCGACCCGGCCACCGAAAGAAAATCCGGCGAGGTAGTAAGGGCCATGCGGCTGAACCTCGCGCAAAGCGCCGAGGTAGCGAGCCGCGATGTCATTGAGGGTGAAGCGCCCTTGGGCTTGGCCGATGCGGAGGTCTATCACGAGGTTCGGAGACAAACCGTAAGTCGGTTGTTCCGGGCCAAGAGCTACGGCCAAAGCCCGGTAAAGCGCAACGCCGTGGATACAAAACAGTGGCAGTTGGCGGCAGCCCTCTCGTACCGGAGCGAGTAAAAAGGCGCGACGAACCTTACTTACGGCGTGGTCGAGTAGCTTTACTTGCGCCGACACCGTCGGGTGGAGCAGGAGATTTTCCAGGGAGAGCTCCACGGCAAACTCGCGCTCCATGCGCATTATCAACTCGGTTGCGAGCAGCGAGGTCCCGCCAACGGCAAAAAAGTCGTCATCGAGATTAATGTCTTTACGATTGAGCACCTCGACCCAGAGTTGGGCGATCTTTGCCGCGCTCGCTGCCACCGTGGCGTTGGCGCTTTCAGTTGTGGGAGAAACGATGACGGAGTTATTCGCACCAGACACCTGCGTCTGGTTCTCGCCGTTCGAGGCCGAGAATTTTAGCCGCTGCACCTTTCCGGACGGGCCGCGCGGCAGGTCGTCGACCACGTAGATGCGCCGGGGCGTTTTAAAGCCTCCGAGCCGTCGCCGGCAAAATTCGATTAATTCGGTGGGCTCGCAGTGCGCCCCTGGGCTGGGCACGACGTAAGCGACAATGTCTTCTCCCAGGACGGGGTCGTGAACGCCAACGGTTGCCGCCTCCCGTACGGAAGGGTGTCCCTGGAGCACATCGTCTATCTCGCGCGGTGCGACGTTGACGCCGCTCTTAATGATGATTTCCTTGGTGCGACCGGTAATGAACAGGTAGCCATCAGCATCCAGAAAACCAATGTCGCCGGTATTAAGCCAACCGTCCTCATCAATGGTTTTCGCGGTCAGTTCAGGATCGCCGTAATACCCCTGCATGACTGCCGGCCCACGCACCCAAATTGAGCCTGAGTGTCCTACGGGAAGCGAATGGCCTTGTCGATCCAAGGCTCTAACCTCGAAACCGGAGGCGATGCCAACGGAGCCAGGCTTGGTGATACCCGGCGGTGGCGGATTCATGAATATGGTACCAGCTTCCGTCATGCCCATTCCCTCCCGAATCGGGATGCCGAACTTTGCTTCGAAAAGTTCTCGATGCGTGGCGGGCAATGGTGCCGATGACGAGCGGGCGTAGCGAACCATCGCCAGAGCTTCACGATCGGGACCCGCGCGGCTGAGTAGTTGGGCAATTATCGTAGGAACCAAGGAGAGCCAAGTACAGCGATACTCGACAACCCAGTCCCAATATCGGTCCAGTTGAAATCGGCGCGCCAGCACCGCCGAGCCTTCGGAGTAGATCGTGTTCAGCAATCTGTCGACAGCGTTCATATGGTATAGAGGTAAGACGCCCAGGAACCGGTCGTGTTTCGAGAGCGCTTGGGAGCTTGCTGTGTTGGCTGCGCAGGCCAGTAGATTGGCGTGGCTGAATAGCGCGCCCCTCGGCCGCCCGGTGGTACCGGACGTGTAGATTAACAAGCCAGAGTCGGACTCGTTGGGAACCTGTCTTCCGCGTGCGCCGGATATCGGGTGTGGCATCGACCCGTCACTAATAGATTCCAGAAGGAAAAGACGAAGGCTGTGTTTGCACCCGTCTGCCGCCGCACGGGCATGGCCAAGTTGGGTATCAGAAGCATAAATTGCCTGGGCATTGCAATGCACAAGGATGGCTGAGAGCCGAGCCGATGCCTCGAGCAAGTTGAGGGGAACGGGTATCAAGCCGGCGTACATGCTTGCCAACAGGTGCTCGACAAGCGCAAGGCTATTCTCGCCCAGGAACGCAACGAAGTCCCCCGGTCTGAGCCCGTGTTCTGAAAACCGTCTTTCGAGATCCAGACAGTGCTCGCGCAGTTGTCGGTAGTTGATCTGCGATCCGCTCTCGGGATCGATGAATAACGTTTTCTGCGGTTGATTATCGGCAGCACGATCGATCAACTGACGTATTGTCCTGACTGTCTCACCCATGGAAATGCTCTCCCAACGTGCTTCTGTCCGAGTAGCGTTCGATTATTCTCCGGGATTGAGCCGCGAGCGAAAGCGGCCGCTATTCCCCTCCCGCGAGAAACCTCTGGCAAATGCCGAATTGGCAATACGCGCGCACACCGCGCGACGTATCTTCGCTTGCGCCGTTCGCGGGGCACTTTTATATAAAATGCGTGCGGCCCTGGTCAAGATAGGCGCTGGGACTTTACTTTGGCCATTGCGGTTTTATGGGAATAGGAATGGACTGCTGTTACATGATTGGCCGATCCGCGGACGACGCTGCTATCGTTCCACGCGATGGTATTAGAATATTATGCAATCTATGGCGTTTGCAGGGAAGAGTTGGCGCTTTTGCGATGCCTTGAGGGAGCGTGACCGGATGGGCTGATCGCCCAGCGCTTGGTTCGTATGCGCCGCGGGTTCGCGGACGCCAAGAAGTAGCGCGACTGAAATAAAGGCCGGCAGAACTGCCACCCAGAGTACCGTCTTGATGTCGTTGGCCCACAGCGTCATGAACGCGATCGCGAGAAGGGGCCCGAGAAACGCACCCACCGAGTCAAGCGACTGGCGCAGCCCGTAGGCCGCACCGCGCAACTCCTCGGGAGTGATGTCCGCCACCAACGCGTCGCGCGGCGCGCCGCGTATGCCCTTCCCAACGCGGTCAGTGAAGCGCGCTCCGAAGACCCAGGAAATGGATGGGGCCAGCGGAAACACTGGCTTCGTGATCGCCCCGACACCGTATCCAAGGACTACAAGGAATTTGCGTTTGCCCAAGTAGTCGCTTAAGGTGCCGGAAAATATTTTAGTGATCGCCGCCGTCGCTTCTGCTACGCCTTCAAGAAATCCGATAGTGAGCATGCTGGCCCCCAAAACCGAGACCATGAATACGGGCAGCAGGCTGTGCACCAGTTCAGACGACATATCCATAAACATGGCGCTAAGGCCAAGTGCCCATATACCGGGCGGGAGCGCGCGAACAGCCAATCGCATTGCACTAGAACTAGAACTCTCTTGAATGCTGATTTGTTGCTCCATGGCGACTTGAAGTTTGTCCTACGTATGGGTATGCAATTCGGTCAATTCACAATCCGATGCCGCGGCGCAAGCGGGAATTCGCTTCGTCAACAGCAGTAAAGCGAAATTGGCAGCCGAGTCACTAACGGACTGCGCTAATGACCGGGTCGACCTTGATCTAAGTTTCGTCGCGCAATAAAGTCGGATTTCGATAACGGAATTCGATTCAGACGAATATACTGCAATGGTGGGACGCTCGTCAATCGGGAACAAATCCACCGGAGAGCCGAGATCTAGGCCCTCTTTGCTAAGATCTTTGATGGACCCAAGGATTTCGCCGGTATGGAGGCAATGATCATGAGCCTTAGATACATTGCACCGTTGAGTCATAGGCAGTCACGTCCCCGTCCCCTCCCACCGAACTTGCCGGTCTTTAGACGAGTAATAAAAGTTGGCTTATTTTTGTTCTTGTCGTCGGTCATTTCAATCTGGACATTTGGAAGCTCCACGCTGGCGAACACTCAAGGAAAACCTTTCTATCAGGGAAAGACAATCCGGATACTCGTCGGATCGACCAGTGGAAGTCTGTACGATCATTGGGCGAATCTTTTGGCCCGTGCATTGTCGAAACATATTCCGGGCCAACCCAGCATGATCGTGCAAAACATGCGGGGAGCGAGTGGGATCGTGGCGGCCAATTACGGCTACACGGTTGCGGCGCCAGACGGCCTGACCCTGGTCATGTTTCACAGGCACGTTTATATGGAGCAGCTGATCGAACGGAAAGAAGTGTGGTTCGACTTGCGCCGTTATCAGTGGATAGGCAGCCCGGATAAGAGTCGTCCAATGCTGTATATCCGCGCGGATTCTCCATATAAAA
Source organism: Binatia bacterium (assembly GCA_036555515.1). GTDB lineage: Bacteria > Desulfobacterota > Binatia > UBA9968 > UBA9968 > DATACQ01. The sequence continues at coordinate 14,011 of DATBLC010000038.1, forward strand.
CCATCGAGGACATCGTGAAGTCGCCCAACCCGCCCAAATGCGGAGCGACCGGTACGAGTGATCTTACGTATTCTATGAGTAAAGTACTGGAAGTGGCGCTAGGTGGCAGCGTGAACCTCGTCGTGGGCTACACTGCAGGCAGTAAGATCGACTTAGCGATGGAGGGAGGAGAAGTGGTCTGTCGCGTAACAAGCCTGGATGTTCATCTCAACCGGGAACCTTACCAGACCTGGGATAAAACGACCTTTGACCGTCATCTCCTCTTCTTCGGGCACACGAGAGACCCCCGCATCCCCAAGGTGCCGACAATCTATGAGCTAATGGAGCAGAAGAGGACACCCAAATTGAACCGTCAGGTCGCCGAGGTTATCCTGGGAGGAAATGGATTCGGGCGACCTGTGGTGGCTCCTCCCGGCACACCAGCCAAGGCGATTAAGATTTTAAGGGCCGCTTATCTGAAGGTATTGAGCGATCCCGAATTTCTTAGCGAGGTTAAGAGATTGAAAATCTCGATTGACCCCTCTACGGGCGAGGAACTCCAAGATCTAGTCCGGAAAGTCATGGACCAGCCTCCAGAGGTGATCGCTCGGCTAAAAACGCTCCTCGCAGACTAAGGCTGTCATTTATGTGGTCTACCAATGCGCTCAAGGGCGCCAGTTCGATCGCGGTTGCTCCTCACTATGAATATCGTCCAGTCGCAGGTCTGAACGATCCCGTGTCATTTCCGGTTCCCTTCTCAGTCTTTGTCTCTTCTCTATGTCGTATCGGAGCGGAGGAGACATGAACAAATTGTGGACCCCAACAATTATTTCTTGATTGCTGTGGACAACCTCGGGTTCGTTACGACCTTGGGAAGATCCGAGCCGAGGGGCTGATTGAAAAAGTGCTGGGGTCAGAATCGGCATGGGTTGATCTTCGAAGGTGAAAGAGGCTGGGAGTTCTATGAGAGACAACCACCGAGGATCGGCACGCAGTGCGCCAGGGGATGAGCGGGCGGGACGGACACCTGTCGCCGCGCTCCGTCACCGTGACTTCTCCATTTACTGGAGTGGATCCGTTGTGTCCCAGGTGGGAAGCCAGTTCACCACGGTGGCGATGGCCTGGCAGATCTACGAGCTCACCAACTCGCCGCTTGAACTCGGCCTCCTGGGGTTGGCCCGCGGCGCTCCAATGCTGGTGTTGCTCCTCTTCGGAGGGCTCCTGGCTGACGCGATGAATCGGCGTCATTTGCTGATGGCGACGCAGATCGCTCAAATGTGTGTCTCGGCCAGTCTCGCCATGATGACGCTTGTGGGGTGGGTCTCACCCCCGGTCCTGTATGGTGCCAGTTTGTTTCTCGCCCTATTCAGCTCGCTCGAGCAGCCGGCGCGGACTGCAATTATCCCAAACCTTGTCCCGCGCGGCGATCTAGCCAATGCGCTTGCCCTGAGTGGCACGCAGCGCCACTTGGCAACCATCGTTGGTCCCTCACTGGCCGGTCTTCTGCTCGCTCACAGTGGACCCACGCTTTGCTACGCGGTCGATGCGGTATCGTGGCTCGCGATGCTCGCCGCCCTTGCCATCATGCGGCCCCTCGCCCAGGTCGCCGGCGGGCGCGGTGCTGTCTCCATGCAGGCTCTGCGCGAGGGATTGGGGTTCGTATGGACGCACCCGGTTATATTGTCAATGATGGCGTTGGATTTCAGCCAGAACTTCTTCGGGAGCGGTCGAGCCCTGCTCCCGATTTTTGCACGGGACATCCTCGGCGTCGGACCCCAGGGCCTCGGACTGCTCTACTCAGCAACCTCGGCGGGCGCCCTCGTCATGGGAACGGTGATGAGCGTGCGGCGGCAGGTGCGGCGGGCAGGAGCCTGGGTTCTGGTAAGCGTGGGCATGTATGGGGTCTTCACGACGCTTTTCGGCGTCTCGCACTTCTTTTGGTTATCTTTCCTGATGCTTGCGGCCGCGGGGGCGGCCAACACGGTGAGCTTCGTTCTACGCAACACGATCAATCAACTGGTGACGCCAGACGAAATTCGAGGCCGGGTCACGAGCGTGAACAGCATGTTTACGAATACGGGTCCGCAGCTCGGACAGTTCGAAGCGGGCGCCGCGGCCTCGGTGATCGGCCCCGTCAGCGCGACCGCTGTGGGAGGATTGCTTGTCACGTCGATCGCCGCCGGACTTGCTGCCGTTAGATCTGTCCGGAAATTCGAGGTTGGCGAGCGTGCGCCACCAGGAACAGACGAAGTGCCAGCGCGTAGCTGAGCAGGCATGCTCGGGTTGCTTCTGGCGGGCGCGTTTGTTCAACTGGCCAAAATTTCTAGAGATAAGGGCCCTACACCAAGTCATTGACCTGCAGGAGAGAATATGCTGACCCATTTTTCCCAGCCGAATACTTCCACTATGTTCCCAATCTCCGGTGAGTCCGTAAGATTGGGATCCTTGAGCCGACACCAGTCATCCCTTCCTCCTTCGGTTGCCAAACAAAAGAGGCCACTACCTGTATCTACATCTTTAACCATGCCAGTGAGCAGAACCGCATGGCCAAATCTACACCAGCGGAGCTTATAATAGAGGTCTTCAGCATCTTTAGCGGGTGGGCTTCGAAAGCTGGACAGGGGAGAGTTATCTTTCTGAAGAAATCCTTGGCGGGGATCTGTGAAGACCACAGATCGGCGCGGAAGCCCCACTCCATAAAACAGCTTGAAACCGGACGAGTGCAATTGGCGTAAATAGACCACGTCGGATAAATCCTCTACGACAATCTCTACCGTGGAATGTGAACCAGCCGCCACGAGACTGCGCAACAGCTTTAAGAGATTCGGTGGCAACGGTTGCTTCTGATAAATGGTGACTTGTTTCGCCGTTCTTATCGGATCGGTTAAATAAGGCCGGCTGTCAGTCACAGGTACCAATTGGCGAAAGTTGGTTGAAGTCAAATCACACACTGACGGCTTGCTTCATTCCCGTTCAAGCGCGCCTTCGATAGGAACACAAACGAGCAGCAACAGGTGGACGAGCGGATTCTATCTTGATTCGTCAAGTACCGTAAAGTGTCGTTCACCAAATTCTGCAACTGTACTCAGCGCCCGAGAACCTCTTGGCAACGCTGGTAAAATGACTTACGCAGCTCCGCGTCTTGAGACTGAGCAAGTTCCAGAGCATAATTTACTCCGGCAAGCGACAATTCGGACAAGTCTGTAGGAGCGAGTATCATTCTTATCTTATCCATCGGGCCTCCCTCGTTTCTAGCCTCACCGATTCTCTGGTTACATAACGAACAATTTCTCACCGCTCTGCATGTGATTTTCGGTCGCCTGCGTGCTTTAGTCACGCTCACCCTGTGGTAGTTCAACCATCTGCTATTTTTCGCGATTGCACCCCCGGTCGTCGTAGAAGTCCTGTTTGTTCATCTTAATACCGGACATATCGCCCATCATTTTTGACATGGGCCTGATCTTGTCGCGCATATATGCGTGTTCGCGTTGAGTCCCTTTTGCTTGATAAGAATGCATCAAGATAAGACGTAAATTGCTTAACCGCTAAAAGCCTCGAAGACCGGAGGATAGGTAAGAAGGCACCCTAGCGAAATAAGGATCAACGATACGATATAGATGGCACTATAGTTAACGTCTTTACCCCGCAAGACCGCATGAAGTATGGGCCAAAGAATCAGCCGGACGATTACACCAACTCCGGTTTTGCCGATTAGTGGTCCGACCGCTACGGACCAGGCTAAGGCCGTCTTTAACAATTCACCGATCTCAGCCAACGTCGTCATAGAACCGAGAACCGATAACAAAAACACCGATGGGTGAGGCCAGGACTGCGGCCCCTGCCGCGCAATCTGACGCTGCTAAATCCGTCCGCGCGCACATACAACTCTCCTGCAAATTATCGGTTCGGCGCTACCTTGTTGAGAAACGCGCCCAACAACCCAGCCACAGCGGAGGCGAGAAATGCAATGGTAAACAGAACTAATGCTGCTTTGCGGAGCCGGTGCTTCTCGGCCAAACTAGGCCCGTAGTACGTCACAACGAAGGCTACCGCCGTCGCCAAAATTGGAACGAACCAACCTACATGTTCCTTTCACTCCATGCCGAAGGTATGCCAGGCTGTCGTGTCGGCGTTAGCCAACAAAAGCGACCTGGGACTGCCTGGGTCCCCGGCTCGATACCACGGATAAACGATATAGGTGCCGGAAATGACCGTAGGCCAAGCCATGATTGCCATCGTCCAAATACCGATGACGAGCCTCTTCATTCGCTCTCCAATTCCTGCGCTCGTTATCAGCTCTGGCTTCAGACTCCAAAGTCCAGCGAAGCCGCCTGCAAACGCCAGCAAAAAAATAGTCCCAAAGACCATCCCATGTAGCACCGTCCAAAGTTCTCGTTCCGTTATCGTCATTGGTTTTCGCCGCCCTTCGTAAGTTGATCTTTAAGCTCTCAAGGTAACCAAACCCTGCGTGAAAGACGTCAGGACAACGTGCGGAGATCTTTTTGCTTTGTCTTTCCGTGCTCGACTTCATCCATTCAGGCGCACTACCTGCTACGACTGCGCTAATAACCCAGAGCGGATCGTCCCACTTCGTCACGGGCTGCGGGATTACGTGCGCGGATGCCGTTCGGCCAGTTCGAGCTCGTGGCCGTCCGGATCTCTGATCCAGGCGCTCAAACCGCTACCGTCGGCTCTCTCCTTCAGCGGGCGAACGAATGTAACACCCTCCTTTTCCAGAATGGCACAGAGCTTGCGGAGATCACTTGCGTCGATGCCGACGTGGATGTTTGCCGGCGTCACCCGAGCGGGCGAGTTCTCACTGGTGTCTTGGATTAGTTCGAGGAACGGCGCGCTCGCTTTCTCACCATATCCGATGAGCCCCACTTCAACTTTTCGCGCTTCGCTAGCGTGGCGATCCTGCACTTTCATGCCGAGCAGGCGCGTATAGAAGGCGACGGACCGGTCGAGATCAGCCACCGGCAGCATCGTATGGTGCACACGGAAACTAAGATCGTTAACCAAACATTCGTCATTCATAAAATTTCCTCCTTATTATTCTCGTATTTATCTAAGATGGGATGATTTTACGATGGTTGTTCTTTAACAATTTGAGTTCGGCGATACATGTCTGACACTTAACTTTCCACCGGTGTATCCGATTGCCGAGACCACTGGCTGAAGCCGGCTGCGTAACTCCTGGCGTTCTTGTAGCCGAGTATCTTTAGAACAATGGTCCCGATGGACCCCCGTCGGCCGCCGCCGCAGTAGGTGTTCACTTCCCGATCTGGTGTGATGCCTTTCGATTCCAACAGCGTACGCAACTCGGCTGCGGTTTTGAAGGTCTTTGCCTCCGGGTCGATAAGTTCAATCCAGTCGAGATGGGCCGCGCCCGCGATATGCCCAGGCCTTGGAGGAGGCTTCCCGTGTCCTTCGCCGGCGCCGTGAATTCCGCGAGGCTGCGCGTGTCCCAGAAAACCGTTTCTGGACGACCATGGGAAGCCTTTGCATGGCTGAATGAGCAATAGATCGTTTCAACCGGTTGACCATTGAAGGTGTTCATCGGATAGCTCACTTCTTGCATGGAGACTGGGCGTCCTTCACGCGACCACTTCTCAAAGCCGCCGTCGAGCAAGCGTACGTCCTGATGTCCGTAGTAGAGAAACGCCCAAGCGACCAACCCCATGTGCTGGTTTGGGATGTCGTAGACAATGATTGTGCCGCCATTGCCGATCCCGAGGTTTCCCGCGACTGCACTGAATTCTTGAGCACTCGCCATCTCGCCGTCTGCCGTCCTGGGAATTCCGTTCGTGCCGGGCAAGTTCACCGCGCCGGGTATATGGCCGGCCGCATATTGTTGGGGCGGACGCGCATCGACGATGCGAAGGGGCTGGATCGTCCATATGTTCCGCAAGCCAATCAGTTTCGGCAAGAAGTTGCGGGTTTGTGTAACCTCGTTGATGTACTGGGATGACAGACATGATTTTCCTCCTCTATTTGAAGCCATCGTGTTCTATCTTGAGCCATGCAGATTGCGAATCCCGCCTTTTTTCTTCCGGCGAAGCCAACTAGCCCGGGGCCGCACATGAATCATTGGTGATTTGCCGCGACATAATCCTTAATGAATTTGTCCGTAAGTTCAGTTACGTCTTCGGTTACCGCAGGAAGATTGCGCGCTCCGACAATACCCACCAAGTTAGCAATCCACGTCGTCGCGCTTGTTCTGATGGATGGCTCTCGGATGAGAGACACATCCTGATTGAACTCAATCCTAATGGAATAGCTATAAAGATCGATACCAGTGTTGTGAGTGGTCAGGTTTAAATCGAGATAAGGTTTTCCGGGTGTTCCATAAGCTTCTTCCTGGGTGAGCACAGGAATACCTGCTTGCCGCAATCTCGACTCAACCTCTTTTTGCAGGAGGTTCTTAGTCAGCCCATATTTTTCGACATCCGAGTCAATATCTTCAATGAAAACCATAACTCCCTTGAGTCCGCATAAAGTCTCCTGTGGCTCTGCCGACGGGGTGGATCGCTTTTCGCTGTGACTCTCCTCTTGAAGGATAGGGACCTTGAGACTGCTAATGACTATTTGGCCTTCTCCATACTCGTAGCTGTGTTAAATTGGACAATCGCTGCATCATATGGCTCCATCGCAAGCGCGGCGAATAGAGGTAACGGCCCGTCTAACACTAGCATCCCAACGATCGCACCCGCATTGCTCTTCATGAACGCTCCCGTTTTGTAGGGTCTTTAGGTCGCGAACAATTGTGCATAGGATTAGGTCGATCACGCACAAAATCAAATGACGCTTTGTTTTCTTCCATCTCGATAAAGGCCGACGCGGACAAGAACCACCGCAGACTTGTGGTGCCTTTTTCGCAGCAGACTAGACTAGAGCAACGCAAATGCAGCTCCCCCAAGTGCGCTCACCGCGACGACAACAACCGGCGGCGCCTTCCACGCCATGAGCAGGATGAACCCGACCAGCACCACGGCAAAGTCTTGCGGTCCTCGGACCGAAGTGGTCCAGATGGGCTCGTATAGCGCCGCACCCAGCAGGCCTACGACGCCAGCATTGATGCCCCGCATAACGGCCTGCGTTCCAGTGCGCCTGCGGAAGCTTTCCCAGAACGGCAGTGTGCCGAGGTGCAGTAAGATACCGGGCAGGAAGATAATCACTAGACCCAGGGCCGCGCCGGCCAAGCCATTGGGCTCCGGTTTCATCACGGCGCCCAAGTATGTCGCAAAGGTGAAGAGCGGACCGGGCACGGCCTGCGCCGCGCCATAGCCGGCCAAGAATGCATCGTCGCCCACCCACCCGGGGACGACTACCGCCTCCCGAAGCAACGGCAGCACCACGTGGCCTCCCCCAAACACCAGCGCGCCTGATCGGTAGAACGCGTCCATCATGGCGATTAACTGGGAGTCGGTGAACCCGCGCAGCAGCAGCAGCCCGAAAAGCAGTCCGAAAAACGCCGTCAGCGCCGCCACGCCCACGCGAGGCGATACCTTGATGGGTGCTTGTTCTCCGGCATCGGACGGGTTCTTACGACAGAGCCACGCGCCGATAACAGCCCCGAACAGGATGGAGGCGAGCTGGGAGAACGCGGACGTGCTGAGCAGCACGATGAGTGCCGCTCCACCGGCGATCGAGGCGCGCTCGCGGTCTGGACATAGCGTTCGCGCCATGCCCCACACGGCCTGGGCGACAATGGCCACGGCGACGAGCTTGAGCCCGTGCAAGATCCCGGTGCCCAAGGGTCCGCTCATCGAGCTGGCGCCATAGGCAAACAGCAGCAGCGCCAATGCCGAAGGCAGCGTGAATCCCACCCAGGAGAAAAGTCCACCCAAGTAACCGGCGCGCATCAGCCCGAGGGAAAAGTTCATCTTGCTGCTGGTTGGTCCTGGCGCGAACTGGCACAGCGCCATCAGGTCGGCGTAGCTCTCGTCGTCTACCCACTTGCGGCGGCGTACGTATTCCTCGTGAAAATACCCGAGATGAGCGATCGGTCCACCGAAACTGGTCAATCCCAGCTTCGTCGATACCCAGAAGACCTCAAGAAGTGACCCCTTCCGTTGACCTTGCACTACTTCCGTCGCGGCAATTTCAGCATGTTCATTCATAGCGTTCCGCCACCTCTTCTAAGGAACCTTCGGCAATTTCCAGCGCCCTAAGTGCAGTTTTCAAATCCTCACTCGAATGAGTTTTCAGAAATTTACCCCCTTGAACTCGCAGAGTCTTGACGATCTTTTGCCACTGCTTTGCCTGGCGATGTGCGCTGGGATTTCGTTTGTGCTTAATCTCTCCGCCTAAACCGGTATGTTCGAGCGTCTCTTCCACCGTATGCTCAGCGATTTCGAGCGCGAGCACGCCATGTTCGAGGTCTTCGTAACCGGTTTTGTTATGGATCGCCTGTAGTTGTTTCTGGAGTCGCTTCAACTCTCCCCTAAGCGCCTTCAGCTGATCCTTTTGGGCTTTTTGTAGTTGAGTCATGCGCGGAATTTCTCCTCTTTGCTTTAGGATTGGATTATTTGGCTGCGGCCTCCCACTTTTGATTGGTGACTGGTGGAGCGAAAGGACGAATGATCTGGATAAACTTATGCCCGGATTCCGTGTGGCAGCCGTTGCATGCGCTCAGAGTCTCGTCATAAGCGTTCTGAAATTCACTCGGATTTTTTTGCTTTATTGATTTCTCCAGCCGGGCGATTTGTGTTTGGAGGACGGCATCCATCACATTTGAGATTTTGACACCATTTTTCTCCACGTTTAATTTCTTAACGGCTTCCATGGTTTCCTCGAGCTCGTGAAGCTCGTAGGCGGCCAGCTCCCAATTGCTGGCTCTGGCGGCAAACCATAGTTTTCCCGCGTGCAATTGAATAGTGGTCATGTACTCGCCCAGTCCCGGTGCCAGTTCCCTTGCGGCTGCAAGCTCCGCTTGCACATGCTTCAGAGATTCTTGAAGCGCAGCGATCCCGGCGCCGTTCGGATCGCCAAACCTGCGGACACGACTTTCCAGGTTAAGAACTCTAACAAATAAAACGACGATCAAGATCCCGCAGATGATCAAACCGCCCGAGAGATAAGCCGTCGACTTCATGCAATTCTCCTCGCCAATTCGACCCCACCGCTTTGTGGTTAGCTATCCACAGTTTCAGTTGTCTTCCAACAACTCACCGAAAAGCTCGCTGACTTTTTGGCGCGCCGCCGCCAACGCTTTGCGCCCTAGCGGCGTCGCTTGATACATCCGGCGCGAGCTTCTCCCCGAACGCTCGATGGAGGATCGGACATAGCCTTTGCGCTCAAGACCGTGCAGCAATGGATAAAGAGTGCCGGGGCTGAGCTTGTAGCCGTGCCGCCCAAGTTCCTCGATAAACCACAGGCCAAAGACCGGCTCCTTCGCGGCATGGTGCAAGATGTGAAGCCGGATCAAGCCCGTGTAGAGGTCCTGATCCCGTCGATCCTGGCCTTCGTTTTTCTTAGGTTTCTGCATTTCGTTATCGAAATTCGATATAGGATAATCGCCGAGTGGTGTCAAGAACGTTGCCAGTCTCGACTATATGGCGACGAATTGTGGCTCACCGATGACCTAGCGAATGCTCTAGGGTTATGGAAAACCGAGAAACACCCTTCTGCTTCACTTGCGAGCGCTTTTTTGCGATGATGAATACTGGTCGGGCTCGCTAGTCAAAAGACGTGGATTCCTCTGAAAATGGACCGAAGTGCAAGCCATCCGGCCGCAGCCGTTGGGCTTGTGCGTCGACGTCCGCTCATGCCAACCCCAGGATCGCTCATTCCAAAGGCATAGGTCTAGCAAACCCGGCGCGGTTCTACATCTCCATCCCCACGCTCGCCCATTGTTACGACGTCTGCTTTTCATATCGAGGGCGAATCTGAATAGATGCACATTGAGGTGAATTTGGTCATAGCGACCATACGAGGTATCGAATGTCAGCGATAGCATTGGAGACTCTACTAATCTTTTTGCTCATTCTCGCCAATGGCATTTTTGCGATGTCCGAAATGGCGGTGGTTACAGCGCGAAAATCACGGCTCCAGGACTGGGCCAATAAGGGCGACGCAAGAGCAAGGGCGGCCTTGGAGCTTGCGAACGCGCCGAATCGGTTCTTATCAGCGGTTCAGATTGGCATAACCGTGATCGGCATTCTGGCAGGGGCGTTTGGCGGTAGAACGCTGGCAGAACGAATAGCCGGCTATTTGAGCGCCGTTCCGGAACTGGAGCCTTACAGCCGGGCCATCGGATTGGGCATTGTCGTGGTGATCATCACTTACTTTTCTCTTGTAATTGGAGAATTGGTGCCTAAGCGTATTGCCTTAAGACACCCCGAGAGCATCGCGGCATTTATCGCTGGTCCGATGCACCTTGTGACGAAAATCGCCGCGCCGATGGTTCATCTACTGAGCCTATCAACCGACGCGGTGTTCCGTCTTTTCGGCGGCACTCATGTGCAGGCGCCGCCGGTGACGGAAGAGGAGATCAAAACGTTGGTTCAAAAAGGGACCGAAGCAGGTGTTTTTGAGGAATCGGAGCAGGACATGGTTGAGGCGGTCTTTAACCTCGGAGACCGCAGCGCGCGATCCTTGATGACGCCGCGGACGCAGATTGTCTGGCTCGATTTAGATGATTCCGTGGATGCGATCATTGCAAAGGTTGTCGAGAGCAACTATTCCCGCTTTCCCGTGAGCTCGGGTAACCTGGACCAAGTGTCCGGTGTCGTTCACGCAAAGCACTTGTTGGCGCAGAAGGCTATTGGCAAGGCCGTGGATATAAGGGCGTTAATGCAAGAGCCGTTGTTCGTCCCGCGCAGCGTTTCGGCATTGCATGTGCTCGAATTGTTCAAGCAAACCGGAAAGCATATTGCGTTTGTAGTCGACGAATATGGCGGCATTGAAGGTTTGCTTACCCACCACGACATATTGGAAGCGATCGCGGGCGAGATCGCCATCGGTGAGAAACATGGGGAGCCGAAAGCCGTGCAGCGGCACGACGGCTCGTGGCTCCTGGACGGCATGCTGGCGGTAGAGGAGTTCAAAGAGCTCTTTCATTTGGAAGATTTGCCCGGTGAAAAAAGAGATGCATATCAGACGCTGGGCGGTTTCTTGTTCAACCAGTTCGGCCGCGTGCCGGCAGTAGCGGAGAGCTTTGTTTGGCATAATCTTCGTTTTGAAATTGTCGACATGGATGGAAAAAGAATCGACAAGGTGCTGGTCATGGCGGCGCCGCAGGTTTCGTCTGGCGGTTCCTCAAACAACGCAGAGGTTGTTCCGAATCAGGACAGGCTGCAATTGAAATAAAAAAAGGTTGAGAAGTCGCCGCAGAAGCGCCCGCTTCAGCATATTACAGAGGCACAGGCATTTTTACCACGAGGAAGCGCTGCGCGGCGGTGGCGAGAAGGCCAGGAGATATCGTCGACCTACTCGCAGGAAGCGGTCACAAAATGTGACCGGTTTAACCGGCTGCCGGCGATTCCGGAGCTTTTTTTACGTGCGCTTTCTTTTGAGATATTCGTATAGGTCATCGAAAACGGCTGACGCGCGCTCCAAACGAGCGGCGTCGTCTTTGTGTCGCAGCGCTATTCCCGCGATCAGATGATCCAGGCCGGCGGTTTCCTGCCGGGCAAATTTCCCGTCTTTGAGATCGATGTCGTGTACGATCTCCGCGATCGCTTGCAGAGCTTTATCGGTGGGGCCGAACCGGCGCAGGAGAACTTCAAAGGTGCAGCGGTCGCCTTCGTGGGTAAACTCGGCGTCGAACATATCGAAGCGCAACTCCTTGCTTTGAGGTTTGTAGCCTTTCGCCGGGACAAACTTGAAGGAGGCTTCGGCGTCGATAAAACGGCGGATGAGCCAAGCGCTTGCCATGCGATCCACGTGAATGCCATGTCGCGTCACCCAGGTGCAGCCTCGTGGAATTTCCAGGCGAAGCGCTGCGGGAGCGGTGTCGATCACCCCCTGGCGCGCGGCACGAATCGTTGATTCGAGCTCGGACAGGAGTCCTTGAGCGGCAGCCTGTCCCGGAGCGCCAAAAAAGTCGATGGCGACGACTTCCGCAAAGCGTCGTTTAAAGCGGTCGACCTCGATCTCGGCTTGGGTTCGAGGCTCCTCTTCGTTTGCCCTGCGGGCCGGCAACGCTTTGGCGAAATGGCGGGCCTCTTCGGCGATCTGCTGATAATCGGCGCTGCGCGCTGAACGAAACAGCTCCTCGACTTGCTCATCGGTAAGACCTTCGACGAGCCGGGCTTCGCAAAGCGTAGCTTCGCCTCCGCCCTCGACGATGTCGCGCAGAACCCATTGAAAATCCTCCTGCGTCTGGTCGCTTTTGGGCAGCACGTAAACGGAATTTTTCACTGCGACGGCGCCGAGCTTTTGCAGCCGCCGCCAGATTTTCACTCGGAAATAGTTGGGCTTGGGCGGGATCTGGTGAAAAAGAAGGAGCCAGCTCCGTTCCGAATCCTCTGCGTCATTCATCGTTGCGCTGATGATACAGTTGTTATATAGAAATATTCAGCTGTTAAATTTAGCACAGCGACGACCGTATGAAAAGTCGCCTCGGGTTTGGCCTTGAAACTTTGGGCGCAAAGGCGACGCACAAAGAACACATGAACAATTTCCTTACTTTGTTCGTGATCCTGGTGCTAGCCAGTCTGCTTTCCCGTTTCAGTTATCAGATGGCGCGCAGTCCCGTATTGCCGCGTTTTGCCCAGGATCTTGGCTCTTCCCCGGAGCTCATCGGTCTGATCGTCGCCGCTTCCACTATTACGGGAATATTTATCAAACTGCCCGCGGGCGCGCTTTCCGACATGCTGGGTCGCAGACGGATGATGCTTCTGGGTTCGCTATTTTTTGCCTTGCCGCCCTTCCTCTATCCGCTTATCACCGATGCCCCGAGCCTTCTTTTCCTGCGCTTTGTCCACGGTTTTGCGACGGCGATCTTTTCGCCGGTAGCCTCGGCGTACGTCGCCGATCTGTTTCAAAGAGGACGCGGGGAAAAGCTCGGCTGGTTTTCCTCTGCTACCGACATAGGCGCAACCCTAGGCCCATTGATCGGCGGCCTCATCCTTTTTTCAACTGCCAGTTATTCGGTCACTTACTTAATAGTAGGTGTGCTCGGTTGTCTTCCCCTGTTAATGGTTCTGCGCCTTCCCGCTGAGGAAAATCGGCCAACCTCAAAGGAAAACAAACCGGCTCGAGCGTCGGAGTTCAAGAAGGGCATTGTCGAGGTATTGTCGAGCCGGCTTGTGATTATAGCTTCCGCGCTGGAAGCGGCCATGTACGTCGGTTACGGCGCCTTTTTGGGTTTCTTTCCAATTTACGCAAAGGAACTGGGTTACAACGATGCTGCCATCGGTCTCATTATGGGCAGCCAACTTGCAACCACGATGGTTGGCAAACCCTTGGGAGGCTTGTTGTCTGATCGAATTGGGAGAAAGCCCATAATCCTATTGGGAATTCTCCTTTGCGCCGCGATTATCCCGCTGATCATGCGCAGCCAGACTTTCTTCGCTCTGATACTTTTCTCTTGTCTCTTCGGTCTGGGAGTAGCGGTTGTGACTCCGTCCACCACGGCCCTGGTCGCCGATTTGGCCAAAAAAGGCCGCATGGGCTCGGCCATGGGCGTCTTCGGGACCATATGGGACACCGGCGAAGCCGCGGGACCGATCCTCGCGGGGCTGCTCATTGCATCGTTCAGTTACTTTAACGGGTTCCTAATCATTGCCGTTTTCATGCTGATCGTCGCCGGCATATTCGCGGTAGCGGTCAAGGATCCGACGGAAGCTTCTCGGTACCAAGCCGAAGCCAAACCAGTTTGAAAGGGAAAGGCAACGCTATGCCGGGATTCGTCAGGATTTGCAGCGTAAACGAAGTTCCGCCGGGAACCGTTAAGGCGGTCAGGGTAGAAAACAGGGAGGTCGCCGTTTTCAATTTCAACGGACGTTTTTACGCCGCTCACGATACTTGTCCCCACGAGGGCGCGCCGCTCTCTTCCGGGTCCTTGGAGGGAGAAAACATCGTGTGTTCCTGGCATGGCGCGACATTCCACGTCTTGACCGGAAAGACTCTGGAGGCGCCTGCGGGAGAGGTCATGGGTCCGCCGGTCGATCAAGGACTCGTTTGTTATGCGGTGCGAGTCGTGGGCTCAAACCTCGAAATAGAGATCTAAGGTAAGGACGATGAACAAAAGTTGGCAATGGAATTTCGATGGCGAAGAGCCGGGAACATCGCCCCAACAGTTTCACGTCATCCTCGGGAATTGGGTTATTCGCGCCGATTCCGGCGCACCGAGCGCTCCGAATGTCCTGGCACAAGAAGCCGTATTTCCCCAAGGCATTCATTTTCCCCGTTGCCTGGCAAAAGACATCCATCTGGCCGATCTCCGAATGGAGGTGAAGTTCAAGCCTATCGCCGGGGAATGTGACCAGGGGGGCGGGCTGGTTTTTAGATTTCAAGACCCGCATAACTATTACGTCCTGCGCGCCAATGCGCTCGACGACGTTGCCCTGTTCAAATGCGTGAACGGCCAGCGCTGGCCCGTCGAGCGTTACTACGCGCGCAGCGATGAGTGGCAGACGATCATGGTGGAGTGCCGCGGCCCTTTCATTTCATGCTATTGGAACAACCGCCTATTGATTGAAGCCCGCGATGAAACCTTTGGCGCGGGAAGGGTAGGACTTTAGACGATAGCGGACTCGGTGAGTTATTTTGACGATTTGGAAATTACGGACCTTGAGTGACCGACGAATAAGGAGGAAGTATGAGAACCTTAAAAATCGACGACCATATCGAGTTTCACCCCAAAGCGTTCGTGCGCAAGCGGCTTTTCCAGATGGACGAGTTCTACTTTAACATGTACTGCATCCAGCCGGGGCAGAAAAATCCTCTGCACCGCCATCCCAACTCGGCGGAGGTTCTGTTTTTTGTCGAAGGACAGGGCGAGGTGATTGTCGGCCGGGAAAAGAAAAAGGTCGCCGCCCGCGACGCCGTCTATGTTCCCGTCGATGCGCCCCACGAAATCATCAACACCGGCGAGAACAACATCATCGTCGTCCTGGTGCAGAGTCCGCTGCCTTGCGAGCATGTCTATGTGCGGCCAGAGGAGGTTGGAGAAGTCGTCGAGGTTCAGTGACCAGCCCACTGTTTTGTTCGGCTTGTTTGGTTGACACGGGCGATGGTGAAATGAAATACCTTAGAAGGCGAGGTCAAAAATGACCGGCCCGTAAGTAAGAAAGCTCAAGGATGGGGACTCATGCTTAAGGTCATACCTGTTGAAGACGCTGTGGGACTGCCCTTGGCCCATGACATTACCGAGATTGTGCCCGGCAAACACAAGGGCCCTGCGTTTCGCCGCGGCCATATAATTCGACCTGAAGATGTGTCGAAGCTCTTGGATGTCGGTAAGGCGCATATCTATGTCATGGAGCTGGAAAAGGGCGAACTGCACGAAGAGGACGCAGCCCGGCGGTTGGCAAAGGCCGCCGCGGGTGAAAATCTCGAAATGACCGATCCGAGCGAAGGACGGGTCAACCTAGTCGCGAAGATTTCTGGTTTGCTTAAGGTCGACAGCGATTTGCTATACCGCTTCAATTCCTTGGGCGATCTCATGCTGGCGACGCTGCCGACCAATCGGTACGTGAAGACCGGGACGGTAGTCGCTGGCACCAGGACGATTCCCGTTGTGGTAAAAGAGGAAGTGATCCAGCGCGCCGAAGCGCTGTGCAAAGAAAAACCGATCGTCACACTACTTCCCATGTCGCCCAAGCGAGTGCATCTGGTAGTGACCGGCAGCGAGGTGTTCACCGGGAGAATCAAAGACGGTTTTGGGCCAGTGGTCAGCCGTAAGGTGGGCGAAATGGGGTCAAGCGTCGAATCAGTTAAAATTGCTCCCGACGATCCGGATGTGATTGCCGGTCACATCAAAGACGCAAAGCGAGCGGGTGCCGACGTAATCCTTGTGAGCGGCGGCATGTCCGTCGATCCAGACGACAAGACGCCGGAGGGTATTCGCCGCAGCGGGGCCAATGTGGAAAGCCATGGTTTTCCAGTTTTGCCGGGTTCGATGTTTCTGATGGCCTATATCGATCAAACGCCGGTACTGGGGCTATCTGGCTGCGTGCTGCATGATCCGTTTACGGCGTTCGATGCGCTCTTGCCGCGTTTGCTAGCGGGAGAAAAAATCACGCGCGCTGATATCATGGCCATGGGACACGGCGGTTTGCAACAAAAACACGATCATTGACGGCAGGATGGAAGAAACAGAGAGAGGGGGTCTGCTAAAGTGTTAGTGCTCAAGACTCTGAAGGAGCGATGCGATCCGCAGTACGCGGCTCTAATCGTCGTCGATGTGCAGAACGATTTCGTCAGCCCGCTGGGCAGCGCGGGAAAACGCGGCGAAGATGTCAGCGCCGCCATGTCGATGATTCCAAACCTGACTCGGTTGATCGACGAGGCGCGAAAAATCGGGCTGACGGTGGTTTATATCAAGACGACGCACAGCGAATGGACCGACACGCCGTCGTGGATTTATCGCAGCTCGCAAAAAGGCGGCTTGAACACCTGCCGCGAAGGGACATGGGGCGCGGAATTCTACCAGGGCATCGCGCCTTTACCGAGCGAGCGGGTCGTCATCAAACACCGCTACAGCGCTTTTATCAACACCGATCTCAACACGGTACTTAAAGCGAGAAACATTCAAAGCGTTTTGGTGTGTGGCGTTGCCACAAACGTGTGCGTCGAGACTACGGCGCGGGACGCTTACATGTATGACTATTATGTAACGATGATCGACGATTGTTCGGCAGCCTATGAAGCGAAGCTCCATCTGGGCACCTTGGATAACATGCGGCGCCATTTCGGCCTGGTTGCCTCCTCCGGGGAGATCATCGAGACTTGGAGCGGTATCGAGAAGAAACAGCCGATGGGTTTGTGATTTTCCCGGTGCGGACGAAAAAAAAGCCTGGCAGAAATCGCTGCCAGGCTTTTTAGCGTTAAGGCTGCGGAGACGTGCTATTTCATCAGGGTGGCGTTGATCTGCTCGAGGGCTTCCGGGGGCGGCTGAAGATCCGCCTGGGTCAGTTCCGCCAAAGGCACATCGCAGAGATCCAGTTCCGAGACAAAGTCTTTGCGGTTCGGATTGTAATAGATTAAACCCGTCAAGAATTTTCCCTCAGCGATCGCCCCGTGGATGGCTTGAATGGCCATCGCCTTGTTGGTGGGATCGTAGTCCTTGCCCAATTTATGCAGCACGATACGCGAGCCGTCATGGAGCTCGACCGCGTGATCGGTGCCTTCTCCGTAATCCGCTTCGATGTTCTCGAACGGAGGGATGAAATCAAGATCGTGGATCGGCTCGAGATGGCCCTTGACGTATTTCAGGCTTTTCGTCGAACCTTCGTGGTTATTAAAGGTCACGCAAGGACTGATGACGTCGAGTATCGCGCTGCCTTTATGGGAGATCGCCCCCTGAATAATCGGCGATAACTGCTTACGGTCACCGGAAAAACTGCGGGCGACGTAGGTGGCGCCGAGGGTGATCGCCAGTTCGGCCATGTCGATGGCGGGAGTATCGTTGACCTTGCCGCCCTTCATTACCGAGCCAACGTCCGCCGTCGCTGAAAACTGACCTTTGGTCAAACCGTAGACGCCGTTATTCTCGATGATGTAGGTGATATTCACGTTGCGGCGCATCATGTGGCAGAAATTGCCAAGTCCGATCGCCGCCGTGTCGCCATCACCGGAAACGCCGATCGGAAGCAGCTTATGATTGGCCAGACTGACGCCGGTTGCCACCGCCGACATGCGCCCGTGCACCGCGTTGAAGCCAAAAGACTGACTCATAAAATAGGCCGGTGTCTTGGACGAGCAACCGATGCCGCTAAGTTTGACGACTTTACGCGGGTCGACGCTGCTTTCGAAAAAGGCGCGCATCACCGACGCCGAGATCGCGTCATGGCCGCATCCCCGGCACATGGTCGACGGCGCGCCGTCATAATCTTTTTCAGTCAAATTAAGTCGATTAAGTTTTGTTTCAGCCATTCTTTTGTTCCTTAGGCAATTGCGGTTCTTGATTGCGACGACTGAGCCGCGTCGAATATCTGTTTGACGACTTCCAGAGGAGTCACTGGCAGCCCGTTGTATATCAGAATGCTGACAATTTTAGCCCCCAACTCAGGCATCTCGTCTTTGATGATCGCCGCCATCTGCGCGTCGCGATTCTGCTCGACCAGATAAATAGTATCGTGATCGGCCATGAACTCTCTTACCTCGCTGGTAAGCGGCAATGCGCGGATCAGCATGTGGTTGGTCTTCAGGCCCTGGGTTTTCAAGCGGTCGCGTGCTTCGCGCACGGGCTCGTAACTAGAGCCGTAACATATAATACCGGTCTTGACGTTTTTGTCCTTTTCGATAATCGGCCTGGGAACATATTTCCGGGCCGTATCAAACTTCTTTTTCAACCGGTCGAGAATGTATTTGTAATCGTGCTCGTCTTCAGAGTATTTGGCATCGGCGTCGTGTCCCGATCCGCGCGTAAAGTAGGAGGCCATGCGATGCGGATTGCCGGGCGCCGTCCGGTAAGGAATGCCGTCGCCGTCTTGATCGAAATAGCGGCGAAATTTCTTGCCGGCTTTGGTCCACTCTTCCAAGTCCTGATGCGTTAGGCGTTTACCGAGATCGTAAGGTTCATGACTGAGTTTAAGAGGCTCCGATGGCCACAGGTTCATGCCCAGATCCAAGTCCATGGCGACAAACACCGGGGTCTGAAAACGATCCGCCACATCGAAACTGCGGCGCGCGAAATCGAAGCAAGAATTCATATCGTAGGGAATCAACAGAATGTGGCGAGTGTCGCCATGGGAAGCGCCGTACATTAACGAAATGTCAGCCTGCTGGGTTCGCGTCGGCAAACCGGTGGAGGGACCGCCGCGTTGGATGATAAAAAACACACAGGGGATTTCGGCGAAGTAAGCCAGGCCGATGGATTCGTTCATCAACGACACGCCCGGCCCAGAGGTCGAAGTCATCGCCCGCGCGCCAGCCCACCCGGCGCCGACGACCATGCTCGCCGAAGCGATTTCGTCCTCGGCCTGGACGATGGCATAGCTCTTTTTGCCGTCCTTGGGCTTGCGCAGTCTCGGTAAATAATACTCCATGGACTCCGCCAGCGAGCTCGACGGAGTAATCGGATACCAACAGATTACCGAAGCGCCGCCGTAAATTGCACCGAGGGCCGCAGCGGTATTGCCTTCTGTGATGATCTTACCTTTGTTGCCGTCCGGTATGGGTTGCAATCGCGCGATGTTCTGGGTCGCGCCTTTTTCCTTGAGATATTGGTAGCCGGCATCGATGCAAATCAGGTTGGACTCGATAACCGCGGGCTTTCTGCCAAAGGTGTCTTCCAAGACGGCTTTGATAACGTCCATGTCGATGCCGAAAAGGTAGGCCAAAGCGCCGACATAAACCATGTTGCGTTGCTTCGCCCTGAGGGGTGAAGCCGGGACCAGCTTGGTTACCAGTTTGTTGGCGGGAAAGCCGATGTATTGTACGCCGTCGCGTTTTAAGCTGGCCGGCAGCGGCGTGGAGTCATCGTAAAGAATCAGTCCACCATCGCGCACCCGGTAAATGTCCTTAGCTGCCGTCGCGTCGTTGAACATGACCATGACATCGATCACGTCCTTGCGGCTCAAGTAGCCTTCGGCGGAGGCGCGAATCTGGTACCAGGTGGGCAGGCCTTGGATGTTAGACGGGAACATGTTCTTCGACGAGCAGGGAATGCCCATCTTGAAGATTGCTTTAAAAAGGATGTTGTTGGAAGAAGCGCTCCCCGACCCGTTTTCCGTGGCGACAGAGATACTCAAATCATTGATCAACGGTGTGTCCAAAATCGACCTCCTTTAAACTTCTGCGCAACTCTTCAAGGCTACCACAATATCCTTAAAAGACAATAGTTTATCGCATCACCCCGGAGTGTACTGATCCTCGTTATCGAGAAACTCGGCGACCTCTTTCCAGGTCCGGCGCACCTGTTCATCGATATCGAATGCCTGGGCATATTGCAGTATATCGGGCATCGACACCACTCCGATAATTTCACCCGCGCTGCCGCTTACAGGCATGTTCCGAATATCCCGCCTGTACATTTCAGCGAGCGCATCGCCCACCAATGCTGTGCTGGACATGATAATCGGCGGCACCGTCATCACCTGCTTGATTACAGTCTTGGCTAAGTCGATGTCTTTGGCGGCAACCCGTTTGAGAACGTCGCGCTCGGTAAAAATTCCTGCCGGATTGCCGGCTTCAGTGATAATGACGGCGCTCAGATTCTTTTTGGCCATCAAATTGACGGTCTCTTGAATTGTGACCGACGATTCGAGCGTTGTCGCCGCGGCGGTGGCGATACGCGCCAACGTCTGCGTTTCATTTTTTCCCTGACCGAGCTCCACGGCTATCTTGAGGATGCGGCGCATCGACACGATACCGACAATCCGTCCTCTGCGGCCGCGCACCAGGAGATGGCGAAATTTGCCTTTGTACATCCTGGCAAAGGCATCGACGATACGGGTCTCTTCTCGCACTGCGCGTATGGGAGCGGTCATGACGTCCTTGACGATCATTTTCCTTGGATCGACGCCGCCGGTCACCACGCGCCGCACGACATCCTTCTCGGTGAAGATGCCGACTGGCACGTCCCTATCAGTAATAATGACGCGGCCCACGTCTTCCCCCGCCATCAGCTGCACGACTTCGAGGACTGGCGTGGTGACCGCGGCGGACGTCAGATTAGCCGTCATAATTTCGCTCACCTTGTTAGAGAGCATAGGATGACTCCTTCAGTCCTGGAACGCGGAAAGATTATTAGATGAATCCAATATAACACTTCTTTTCGCTTGAAACAGCAGATTTGGGCCATCCGCCCCACCAGGAGCTGTTCACCTTGGGAGCATGAAGAATGAAAGCGCCAGGAAAAAACGCGGCGTTCGAGTCCAATTAATTTCATTCCTCTCTTACCCAGCGCGCGCCCTGCGGCCGAGGCTCTTGCGTACGGCCCGAAGACCGAGATATTTAAACTTTTGTATCGACCCAAACCACAGTTCGCCAGCCGTTGCCACCCAAAGCGTGGCCATGCTAGATTCAATGTGGTTTCCAGGGAGGCGATAATCAGACATGAGCCGCAGGGAAACGGAATTTGACCACGAACTGGTCACCGAGACCAAGAAAAAGCTAAAAAAACCCCCGCTCTACAAAGTTTTGCTGCACAATGACGATTATACTACCAAGGAATTCGTCGTGCAGGTGCTCCAGTATGTTTTTCATAAGGAGCACACTGAGGCAGTCCAAATAATGCTCCATGTTCACAAAAAAGGGATTGGCGTTGCGGGAGTTTACACCTACGAAATCGCCGAGACCAAGGTGACATTGGTCGAGAATTTGGCTAAGCAGCATGAGTATCCTCTAAAGTGCACGATGGAAGAGGCCTAGGATGATAAGCAAGGAATTGGAAAGTACGCTCAACGCAGCCTTGAAGGAAGCTAAGAATCGGCGGCATGAATACGTCTGCCTCGAGCATCTTCTCTACGCATTATTGGGTGACAAAGACGCAAGCGGCGCAATCATCAACTGCGGCGGCGACATCGAGCGCCTGCGTCAAAGGCTGGAGGAGTTTTTCAACGGCCAGTTGGAGCGACTTCCCGAGGGTTTCGCACAGGAGCCGCAACAGACTTTGAGTTTTCACCGGGTGCTCCAGCGAGCCGTTATTCATGCGCAATCGGCCGAGAAAAAAGAGATCAACGGCGGCAATATGCTTATTGCCATGTTCCGTGAGCCGGATTCCTACGCCGTCTATCTCTTGGAAGAACAAGGCATCACACGCTTCGACGTGGTGAATTTCATTTCCCACGGTATTTCAAAAATCGCCACCGGGCAGGAATGGGCGGGCAACGACGAGGAGCAGGGTGAACAGGAAAAGAGTCAGAAGAGAGTCAATCCTCTCGAGGCGTTTACGGTCAATTTGGTGGACAAAGCCGCCAGGGGCGATGTTGATCCGCTGATCGGACGAGAAGACGAAATCGAACGCACAATCCACGTGCTGTGCCGCCGGCGCAAGAACAATCCCATCTATGTCGGCGATCCCGGCGTCGGCAAAACCGCGTTGGCGGAAGGGCTGGCGTTAAAAATTCATCGCGGCGACGTTCCCGACGCCCTCAAGACCGCGGTGGTCTATTCGCTCGATATGGGCGGGCTGCTCGCTGGCACCAAGTTTCGCGGCGATTTCGAAGCTAGATTGAAAGGCGTTCTGACGGCGCTCAAGAAACAGCCCAATTCGATATTGTTCATTGACGAGATTCACACCATCGTCGGCGCCGGCGCCACCAGCGGCGGCTCAATGGACGCCTCCAATATTCTCAAGCCGGCGCTCGCTTCCGGCGAGCTCAAATGCATCGGCTCCACCACCTATCACGATTACAAGAGTTACTTCGAACGCGATCGCGCCCTGGCGCGGCGTTTTCAAAAAATCGAGATCCCGGAGCCCAGCCGCGAAGACGCCTACAAGATTCTTCAAGGCCTCAAATCGCACTACGAAAAACATCACGGTGTACACTATTCCACCAGCGCGATTCATGCCGCCGTGGAGCTCTCTGCGAAGCATATCAACGACCGCCGCTTGCCCGACAAGGCCATCGACGTGATCGACGAGGTCGGCGCCGCGGTAAAATTGCTGCCGGCGGATAGACGCAAAAAGACCATCGGCGCCAAGGACATCGAGAAAATCGTCGCCAAGATCGCCAAGATTCCGCCGCGCAGCGTTTCCCTGTCGGACAAGGAGCAGCTGCAGAACCTGGAGCGGGATCTCAAACTCACCGTATTCGGGCAGGACACTGCCATCGAGGCGCTCGCGAGTACGATCAAACTTTCGCGCTCCGGCCTCGGCCATCCGGAAAAACCGATCGGCTGCTTTCTTTTTTCCGGTCCCACGGGGGTGGGCAAAACCGAAGTGGCGAAACAGCTGGCCCGCATCATGGGCATCGAGTTCATTCGCTTCGACATGAGCGAATATATGGAAAAGCACACGGTGTCGCGTTTGATCGGCGCGCCGCCAGGCTACGTCGGTTTCGACCAGGGCGGCCTGCTCACCGATGCCATAAACCGCAATCCTTACGCCGTGCTGTTGCTGGACGAGATCGAAAAGGCCCATCCGGATCTGTTCAATATTTTACTCCAGGTGATGGACCACGCCACGCTCACGGACAACAACGGCAAGAAAGCCGACTTCCGAAATATCATTTTGATCATGACCACCAACGCCGGCGCGCGCGAGTTGAGCGGCGCGCCGCTGGGGTTCGGCGCGCAATCCAATGCCGGCAAGGGCAAAGAAGCCATTGAAAAGATGTTCAGCCCCGAGTTCCGCAATCGCCTCGATTCGATGATCGCCTTTAACGCGTTAACGATGGAAGTCATCGAGCGGGTGGTCGACAAGTTCATTATGGAGCTTGACCGTCAACTTAACGAAAAGAAGGTTTTTTTGAGCATCACTGCCAAAGCGCGTCGCTGGCTGGCGGAGCGCGGCTATGACCCGGCTTTCGGCGCCCGTCCGATGGCACGATTGATTCAAAACGAAATCAAACGTGCGCTGGCCGACGAGATACTGTTCGGCAAGCTGCAAAACGGCGGCAAGGTCGAGGTCGACGAAAGCGAAGGAAAGCTGATTTTCAATAACGCGCCGGCCGGCGACTAAGCCGCTTCGCTCCGACCCTTTAGTGATTCCCCTCACCTGTGTCCATTGACATGGAACAGCTGGTCGTCGGCCTATTTCTTGTTTTTTTCACTTTCGAATTTATCGTCGAATTCGTTCTCAACGAGCTCAATCTTGCCTACGTTCGAGGCCGTCGGCCGGCAAGCAGCATCCCAGATTTCATGGCCGGGAAGATGACCGCGGATGACTATAACAAGTCGGTTCAGTACACGCTGGCGAAAGGAACTTTTCAACGGTACTCAGAGGTGTACAGCCGTGTGCTCACGCTGGCGGTTTTGTTCGGCGGGTTTTTGCCGTTCTGCGACCGATGGGCAAATTACCTGGCCGCCGCCCTGCCGTCTTTGCCCTATGCCAATGGTATCCTGTTTTGCTTCGGCGTCGGCTTGATTTTCTCCCTCGGGGCTCTGCCGATAAATCTTTATGCGACCTTCGTCCTCGAAGCGCGCTTCGGCTTTAACAAGATGCCCTGGCGGCTTTATCTGACGGACAGGCTCAAGGGGCTTCTGCTCGGCGCCATCATCGGCGCACCGTTTCTCATGATAGTTTTCTGGCTCATGGACAATTCCGGACCTTACTGGTGGCTCTGGGCGTTTCTCTTTATCGCCGGCTTCCAGTTCGTCATGATCATCGTCTACCCCATTGCTATCGCGCCCTGGTTCAATAAGTTCGAGCCGCTCAAGGAGGGCGAGTTGCGCGACCGCATCGTGGCTCTGGCCGAAAAGGTGGGTTTCAAAACCAGCGGTATTTTTTCCATGGACGGCTCCAAGCGCTCAGGCCATTCCAACGCCTACTTTACCGGTATAGGCAAAGCCAAACGTATCGTCCTATTTGATACGCTGTTGGAGCAGATGACGATCGAGCAGGGGCTGGCGGTGCTGGCCCATGAAATGGGTCACTACAAAATGAAACACATCCGCCGGATGCTGGTGGTGCAGCTGGTATTTCTTTTGGTCGGACTATATCTGCTGAGCTTGCTGCTCGGATACCGCCCGTTGTTCAGCGCCTTTAGCCTTAATTCTTCAAGCCATGCCGCCCTCGTGCTGTTCAGCCTGATTTCAGGCCCGGCGACGTTTTATCTCGGTCCATTGATGAACCGCTTGTCGCGCAAACATGAGTACGAAGCCGACCGCTTCGCCGCCCTGACGCTGGGGGATAGTAAAGCGATGGAAGAAGCGTTGGTCAATTTGAGCGTGAAGAATCTTTCCAATCTGACTCCTCACCCGTGGTTTTCCGCCTACCATTACTCACACCCGACGACGGCGGAACGGATTGATACTTTACGAGAATTCAGAACGGAAGATGACCTTGCTTGAAAACATGAATCTCTTACCGTTTGGATTAGACCGTAATCGGGTGAAGTTAAAGATTATTCGATCAGCTCATTAGCCCGTAACAGCACGCGCCTGGGAATTTCGACGCCGAGTTGTTTTGCCGTCTTCAGATTAAGGAAAATCTCAAAAACTGTTGGCTGCTCCACGAGCATTTCAGCGGGTTTCGCCCCCTTGAGGATTCCGTCAACATATCTGGCAGCGACCCGATATAACTCGGATAACTTAGCGCCGTACGAAATGAGACCTCCAGCAACTACTCTTCGACGGTCCTCGGTCAACGTTGGGAGGCGGTTTTTTATCGCGAGCTGAAAGATTTGTCTTTCATATTGGCCGATTAGAGGATTACCGACCACGACCATGGCCTCCGCGCCTGCTTTTTTTGCCGCCTCAATCACGCCTTCGAAATTCGGCTTAGGGTCATGGACGTCAAGAGACTTGAGATCGATATCAAAA
>DATBLC010000039.1:0-3212 GCA_036555515.1 Binatia bacterium
AAATTTTGATCCCGCAGTGATGGAGCAAGTATGCCCCGAATGCCCGTCTGTTTAAAAGCACCCAGAACTGCGATCATATTCTCTGTTGTGATTCCTGAACGGAGAGAAAAATGATCCACTACTGCGGTAACCCCACTTTTAAGCATCTCGCCGCAAGCCAGAGCGGCTGCGGACCTAATTTCGTCGGTCGAAAGTTGCGCGATCTCCTCAGTGACTTGTCTTTTGACAATCCAGGTTTCCTTACGGACATTATCACGGAAACTCCGCTGAAGAATTTCGAGCAAATGCGAATGAGCATTGACCAATCCAGGAATGACAATCTTTCCGGAGCAATCTAACCGCTCGTTAATCGTTTGCCCCTGCATCTGAATATGCTCGCCGATCTGAGTCATCTGCCCTTCGTGAATCAAGATCTGCTGGCCTTTTCGCACTCTTATCCGAGGTTCTATCGTTAACAGAGTCGCATTATGCAGAAGGAGTGTCACTTGCTACCTCTTTTTTGTGTGGCTCTTCGTGAACTCGAGTGGGTAGATTTTGATGTTTTCACAGTTCCGGCAGCATCGAGGTGAGGATTTTGAGACGCAGGTATTCTTCATCTCGAAGGCCGTAGGCGCGTCTTTGCATAACTCGAATCTTGTTGTTGAGTCCCTCGACAAATCCCAACGACACCTTGTTTTCGGGTCGACTATAAGCCGCCATCCCGTCCCAATGACGTTCGATCATCTTGGCAAACTTCTCATAGGGTTTAAGCCGCTGCCATTTGAGCGCCGCTTTCCAGTTCTCAAAGAAGCGCCGGGCCCAGCCCTCCCGCTCATAGCTCCACAACTGACCGAAGGATTCTTTGAGCAGGTAGGCCGTGTTCAGTCGTTTGTTGACGCTAAGCAAGGCTTTGAGGGCTTGGCGGCCTTTCAGAGTCAGATTCTCCCAGCGCGACAACAGCGTGTAACGCTGGCCCTTGACCAGGCCGCGATCTTTGCCTCCACGCCGTCTATACTCACGTCGCCTCACTTCATCGAGCGCCTCGCCCAAATGGCGCATCACATGAAACTTGTCATAGAGAATCGCTGCCTGGGGCGCGCACGCTTCGGTGGCGTTGCGAAACGGTTTCCACATGTCCATCACCGCCAAACGAATCTGGGCGCTCTTGGGTTTTCCCAGCTCGTGAAAAAACTCCATCAAGCTTGTCTCCGAGCGGTCCTGACCGCCAAACCAGATCGGTCGGCCCCTCTCCAAGTCGCTCACCACAATCCGGTAGGTGTGTCCCTTACGAATCGACACCTCGTCGATGCCAATCACTTTCGGCCGGGGCTTTCCCGCCTTGGAAAGCTGCGCCTTCATGTACTGCTTGTCCAGTTCCTTGACCGTGTGCCAATCGAGCTTAAGTTCCTTAGCGACATCCCGAATCGTCGTCGTGCGACACCGCCGCCCCACGTAGTACGCAAAGCGCTTGGTATAAAACGGATTGCCCGCCAAAAACTCCACTCGCTCGCGCTTCACTTTGCCGCAACTTCGACACTTGACCCGGCGCACCTCGAATTCCAGGTACACCCGCACGTCGCCGCACGACAGATCGCGAACCCGGCGCATCCGTCGATCGTACCAACCGCGCTGGAGGTGCCCGCAGCTGCCACAGATAGTTTTTTTGAGCGCCGAGTAAGATTAACCACGCGTGCCTTGCGATCGCCGAAAACTCCCCGCACCACAGGAAGCGGCCGAAAGCCCGAGAACGCATATGTATCCCACAACCGTCGCACCCGCTTCTTTGAGGTCGCCATGGCCCCACCATGCCTTTTTTCATACGACCTGCAAAGACTTTATGGCTGGCTTCCATGTTGGCTGTCATCTCAATTCTTACGAAAATCTACCCACTCGACTACGCGATGACCCACCCATCTTTTGTTTCGTTGCGGCTCTGCCGCGCTAGGCTCTTCGTGTCCTTTGAAATTACGATCCGTGGAACCGTCGAAGTCGCACCCTTGCGGTCCCCCTCCTTCATCTTCCCCCGAAACCGGGGGAAGAAAGAGATGGGGGTGAACAGCCTTTGTCCTTTTCATGTTCCGTGAACCACTTCGTGGTGAGATGCCATTTTCGATTTCCGTTGTTGCGTTCCGCTATCCGCTTCGGTTCCCAGTCCTTTTGGCGTCGGAACATCAAATCTTTAGCGTCTAATTTCTTCATGCGTCATGTGTCCCGTGGTGCGATCGTCCTCCATTCGCAACTTAGCGAAAGCTGACGCGTTGAGACGATTTGCGTGGGTGCGAAACCCTTTTCGAACACCGAAGTATCTCGACTAGTCACCGTTCGAAAACGGCACCGCAACGATCAATGCCCTAGCAGGGTGATAAAAAACCCAGGTTCCAGGCTGCTCAAAAAGATCTCAGAGCCGAGGCGCGCGAAGAATCGGCGAGCGGAGGCGTACTTAGCGAGTACGTTGTAGCGAGACGATCGAGCGTAACGAAGGATATGAGTCTTTTTCAGCAGCCTGCTAGACTCTCTTGGGTCCTCTCCTGCTCGGCGGATCGCCAATCGGAGGCCGATCCCCTGGCCGCGGGTCTCCGGGATTCGGCGGCGGAGGGGGCTCTTTCACCGGCGGCTTTCGACGCCGGGGCGGCGGCTTGACCGGCGGCTTCTTCGGATCGTTCGGCGGCTCTTTTCGTTCAGCTGGAACAGCGCAGTACTGCATCAATTCAGTCTGCTATTTTCACCATCCAGCCGCAACGACTTGAATAAGAAAGTTCGCTCGGATTAACGGATTCTTCACCGCAGAGACGCCGAGATCGCAGAGATCTTTGGCACATGAATCTCCCTATTCCGCTTATGCCGCATTTGATTAATGTTTCGTATGTCGATATTCGAGTTCAGAAGCAACCTTGAGTGATCTTCCGGTGGGCTTCCGTACGTGCGCCACACGGCATAGCTCCGCCCTAAAATCTCCCGCGCATTTGGGCGAAGCTAGTGTGCTGAAACCGAGGTTCGTCGGCAAGCCAGGTGTTCGAATTCGTCGTGCCCGAGAAAGCGAATTCCGGCCGGCGTTCAGCAGCCGCCGCTAGCTTGGTCAGACTAGCCACGAACTGTTCGACGATTTCGGCAACAGCACACTCGATACTCCTAGGCGGGACCCCGCATCGAATGGGGCGAGAAGCGGGCTGAAGTGGTTGGCTCCGGAAGGGCGTAAGCGAAAAAAAGCTATTCGAGGTTGGATGTTCGATGTT
>DATBLC010000040.1:0-14114 GCA_036555515.1 Binatia bacterium
CAGGCCCTGCCGGCGGGCATTTCCACCTATGGAGAGGACGGGGTGGTGGCCAGCAAGGCAGAGAACCATTGACCGCGATCGGAAGGGCTCGCCTCTCGGTCGCACACTAGCGACATAGTCTCTAAATAACGAACTCATTAGTAATCCGCTAAAAAACTTCCAACCCTTCAAAACGTTTTGAACGGCTTGAAGGATTTGAACCCACTCGGGCTATTACCAGCTAGGCTTCCTTGGCAACGCCCAGGGTCATGGCGCCGATGCCTTCGATTTCGGCCTTCAACGCGTCCCCCGGTTTTAACTTTTCTTGAAATTCAGGCGAATCGGGGTTTCCCGTGGTGATTAAATCGCCAGGGTAGAAGGTCGTTACTTCCGACAAGAAACATACGAGAGTAGCAATGTCATTGATCATCGCATCGGTCTTGGCCGATTGCTTGAGTTCGCCGTTGATCCATAGTTTCATCCAAAGATTGTCCGGATTGGGAATTTCATCCTTAGTCGTGATCCAAGGCCCGATCGGGGCGAAGGTTTCAAATCCTTTTCGCACGTTGCGGGTGCCTGAAAGGTTCTTGCTCAACCCATAACCTCGCGCGGTTACATCGAGCATGATGGTGTAGCCGAAGACGGCGTCGAAGGCTTGCGCTTTGCTCAGATTGCGCGCCTTTCTGCCAATGACGACGCAGAGCTCCAACTCCGGAAAGATCGAATCGGCGTTTTTCGGAATCACGATGTTCGCTCCAGGCCCGGCAATCGATGACGGCGGCTTGAGAAAAATATTTTCGAGAAGTTCCTGCGGTGAGGTCTTTGCCGCGGTGCCTCGGCCGCGCGCATCCCCCAACCCTTCCGTGCCGCGCTTATAATTGCCAGCCGCGGCCCAAATTTTTGACGGATTTTGCACCGGGGGGTTGAGTTGCTCGGGGTCGAACGGCACACCTTTCTCCCTGCTCGCCACGCTGTTCAATTGCGCGCTAAGCCGATCATAGTCGGCGATCACATCGAGCATCGAAAAGTTCCTCGGCAATGCTCCATGACGGGCGAGCAAGTTGCCCACCGGGATGATGGCATTGTCTCTAATAACGGCGATGTCATTCGGCTTTATGGATGCAAGTTTCACGGTACGGCTCCTTGCAGGTTACTAAAAAAGACTCATATGCCGATTGCCCTGAGCATTGTCGAAGGGTGCGCTCAATCGCCTCGCGGAAAGCCTGATCGTTTCTCGTGCTCGACGAACACGAACCACGAATAACGAAAACTGCGCACCTTGCCTCTGAGATCTTTTTGGGCAGCCTGCCCATAGGATTTAGGCAGTGCTGTAATTTCCTTATCTGGAAGAAGCGATTTTAACAAGATGGCTGGCGCGGCAGCTGCTCAATTGAACCACGCAGGACCCTGTGGCATAGAAAATTGTGCCTTCCGCCTGGTTGCAGATTTCAGTCCGCGCCGACCCGTCGGCGCTGGATGGCATCGCCAATTTTCTCATCGAACTGGGCTCGCCCGGTGTCGTTCTCAAGAATGGGGAAGTCCAAGGATATTTCGCCGGCGATGAGGGCGCGCCGCGGTTGCGTGGCGAGGTGCGACGTTTTCTGCGCGGCATCACAGCAATATATCCCAACGTCGATGAAAAAAGCTTGCGCTGGCGCCTGATCAAAGACCGCGATTGGAATAGCGCGTGGCGGAAGTTTTTCACGCCGCAAAAAATTGGACGAAGTTTCCTGGTTTGTCCGCCGTGGCTGGCGCCGCCGCCGCTGAGAGGTCGTCATTTGATCACCATCGAACCCGGTCTGGCCTTCGGTACCGGCACCCACGCGACTACGCGCGGCTGCATGGAGTTTATTGAAAGCGTCGCGGGGCGGTTTAACGGCGCCGAATTCGATGCGCTTGACGTCGGCACGGGGTCGGGAATCCTTTCCATCGCGCTGATCAAATCAGGCGCGAAAAAAGTGTGGGCCATCGACAATGACCCCGTAGCGCTCAAAGTTGCTCGGAAAAATTTGCGCGCCAATGACGCCGCGCGAAACGTTCGGCTTTCGGGCGCAAAGCTCGGCGGAATCCGGAGATCATTTTCTCTGGTGGTCGCCAACCTGACGGCGGAAGCGATCGTTGATCTCGCCGATAGCTTGGCGAAAAAAGTTGCGCCCGGTGGTTTTCTCGTTCTCTCGGGAATTTTGCAGCAAAAAGCTCGCGGCGTAATTCGCCGTTTTGCCGGCGGTTTCAACGTAGTCAGGCGTAAGCGGGAGAAAGAATGGGTAACCGTGCTCTTGCGGCGACCTTAAAAGGGTTCAAATCGTTCAAAACGTTTTGAACGGCTTGAACGTTTTGAACCGGGCTTCCCGGCTGTTAATAATATGGCTCGTTTTTTCATACCTAAGACAAAGATTCATGGTGATTTGGGCGTCATCGAAGGCCAGGAGTTGCAGCACCTGCGGCGTGTGCTGCGCTTAGGCGCCGGCGACCGGATTACCGTCTTCGACGATGCTGGACAGGAGCACGAAGCCGTCATCCGTTCCTTCGGGTCCGAGAGCGCGGAAATAGAAATTATTGATTCGCGCGACGCGCAGCGGGAGTCCCCGCTGGATTTGACTCTAGCGGTTGGTTTGACCAAAGGGTATAAGATGGATTTCGTCGTCGAAAAGGCGACGGAACTCGGGGTTTACCGGATAATTCCTTTCGCCTCTGTCCACGCGGTGGCGAAGCTCAACGCGGCCAAGGCTGAGAGACGCGCAGCGCGCTGGCAAAAGATCGCTCTGAGCGCCGCGAAACAATGCGGCCGCGCGCGCGTGCCAGAAGTCATGCCGCTTTGCGAGTTTCGTGACTTGCTGGGTTGGGCCCGGCCGAATACTCTCAGGTTATTTTTTTGGGAAAATGCGCCTCCAAAGTCGTTGCTGCAGGTGCGGGACATGCGCGGCGACACCGGATCCGTACTGATTGCCATCGGTCCTGAAGGAGGATTCAGCGCTGAGGAAGCCCGAGCGGCTGCAGTACACGGATTCGAATTGGTATCTCTGGGCCTGCGAATTCTGCGCGCCGAAACCGCCGCGGTGACGGCGGTCTCGCTGGCGCAGTTTCTCTGGGGCGACCTGCATTAGCAGGGTGATGAGAAACGCTGATTGCAGGCTGCTCAAAAAATCTCAGAGGCAAGGCGCGCGAGAAATCGACGAGCGGAGGCGTACTTACGAGTTACGTTGGAGCGAGGCGATCGAGCGCAACGCAGCCTATGAGGTTTTTTCAGCAGCCTGTTAGCTTGCTCTTGGCAGGATGAGCGGCTATCTCTAATGAGCGGCTGTGGCGGTTCAAGACGTTCAAACCGTTCAAATCGTTCAAGGCGTTGAAGCACTAGGAGCAGGTTCCAGGAAATAGACTCAAAATCATGAACTGTCAAAATTGTGATGCGCTGGTTTTGCCGTCGGCTGAACGCTGTGAAAAATGCGGCGCCAAGATACTGCATCATAGGGTGGTCTTCGGGGCTCCGCGCCGGGAAGATTTCAATTTGACTCGAGAGGAACCGTTCGAACTCGAACGGCCGGTGGACGCCGATGCCTGGCAATTTCCCGCGGCGAGCGAAATTACACCGGCTACGCCCACCGTTGAGACTCCGGTTGAACCGGCTGGTGCGCCGCGCTACGGTGGTTTTTTTCGGCGCGGCGCGGCGTTTCTAATCGATTGGTTCGTCGTCATCGTGCTCGCGCTTGTGATGGGTCTTATGGCTTACGTTGGCTACAAAGTGGGACTCGCCGCGCACCATCGGACCATCACCAGGGCGACACTGATGCCGCTCGTGCTACTGCTTGCTGCCTCGACCACGATGCTGGCGACGGTCTACTTCGTGCTGTTTCATGGCATGCACGGAAAGACCATCGGCAAATGGCTCTTGCGTCTGCGAGTCGTCGGCGCCGACCATGAAAGAATCGGTTATCGGCGCGCTTGCCTGCGTTGGATCGGGACCGTTGGCTTTGCGCCGCTGCTGTTGGGCTTTTTATGGGTTCTCTGGAGCCCTGAAAAAAGGGCGTGGCACGATTATCTGGCGCGCACCTGGGTTATAAAAGAGTGAGCAGCGAAGCAGTGACGAAAAGCCACATTGAAATCTCAAAGCTAGAGACACCACCAAGATCTCTTCACCGTGTGCCGTCGCACTAATCTGGAGGAATAAGGACAATGGCGGCCCTTAAGATCGGGGTTGTGATGGATCCCGTGGACAAAATCAATATCGACAAAGACACGACGTTCGTTCTGATGCTCGAGGCGCAGCAGCGCGGCCATGAAGTCTTCATCATGGAATTGGCCGATCTCTACATTCGCGGCGGCACGACCTACGGCCGCTATCGCCGCCTCCAACTCGCGCGGGCTACGCCGCATTATCAAATTGGCGAATTGGCCGCGGGAGCGCTCGAGGACTTCGACACCGTTTGGATGCGCAAAGATCCGCCCTTCGATCTCAAATTTTTTTTCGTTACGCACCTGCTCAGTTTGATCGACCCGAAAAAGTGCTTCGTGATGAACGATCCTAAGGGGTTACGCGAGGCGAATGAAAAACTGTATGCCTTGCGCTTTCCCGAACAGATTCCTCAGACGCTGGTGACCAGCGACATGCAACGGCTCAGGGATTTTATGGAGGAGCATGGCGGGGAAATGATCATCAAACCGCTGGACGGCTGCGGCGGCAGCGGCGTTTTTTACCTCAACACTCAGGACCGCAACACCAACGCCATCCTCGAGGCCGCCACCGACAACGGCCGCAAGATAATCATGGGGCAGCGCTATTTGCCTGAAATCCGCCAGGGCGATAAACGCATCATCGTGCTCGACGGCGAACCGCTGGGGGCCGTGTTGCGCGTGCCGCTGGAGACCGAGACCCGCGGCAATATTCACGTCGGCGGGCAGTGCGTCAGAACTGAAGTCACAAAACGTGACCGGGAGATCTGCGCCGCGCTGGCGCCGCTCTTGCGCGAGGACGGATTGTATCTCGTCGGCCTTGATGTCATCGGCAGCTATCTCACCGAGGTCAACGTGACCAGCCCCACCGGCATCCAGGAGATCAATGCCCTCAATGGCGTTCGCCTGGAAAGCCAGGTCATTGATTTCGTCGAAGCACAACTGGAAAAGCTCGGCAAAGCGCAGACATCAACTTGACTCGCTTCAGCTTTTGCGCAATATTGCTTTTTTCAAACTTGTGGCCAGGTAGCTCAGTCGGTAGAGCAGAGGACTGAAAATCCTCGTGTCGGCAGTTCGATTCTGTCCCTGGCCACCTCTAAATCCTTAACACCGCTCACAATTTTCAATGGGGGCGAAGCTGACTGCCCGCCCGCAAACGACGTGTCGAGCAACAGGCATCGGGATTGTTCCAAACTCAGGTGATATTTGGGAGACCCGCTGAACGAATCGATGACCCGATGAAAAAGGGATTGAGACTAGCGTTGTGAATTTGCGCCCAAGGCTTCGACTACAGCTTTAACAAACACGACAGGAGGGTAGTCTAACCGGCTTGGTTGTCGCTCAGGGATGGTGGGCACAAAGGCGAGTTTATTAGTGCGTGAGGAGAGGATGCTTGCTTCTGTATTCACGAATCTAGACTGCACACTTTCTCGCCTGTCAAGGACAATTCACGGACAGCACTCAAAACCTCGTTCAAATCAACACTTATGGCGGCCCACTAGACTACCCATCAACCGGTCTGATGAGCCGACTCTGATTCAAAAGATGCGGCTTTGATCAATCCTGAGAGCAAACTGGTCAACCGTGCCTTCCTTGGTCGGTCATTGTTCTGGGCGAAATTCTGTGAGTCCATTCGCGAACTAGTTGCTGGGCAGCTTCCAATTCGCTCACGAGTGCCGTTACTCTCTTACCGAGCCCTTCACAGACAGGTTAGTTCCAGAAAATCGTTCATGGGAGCATGGACTTCCCGGTCGTTCTCACGGAATCTGTGAAAGAAATGTTCCCAAATCATTCCTTGCCGGTAGGAACACTGAATTGCGATCGACCAGTGTTGTAACTCCGGGCAAGCCAGGCAAAACCGCATACTGCCAAATTGTATGCCGTGGCCAACCGCCAGGGATGATCGGTCCGCGCACGGGCCGGTCGGCGCCGCCATCGGCTCGTTTGGCACCGTAGTTAGCAATCCACAGATTATAGTGTAGTGAAAACGTACTCGAATTTTTCATACTGTTTTGCCAGAAGCTGGGAAAAGTGTAAATCACGGGACGCCGACCGAATCCTTGTTCGACGAGTGATAGGAAAAATTGTAAGGAGGCCACGGCCTGATCTGCGGTGACGTTGGGAGCTAACTCTTCGACGTCGACCATCGGCGGCAAATCGCCGAGATCGCCAGTTGCATTAACTGTATTAATGAAATGGTCTACCTGCGCACGGGTTGCGTCTACGTTGGCTCGGGGATGGAAATAATGGTACGCGCCTCGAGAGACCTTTCCGCTCGCGGCGCTCCAGTTTGTCGTGAACGTAGCTTGGGTCACGTTGTCGCCTTCGGTCGCCTTAATGTAGGCGAAAACTACTCCATTGCCAGCAACCGAGCTCCAGTTGATGGCGCCCTGATGGTCCGACACATCGATTCCTTCGACAATTTCGAAGTCCTCGCTAACAGGGCCAACGAGCATGACCGTCGTTAGACCTGACAATGCATTCCAGAAAATCGAACCCCTCTGGAAATCGCTGATGCGGCCGATTACGGTCCCGTTAGCGACGTCTACGTATTCGTCGGAAATTGGATAGCCAAGATCGCCCAAAGGACCACCCCTCGCTAGGTATTGCGCGAGAATTGCCCCGTGAACTTCAAAAGTCCCGTTGCTCGGGTGGTCGTAAATTGTGATTGGCGTGGATATGCCGGATACAACGAACGCATACGCGAAGAAGGTCCCTTTTCCGTCGCCTGTTGGAACACTGACCACAGGCAATTCAACCCCAGGAGCCAGCTGGGCCGGGATGAAGCCTTGTGCCTTGAGTTGAGAATACTTGACCTCGATCGAACTCATCGTGTTATCTCCTGAGGCTCTACCGTCGTAGAGCTATTAGCTACATTTCTGCTTCGGCTGATACCAAAGCAAACAGGTAGCCAAGGCTGATCGGGCGAGATGTACAAGAAAATCGCCAAAAAAGGCCCGGAATAATGCCGGGGAGGAGCGGAGGGCAGAGATGTTGTGAACTGAGTATGTATCGAGCATATACACCTGTGTAACAAAGTTACAGCTCCACGTGCCTCAAACGAGATCATTTTGGTTCGCGCAATTCCTCGCTCGCAGTGATTGAGCGCTGCCCCGTTCGGCTTTGACCACGTCGCGGTAGCGTTGCTGATAACGGCCCTTTTCCCGCCGGCCCATCACCTGCCCAAGCTGTGGCGGCCAACTCAGACTGCGGTCCTTCACTCCACCAGCGAGAATTTTGGCATGGTCAGGATGTTGGCGATTGGCTAGATGCGCACGTATTGGAACGGCTAAGGGTTACGGATGGCTAAATACCTCGCCTGAGCATGCCCGCGCTGCCACGACTATCACAGAATTGTCCTCCGCGAACCAGGCCGCAACCCGCCCGTGCAAGCCGTCAAGCTACCCCTGTAACTTTGGATACACCTGTGTCTACAAAAAAATACGGATGTAAACGACGGGCTTGATGCCGGTCGATTGCCCCTCATACACTCCCATTCGGTATCATTCTACAAGATTGGCTTCTTTGAACCATAACGAATTGATAAGACATGGTTTGTGTCTAGCCCGCGAATCTCAATCCTCAGCACCAAATATCAGTGCCCCTGGCATTTTGATTGCACTGGGCAAGAATCGCTGGTTTCTTGTAGCAACTGTTGCTTTCGCTTATCTATAGCGAAAGGAATCGCCGCATGGATGCCTATACCGACACATGGCATCGCAGTTTCTATCAGCATTCTGGCGGCGCAGTCTGCAAGGCGTGGTGTTTGAGTGCCGTGCGCGGCTGCTTAACGATACGCTCAAGTAGCATGAGACCTTGAGGGAGGATTCACGATGGCGACCACGGGCAAAAATCAGCCTGTTACAATGCAAGAACTTTGGTCTCAAGCCTTGCGCAGTCCCACGGGCTAGCGAAGCTTTTGGCGCCATGACGATATGGGTGGAGCCATCTTTGTACGCACTCTTCAGTTGCAATACGACTTGGCCGGAGCGGTTACACTTGAGCCGTTCGCCGCAGTAATGCGCAAACCCTGGCCCAAGGAGGTACGACATGGGTAACGCGGAAGAAACACAACGAATCGTGAAATGGTACCAGACAATCCTCGGAACCGTGGGCGGCTATACCAACGTGCCGGTGAATGGTAATCACAACGATCCTCCGACCAGGAGTGCTCTTCGGGACTTTCAAGAGACCTACGGATTGGAAGCATCTGGGTTTCTGACGGTAGCTTCGAACTTTGCGCTGAATCAGGTGGCGCTGCAGCGGATATACCGACGCAGCCTTTCCAACACCATCGGTAAATCCAGTGGCGTCTTGCAGGATCAGATCAAGGAGTTCCAATCCGACTATGGCCTCGTTGCAGATGGGAAGGTTGGCAGTAAGACCATGGAGAAGATGGTAAATGCGCTCAATGGAACGCTGCCTCTTCCATACATCGACTGGCAGCCTGAGGTAAGCGCCGAGCAATTTCTGGGCCTAGAGCACGGTGGCGAGGAAGCAGAATCAGATCTCGTTTCCGCGGCAGCCTTAGTGGGTGCGGAGCCCGGTGTGATTGCCGATGACGATCGGGAAGCACAGAGGAATACAATCAAGGAGCCCAATCGATGGGTGTGCTTGCTGAACGTTGCGAATGAGATCTCGACACTCACGTACGACTTTAAAGGCATAACCGAACAGAAAGAAGGTTTCGCGTGGAGCCTGGGCGGAACTGGCCTTCTGATCAGCCCGCGACACGTCTTAACGGCTGCGCACGTCGTCAGGAGTTATGACGATCCGGACAGGACGGGACGATACACTAAACTATTTGTGGGTACGGCCATCGAGGTTGCTCCGGCCTACAATGGTGCGTTTAGCATGACGAAAAAGAGCCTCAGTGAACCCTACGGATCCATAAACACCGAGAAACCTTATCGTCACCCTTCCGGATACACCAATAAACAGAAGCACTCTGTTGTAGTGAATGATTTTGATGACTTCGCGCTGATTGAATTGTCCCGGCCCATCCATTTACTGGCGCCGGTTCAAACGAGGAAATTCATTCTTAATGGCAAATTGCATAGGGACGAACGAAAGCTGCCGCCCCTGGGATATTGGGGCAGTTCGAAAACGTTTGAGATCAAAGCGACGACTCCACAGCAGATCCACGGACGTGACGTTGAGACGATAGGTTATCCCAGTAAGAAACCGAGCGTAGAGACGCGGCCTCGGAAAAAGTGGATGCAATGGCTTGCTTCGGGAAGAGTTGATAATACGCTGAGTAATAGTGCCAACCATCCCTTTCTCTTTTTTCATACTGCCGACACTGCCAACTCGCAGAGCGGGAGTCCCATCTGGACGAGATCGCATCTCGCCAATCAGGAGACTTATACACTGGTCGGGATTGTGATTTCCGCCAGGGTCGACAATAAGTACAACATAGCCGTTGCCCTGACCGACCGGGTTCTCAAACAAATACAACAATGGGCACCAGACACCTTCGACTATGATGGTGAGCGTGACATGCTCGTTGTAAAAACGTAGATGAAGCCCTCGGATCATAATTTTAAGTGTGGACATGAACGGCCATTGCGATCTGATAATCAGTTCACCATTAAGGCAACTTGAGAGTCCGTCTCCGTACAGGGCAGGTAGACTTTGAGGCAGCGGCGAGAACGCTCGGTATAAGGAGATTTCGTCCCTCACGTACGAACACCGGCGTCGGGATTCTCACGCAAGCATGACAACGTGGGGGGCTGCGGTCTCCCTGGTGCCGCGTCCGTCTATCCAGGGATATCCACATCGGCTTCTGCAGTTGCAGCGGACCCTTGAGAACCGTCGTGTCGCGACCTGGTGCAATTCAAGCGGCTCACCGCGAAAAAGACTATTAGAGACCTTCCGCTTAAGCTGCGTGTAGAGACGGCGGGATATCGTACGAACGTGGCCGCGACTCCGGTGCACATCGAGTGCTGAGCACTGCGGGTGCGGTAGCTGTGAATTCGTCGCAACTAACCATTTCACCAGAAAAAGACGGGAAACAGACGCTTCAAAGCGAACCACTCGCTGCCTCAATTACGCCGCAGCGATCCAACAAATCCCCAGTCGTTCCCAAACAAGGTGTTGAGGCTCTAAAGCCCTCCGCTCCACCAGCCAATAAAGCGAAGCAATTCCTTCGAGAGGCTGACGAAGGCGGATTAAAGGATGGAGCCGCTGAAGCCCCAGCAGGACAAGAAGCTTTCCGGTCGTCCACTAACCGTGAAAAAGCGCCTGCCACTTCGAGGCTTGACCTTCGTGGCCATAGTCTATTCGGCGCTAGGCTTTTACCTTGTTCTTCATTTGATTCATGCCGCCTGATGAAAGGAAAATGCCGTGAAAATTCAATCGCTCGTTCTTGCTGTGTCTCTCTGCGCCGCTCTTTTCGCAGGTTGCGCGACCGGCCCCG
This sequence comes from Binatia bacterium, assembly GCA_036555515.1. Classification (GTDB taxonomy): domain Bacteria; phylum Desulfobacterota; class Binatia; order UBA9968; family UBA9968; genus DATACQ01. Next base: position 10,565 of record DATBLC010000040.1, read on the forward strand.
CACCGAGGTTGGTTTACAAGGAGTCCCAGTTCGACAACCGGCTTGAGTACCTTCGATTCTGCCAGCGTTACGCGATGTTTGACCACCGCTGCGATTGAACCGGCTGGTTTATTCCGCAGGTCTCCTGTTCCTCGTGGTCTGAACGATTATGTCGGCAGTGTTACCGTGAAAGGGCGTCATGGGTGGCGTTTTCGATAATGAAAACGTCTCGCTCGCGGGACTGGATGGCAGGGAGCGGAAGCGGGCGGAAAATTTATAATTCTTTGGGCGGGCTATCTCGATGTTAGCTCTGACGCACGAAGGAGAAGAGGGAGCCCGCCGCATGTCGTTTTCCACGCGATAAAGTGCGTTCTACCCGGTTTTCACATGGAATTCAGCTCAGCTTCATATCCGCGAAATATTTCTGATTTATCAAAACTAAAAACATCTTAAAGTGAGGATATCGCATATGGATGAAACCAGTTTTGTATTCATGAAGAGCATCACGCATGAGATCGCCAATCCTCTTAACGGCATGTACCTCACGGTGCAGTTTCTCGAGCAGCAACTTGCCCATCCAAGCAAAATCAGCCTTGATGCTGTCCGCCGTGATGTCGAAAATTTGAAAAGCGAGATCGATCGGCTGCGCGCGCTGCTGGACGACCTGCGACATTTCGTACGGTCGGACCGGCTTAATTTGAACTCGGTATCCTGCGGCGAGGTCGCCGCTGAAATCGTCGCTATGGAACAGCATCATCACCGCGAGCGGGGGATCCGAACCGAGCTGGATTTCCCGCCTTCCTTGCCTCGCGTCACGGCCGACCGACAAAAGCTCAAGCAAGTTCTTCTGAACCTCTGCAAGAACGCCGCGGAGGCCATGCCGGAGGGCGGGAAGCTCGTGCTGCTCGGCGTTCAAAGGAAAGACAAGGTGGTGTTGGAAGTCAAGGATACGGGCCAGGGAATCCCCGGTGAAGTAGATGTTTTCGAAATCTTCACCACGACGAAACCCAACGGGCTCGGATTAGGTTTGGCCATTTCGCGGCAGATCATCGCCGCCCACGGCGGCGTCATTTCCTGCGCCAGCGAGCCAAACAAAGGAACCACATTTCGAATTACGATTCCATTGGAGCCGCCCATATCCCAACACGCTGCGTGAAGTGAAGTTTAAGTTTGCATTGCGGGTAGTTCATGAGGATTATTGGTGGATTATTGGGGCCAGGCTTTTAGATCTTGCGAATCCTGACGAAGCGCAAGTATTAGGGTCACCCATTAGAAGGCAGGTCAAGAAGCACAGACATTCCTGTGGGAATTTTTCTCGGGTCCCTTTTTTCAACTCCGCGATCCGTGACGTAACATCACGCTCCACCATATTCTTGCCGGGGTTAGTTAGGTTTCGCGTTCGAATGCATTTTGCGTCGGGCCTTCACCCTTATCCTCCTTCATTGTTATCCTGCTGACCCGGTGGCGGGTCAGTGCCCTGCTCATCGGCATCGGTTCGGCGTCTTCGGGATCGTCGGCTTCGTCAGAGGCGGCGCGCTCCACCTCTGCCCACGAGTCAAGACTGGGTTGGCTTTGCCACAACTTTGCCAGAACCATTCGGTACTATGTGTTTTGAACGGAAAATGTAGCGAGAGCGCAGAGAGATTAAACGCTTGGATACACTCAGTTGACGACCGTTGGTGACACATGGTGCCAGCACCATGGCGGAACTGAAAATCCTCGTGTCGGCAGTTCGATTCTGTCCCTGGCCACCATTAATTTCACGCACTTATGCCGATGTCCATTTCACACTCAATTAGCTAGTGGCAGTTCTCCCGTAGGCAGCCGTCGTACACGAGCCCGTCCAGGCATCTCCTCACATGATTTTCGACAGGGCGGAAACGCCCATTCATAATTAGCCGCCCGAACTTCAGGGCCGTCCGGGATGCAGATGATTTCGTGGTTTTGGGAACATGCGGTTCCATTACCGGCCAAATCCGTACGGCATCGGGTTAGCATTATTAGTGATTTGGAGATCCCGATGGCGAGATTATTGACCCCGTGGCGCGTCTTCTTTCATGCGCTCCAAAAGCAGAAATCCAAGACCCACCAGAAGTGGTTACGCCGCTGGCTGTTTACCCATGACGAAGCGGGGTTAATTCCAGGGCACCGAAATCACACAGCGAAATCCTCGTCACTTGAGGAAAGAGAGAAAATAACAGCCCGGCTCTTCACGGCAAAAAGAAAATGGCCCGGAACTTTTCACTGAAGGGCGAAGCTCGATGCAACCGGAACTCGCTCTCAAGACCATTAGTCACACCGTAATTGCAATTTTTCTTTTAACGCTCCTGTTTGTCCTGCTCATTTCGCTGAGAAAGGAACAGAGCGGCGGTGCGCCGCTCAGTGGCCTTTTTCATCTTGGCATGTTCATGATCGGCTTTTGCACTTTCATCGCCCTCACGGGCGCATATTTCCACGCGAGCAAGATGATCGTTCCCGAGTCGATTTCTCTGCGAATCGGCATCGCATTCATTTCGCAACCAGCCGGGACGACGTGATGAATCTTCGAGGACTCCTGGCTTTCAATCTGTTGCTTCAGGCGTTTGACGGCACGGCATCATATTTCATCCTGGCGAATAACTGTCAGCCTCTAAATGCGGGAGTGAAGTGAAAACCGTCTTTCTCTCCATCCTAGCTGCATGCCTGGCCTTGCTCGCGCTCGTCTATTCGCTCGTTTATGCTACCTTAGAGCGGGATGAATATCCCGAGGAGGAGGGACCAATGGAATGGCCCTCGTGAATCCGGCCAAGCCTGCCACTACGGGGCTTGACCTTCGTGGCCATAGTCTATTCGGCGCTAGGCTTTTACCTTGTGCTTCATTTGATTCATGCCGCTTGATGAAAGGGAAATGCCATGAAAATTCAATCGCTCGTTGTTGCAGTGTTACTCTGTGCCGCTTTTTTCGCAGGCTGCGCCACCGGCCCTGCCCCGAGGTTGGTTTACAAGGAGTCGCAGTTCGACAACCGGCTTGAGTACCTGCGGTTCTGCCAGCGTTACGCGATGTTTGACCACCGGTGCGATTAACGGAGAATGCCTCGGGGCTTTCATAATGTCGCTGGAAGATTAGGGCAAGACTTGGGCCAGGCCCATGAGGGCACCAGGCCCCAGCGCATGGATTTCAGCTCGTTCCGCCCACCGTTCCGTACGATCACCGGCGCTTCCTGCGAGTAGCGCGGCGCAAACGAGAGGTCCCCCTGGACGTTCCAGCGGACCTTTAGCTCGCGGTAGTCGAAAGTTTCGGAGAAGCGGCCACACATGAAGAGATTTAATATCGATAACAGGCGACTCAATCAATGAAGTGACGTTAGCGTGGAGCACCTGCCCTTTCGGATACTTCGTTATGAGAAGAGGAACTTGACCCTTGATTTTGGGCGAAATACATTGCATTACGCCAGAAGAACGAGATACGGTTTAGTGCATCGTTTCCTGAGGGACATTCATGCCTGAAATCACACCGAAGCGCCGTGGCGAGTTGGTTCGTGGGGTCTTTAGTATTCTCCTTAACCATCCTGACGGCCTGCCCGCCAAGACG
>DATBLC010000041.1:0-8819 GCA_036555515.1 Binatia bacterium
CGTGGTCGTACGTCGCGATATCAAACCGGGCCGCTTGCTCGATGACGGGATGCGTGTCGTTAGTGCCGCCGAGAAGGGCCAACAGCTCAAGCCAAGCGACTGGATTATCGTCCTTGGGTTGCAACGGGCGCGGGTCAACTATCCCGTTGAGCCGTTGGATAGTTCAGGCAAAGCGATCGCCCAAGCGAAAACGAACGACGCTCAAGCCGGCACGGCGGCAAAGCCGCACTGATGAAGCGAGGATCAGAAAAAACTGTCTCCCGCAAAGACGCCAAGGCGCTAAGGTTCGCAGAGTCAATTGAAAATTTTTTCTTTGCAAGCTTGGCGCGCCTTCGACGGTGCTCAAGACCGGCTTGGCGGGACCAATGTTCGCTGAACGGAGAGTCCAATTATGTCCCGATTCTTTGTTGATCGTCCGATCTTCGCCACCGTTCTTTCCCTGGTGATCATCCTGATCGGTCTAGTGGCGCTCACCCAGCTGCCAATTGCGCAGTACCCTGAGGTGGTTCCGCCGACGATCCAGGTGACCGCAACTTACCCGGGCGCAAATGCCGTCACCGTCGCCGAGACCGTGGCCCAGCCCATCGAACAAGAAGTCAACGGCGTCGAGCGCATGCTCTACATGTTCTCGCGTAGCACGAACGACGGCCAGTTGACGCTCGACGTGACTTTCGAACTTGGCACGGATCTCGATGAAGCCCAAGTGCTGGTGCAAAACCGCGTCGCGATCGCCGAAGCGAAGCTGCCCGAGGAAGTAAAACGGCTCGGTATCTCGACTAAGAAAAAATCGCCGAGCATCCTGCTTGTCGTTAATCTGATTTCTCCCGACGGCCGCTATGACCAACTCTACTTGAGCAACTTCGCGACACTGAACATCAAGGACGATTTGGCACGGGTAAAGGGCGTGGGCGACGTGACCTTTCTCGGCGCGCGCGACTACAGCATGCGCATCTGGCTCGATCCGACCAAGCTGGCTTCGCGACAGATGACCGCTAGCGACGTCATTCGGGCGATCCAGGAGCAAAACGTGCAAGTCGCGGCCGGCCGGATCGGCCAGCCGCCTGTTCCGCAGGGCGCGGCGGTGCCATTTCAGTTGCCGATCAATACCCAGGGGCGATTCACAGCGGAAGAGCAGTTCGACAAGATCATCGTCAAGACCGGCAAGCAGGGCCAAGTCGTTTATCTGCGCGACCTGGTGAGCGATGCCAAATACGACAAAGATGGCAAGATGATTCTGCGCGGCATCGAGCTCGGCGCGAAAAATTACGATGTCAATAGCTATCTCGGCTCGAAAGATCAGAGGTTGCCGGCGGCAACCCTGGCGGTTTTTCAGTTGCCCGGGGCCAACGCGCTCGAGACCGCTGAGCAGATTAAAGCCAAGATGGCGGAACTGAAGAGCCGGTTCCCTGAAGGGGTGGAGTACCGCATCGTTTATGACACGACGGTGTTTATCAACGAATCGGTTCATGAAGTTTACAAGACGCTATTCGAGGCTTTTGTCTTGGTGTTCATCGTCGTCTTGATCTTTCTCGGCGACTGGCGCGCGACGTTGATGCCTATGATCGACGTGCCCGTGTCTTTGATCGGAACTTTTGCCATCATGGCGATGATGGGCTTCTCGTTGAACAACCTGACGCTTTTCGGTCTGGTGCTGGCCATCGGCATCGTTGTCGATGACGCCATCGTCGTGGTGGAAAACATCGAACGCTGGATGTCCACGGGCATGCCGCCACGGGAGGCGACCATCAAAGCGATGGATGAAATCACCGGACCCGTCATCGCCATCACGCTAGTATTGAGCTCGGTGTTCATTCCGACAGCATTCCTGGCGGGAATATCCGGTCAATTTTACCGGCAGTTCGCTTTGACCATCGCGGTTTCGGTCATCATCTCGGCGATCAACGCCATGACCATGGCGCCGGCGCGCGCCGTCACTTTGATCAAGCCACACACCCCGGGACATCACCGCGATGCCCTTCCGCCGCAGGGAATTGCTGTCCTCGTCGGCTTCATCGTCTATCACTTTGTCACGCCGCATGTGTTGGCCCTCCTAGGCATGGCCGCGCCGGGACACGGCGCGGGCGCCGAAGCCAGCCATGAAGCAGCGCAGCATACTTCTCAGTGGGGGATTTGGGCGGTGCGTCTCGCGGTGTTCGCCGCGGGGACGGCGCTGGGCTGGGTGTTCAGGGGCACGATCAATCACTGGCTCGGCCGGTTTCTCACGGTGTTCAACCGCTTTTTCGATCGTCTCTCCTCGGGATACGGTACCATCGTCCGCAGTCTCGTCCGCGTTGGCTTTATCGTGTTGCTGATTTACGGCGGTTTGCTGGCACTCACGGTCTGGGGATTCAACGTTACCCCTAAGGGTTTCATCCCGGAGCAAGACAAGGGATATTTAGTCCTCAACGCCCAACTGCCCGAAGGCGCCAGCCTGGATCGTTCGGACAAAATCGTCGCGCAGATAAGCGATATCGTACGCAAGACAAACGGCGTGGCGTACACCATCGACGTGCCCGGCTACTCGATCTTGTTGGGCACGAACATCAGCAACGTGGGCGGCATGTTCGTCATTCTCGACCCTTTCGAAGAGCGCGCCGGCATACCCGGGCTCGGCGCCAACGACATCGCGAACCAGCTACGCGAGAAATTGGCTACGGTCCAGGAAGCGCGCATCGGTATTTTCAATGCTCCGCCCATCGATGGCCTCGGCGCCACAGGCGGGTCCAAGCTCCACGTGCAGGACCGGCGCGCGGCGGGATTGACAGCTTTAGAGGGTGGTGTGCAATCGATCGTGGAAGCGGGACAACGCGATCCGACTTTTACCGGGCTCTTTACTTCCTTCGCGGTCGCTCAGCCGCAATTGTTCGTCGATATCGATCGTGAAAAGGCCAAGGCGGCGAACGTCTCGCTGGACGAGATCAATCTAACTTTGCAGGCCTATCTCGGCTCTTTTTACGTCAATGACTTCTCATTCCAAGGGCGCAACTGGCAGGTCAATGTCCAGGCCGATCCCAGTTTCCGCAACAAGACGGCGGACATCGGCCAATTGGAAGTGCGCAATGGTGCCGGCGAGCGCGTGCCTCTAGAGACGTTTATCAAAATCAAGAACACCAGCGGCCCTGCGATCGTCAACCATTACAACATTTATCCTTCCGCTGAGGTAAATATCATCCCCGCACCGGGGGTAAGCTCCGGTCAATTGATCAGTCGAAGCGAGCAGTTGGTTCAAGAGCAACTGCCCTCCACGTTAGGCTTTGAGTGGACCGAGCTTGCCCTGCAGCAGATCCTGGCTGAGAAGGACTTTCTCACGAAGATTATTTTCCCCTTGTCCGTGTTGTTCGTCTTCATGGTCTTGGCGGCACAGTATGAGAGCTGGTCACTGCCGTTCGCGATTCTGCTGATCGTGCCGATGTGTTTGCTGGCCGCTCTGATCGGCGTCAATCTGGTCAAACTCGACAACAGCATTTTCACGCAGATCGGTTTGATCACACTCATCGGTCTGGCCGCGAAAAACGCCATCCTAGTGGTCGAATTCGCCAAACAACTCGAAGACGAGGGCAAGAGCCGCGTCGATGCCGTAGTGGAAGCTTCCCGCGTGCGGTTGCGGCCGATTCTCATGACCGCGTTCGCGTTCATTCTCGGCGTGGTGCCTCTGGTGGTCGCCAAAGGCGCCGGCGCCGAGATGCGTTTCGCACTGGGCGTGGCGGTTTTCGCCGGCATGCTCGGCGTAACGTTCTTTGGCCTGATCTTTACGCCGGTGTTCTACGACGTCATTCGCCGTTTCACTAAGAAGAAGGGCGCGGTGGCCGTTGGACCGACGCACCCGGTCGAACGGGAGCCGGGCTTCGAAGTACACCGAGGAGCTCATTAGCATGAGACCTCGGCTCATACTCACTGCGATGATGGCGATGTTCGTCGGTGCTTGCGCCGTCGGGCCGGATTACAACCGACCGTCGTTGATCGTTCCCGATTCCCACCGAGGACAGCAGGCTGTATCGGCTGAATCGCTCGCCGATATTCCCTGGTGGGAATTATTCAAGGATCCCGTGCTCCAGGATCTCATCCGTGAGGCCCTCCGCAACAATTATGATCTGCGGACGGCGGCCGCGAGAGTGGCGGACGCGCGCGCCCAGATCGGCGTCGCTCGATCTTTTCTTTATCCGCAAATCGACGTTCGCGGTGGCGGTAGCGCAGAACAGGTCTCGCGGGCGAGCGATCCGCCGGAGTCTGTCGGCGCCAATCGGAATTTCCACAATTGGATAGCTGGGTTCGGCATGGCGTGGGAGTTCGATGTGTTCGGCAGGATTCGCCGTCAGGCCGAGTCCGCGAGCGCTATTTACTACGCGAGCGAAATGGACCGGCGCGCCGTGTATATTACCCTGGTCGCCGATATCGCGCAGTTTTATTTCGATTTACGAGAGCTCGACCGCGAGCTTGAAATCTCCAGGCGCACACTCAAACTGAACGACGACACCGTGCGGTTTTACCGCAGTCGATTTGAAACCGGTGTTTCTAATCGACTGGAGGTGGAGCAGGCGGTCGCCAATCGCGGGCGCACCGCCGCCACTATTCCGGATCTCGAGCGGCGGATCGCTCTGCAAGAAAACCTGATCAATTATCTGATCGGACGCAACCCCGGAACGATACTGCGCGGCGCAGTTCTTACGGACCAATATTACCCGCCTACGGTTCCGGCGGGCTTGCCGGCGGCGTTGCTCGAGCGGCGGCCCGACGTGCAGAGCGCCGAGCAGCTGTTGGTGGCGGCCAATGCCAACATCGGCGCGGCGAAAGCGCTGTTCTTTCCGACCATTTCCCTGAGCGCGACACTCGGTGGGATCAGTCACGATCTCTCCAATTTAGTCGACAAGCGCGCCGCCATCTGGTCGGTCTCCGGCGGGTTCCTGCAACCGATCTTTCAGGGCTGGCGGCTGTTCTGGAATTACGAAGGCACCAAGGCGCGCTTTGACCAGGCGCTTGCGCAGTATGAGAAGGCCGCTCAAAACGGCTTCCGCGAAGTCGCGGATGCGCTCGTCACGATTGACAAGCTGAAAGACACACGTGTTGAGATCGAAGCACAAGTTGCCGCGTTGCAACAAGCCGGCCAGCTGTCGCGCCAGCGTTACGACACCGGCTTGTCGAACTATCTCGAGGTCTTGATCGCCGATCAAGATCTGTTTGACGCGGAGATCCAGCTTGCGCGGACGCAGGGCGCCCAACTTAATGGCGTGGTCCAACTCTATCGCGCTCTCGGCGGCGGTTGGCAGCCGTAGGATAGGTTCAAATTGTTCAAGCGGTCACGGCCATCAATCCGCACGTGGGCTATGAAACGGCGGCTCGCATTGCGCGCGAGGCGATCGTCAGCGGAACGCCGGTCCACGAGCTCATTTGCGGGATAACCTGCTTACCCCCGAGCAGCTCGATTCTATTCTCGATCCATTCGAGATGACGAGTCCCGGTATCGCCGGAGCGAAGGAGCTAAAGCAAGAGCCACGTCTGGAAGGACCAGGACAAGAAGAGTTGAGGGGGTTAACCACGCACACAGCCAACGTTCGCGCGCTAACGCATTTGGGCGAGGTCCCCAATTTTAAAACGACAAGCATGATTAAAAATTCCCTCATCAGTAGATTTCGCGGAACAATCCTCCTATTCGCGGCAGCGCTGCTCGCTGGTTGCACACCATTACACTTGTCGGATACACACACCACGTCAACGCCGAGGTCAGAACTTTTCGATGTCGCGGAACTGGCGCGCGAGCCGGTGGCGACACTTGGCCTTCTCACCCCCGCCGGTCTCCAGGGCTTTAACCCGCCTCTGTCGCACGCGCTGAACGCGGCGCTCTCGGAAGCATCCCCGCCCATCCGCGGAATTGCGGCCCATGAGACTGTCAACATGCTCAACGAGCAAGGGCTCGCCGGGGACTACGGCACTCTGATCGCGGGCTTCGGTCGCGGCGGCATCCTCGAGCGCAAGCCGTTAGAACGGATCGGCTCGGCACTTTCCTCCCGCTATGTGCTGCTACCAGGGCTTGCGGAGTTCAATCAGGTCATAATCGATCGGCTTTCGATCTATGGCTGGAACTTTATTCAGAGTCGGGTCACTACCCTGAGGCTGTGGCTGCAGCTCTGGGATGCGCAGACGGGAAAAATTCTCTGGGAGTCGGCTGGGGAAGTCACCGTGGCCACCAAGCTACTAAGATCGGAGCAGACCGTTTCGCTTGACGAGATCGCTCAAAAGCTGTGGTTGCGCATGATCCAGGACAACTTGCTGGAAGGGAAAACCGGGTCGCGGTTTCTCTTCAGCAATTGAAAGACAGGAGACCAGATGAATATCCATGCTTTAGACTATCTGGTGCATTTCTCGAACATCCTGATGCTGGCGGCGTATTCGGTGCGCGACATTCTCTGGCTGCGCTGGTTTGCCGTTGCCGCCGCGCTCACCAACATCCCGTACTTCCTCCTTCAGGGTACAGTGCTCTGGCCACCGGTTCTCTGGGCTGTCGTATTCACCGCGATCAATCTGTATCAGATCGCGCGCATTTATCTCGAGCGACGCACGGTGGTGCTCTCCGAGGACGAACAGAAGCTCTATGACCTGGGGTTCCGCTCGCTTCGTCCCCGCGAATTCGTTTCGCTTTCGCTCGTGGGCGAGTGGAAGAACGCCGAGGCTGGCGAGAGGGTCATGACTGAAGGGGAGCCGGTGTCCTCCCTCTGCATCCCGATCACCGGGAGCGCAGACGTCCGCAAAAAGGGCGAGCGGATCGGGGCGCTGGAACCCGGGCACATCATCGGCACCGCGCTGGCCCTGACTGGCGAACCATCACCGATAGAAGTGACCTTCACGGAGCCGGCACGTTACATGCGATGGTCGCTCCCGAGTCTGCGCAGGTTCATGGACAAGCGGCCGGATCTGCGCCTGACGCTGCAAGGTCTCGTGAACCGCGACTTGGCCGGAAAACTGGAGCGAGCGTTGTCGTGAAAGGAGCCAACGGGTCGTCCACAGGAAATTTGCGATGACGATCAATTGGCTTCTCATTTTTATCCCGATCGCCGTCATACTCGAACACGCTTGGCCGCAGGGGCACACGTGGATTTTCTTCGCGGCGAGCTTGGCCATCGTGCCCATCGCGAGTCTTATCGTGCACTCGACGGAGCACATCGCTTCACGGACCGGTGACGCCGTCGGCGGACTGCTCAACGCGACCTTCGGGAACGCTCCTGAATTGATTATCGCCGTGGTCGCCCTGAAGGCCGGACTACTCGACATGGTTCGCGCCTCGCTCATTGGAGCGATTCTGGCCAATCTGTTGCTGGCTCTCGGCATCGCCTTTCTGCTCGGAGGATTGCGCTACCATAATCAGGAATACAACGCCGGCGCGACCCGCGTGTATAGCTCGATGATGCTCATCGCGGTTATCAGCCTCATTGTGCCGAGCGCATTCAACCGTTTTTTTTCGCCCGATGCGACCATACGCGAGGAACAACTGCTGAACATGGGCACGGTGGTCGTCCTGTTGACTGCTTATGGACTCTACCTCGTCTTCATGCTGAAGACCCACCCAGAGTTTTTCGCGGCGGCAAACGGCGAAGGAGAACAGCATGCCGGGGACCAACATTGGGGTCTGCCGCGAGCCGTTGCCAGCCTCGTGGTCGCATCGGTGCTAGCGGCGTGGATGAGCGAGATTCTGGTGGGCGCGGCAGAAGGAACGGGCAAGGCCCTCGGTATGTCGCAAACGTTCATCGGCATCGTATTTCTCGCCATTGTCGGCGGAGCTGCCGAGAGTGGCTCGGCGATCGCCACCGCAAGAAAGAACAAGATGGATCTCTCGATGGGCATCGCGCTCGGGAGCTGCATCCAGATCGCGCTGTTTGTTGCGCCTACGCTGGTGCTTTTGAGCTATGCGGTTGCGCCAGCGCCCCTCGAGCTGTCGTTCGGTCGAGCGGAGATAGGTTCCTTGTTCCTGGCAGTCCTGATCGGCGCGATCGTTTCCGGTGACGGGCGCGCGAATTGGTACAAAGGCGTGCAGCTCATCACCGTGTACACCATCCTCGCTTTTCTCTTCTACTTTCTACCGGAGGCCTCGACGCGGTGAGCCAACTGGTGAGCGATATCAATCGCCGTGGCGCGCTCGCCGACGCGTACTTCGGCCAACGCTATGCGATCTTGTTCTATACGCTGCTTTTGACCATGGTGGTTTCGCCGCTGGTGGCCGCCTTCGAGCTGAACGGGGCGCTGATTGAATTCTTGCTGGCATTCAATCTGCTCGCGGCTGTGTTGCCCTTCAGCGCGCGGCCGGACCGTCGTCTACTCCTCTGGACAATAGCTGTGGTGTCGCTGGGACGTTTGGTGACGGCCTGGTTTGATCATCCGGCGCTTTCGGCAGTGACGCTCGGTTTTTGGACACTGATCGGATTCATCGCAGCGGCTATCGCTTTGCGATTTGCCATGCGCGCAACGGAGATCGATTTGGAGCATCTCTATGCGGCGCTGAGCGCCTATTTGTTGGCGGGAATCTTCTTCGGGCTTTTTTACTGGGTTCTCGAGCAACTTCATCCGGGGACTTTCATTCTCACCGGCGATTTTTCCCGCATGAGCGCAATCTACTTTAGCTTCGTGACCCTGGCGACGCTTGGTTATGGCGACATTGCGCCGCGCGCCGACATTGCGCGCGGCTTCGCGATCGTCGAGGGTGTCGGCGGACAGCTTTTCTTGGCCGTCATGATCGCCCGTCTGGTGAGTCTCTACGCACGCGATGGGACGAGCATTAAAGGGAAATGAGGTGAACCGGTGAACAACAAAGAGATGAAAGACCTGATCAAAAG
>DATBLC010000042.1:0-5705 GCA_036555515.1 Binatia bacterium
CGTGACTTGCGCGGGCGTGAGTCCTTCCTTTAACGCATACGCTGGGCCGTGGGCGCGCTGGACATATTCCACGTCGTTTAGAACGGCGACGCGGATCACCGACAGCTCGCGGCATTGGCCGTCGATTTCCGTGCCGTAGCGCACGGCTTGATTCAAATCGAACCAGGCATTCGCCAACGCCGGGCTGTGCAGCATCAAGCGGTAAATGTTGATCAACCGCCCGCCCCGGGCGCCCTTGATTTTAGCCACCGATTCGGCCAGTTCCGGATGCTCTTTTTCTTCGATCAATTTTACGCGTGCCATGGGTTAACTCTTTTCGTCGCTCGTGCTCGTGGTTCGTGTTCGTTAAGAGCGCTCGGACGAGCACGAGGCACGAGCACGAACTACGTGGATTGCCGCTTCTCCAGGCGCAGCGCAAAATCACCCCGCCGGATATAGACGCTGTCTTGGCGCGGCCGCTTGATGAGTTGCGCGACGAGATTGAGCAGCGGAGTTCCGTTTGTCGTATAAGCCCGCGCCGGTCCCGCGGCTTTCATTTTGTCTACGTCTTCTTTGCTGGAGAAAAATCTCAGCAAAATTTCTTCGTCGCTGACGCCCGGGCCGCCGTATTTTCGGCGCAGATCCTGAAGCGAATCGCTCGGATGCGGTCGTTCGGCGATTTCTTTGGCGCGAGGGCGGTTCAAAATTTTATCTTTCACTGCTGCATCCATGAACTTGGCGCCCTCTTTGCCCCAAATTCCCATGGCGTATTCGATGGTCTGGTCGGTGACCTGTTTGTAGCGTTCGCCAACGATGACGTTGATGGCGGCCTGGCTGCCGACGAATTGAGACAGCGGCGTAACCATGATCGGGTAGCCAAATTCAGCGCGCACTTGCGCCGCTTCTTCCAACGTCTGGTCGAGTTTGTTTTCCATGCCGACGAGGCGCAGCTGATGGCGCAGATTGGAAATCATGCCACCGGGGATTTGATGCACGTACTGGGCGTAATCATACTCCGGCGTTTTGCCGATGGGCAAGTTTTCCTTTTTGGCGCATGCCGTGAAATGCCTGGCGACGAGGCGCAGCGGTTCATCGTTGACGAGCGCCGTGAAGCCCATAGCGCGGGCGTTCTTGGCGACATTAAATACCGAGGGATTTGACGAGCCATCAGCCAGCGGCGGAATGGCCGTGTTGACGTGCGTCATGCCGGCTTTGATGGCTTCCAAGCAACAGAGTGTGCCGAGTCCCGTTGTACAGTGGGTATGCAATTCAACCGTCTTGCCATTGGCGGCGTTGAGCACCGCCGGCGCCAATGTTTTTGTTCTTTCGGGAGTCAGGATGCCGCCGGGGTCTTTCAGAATGACGCGGTAGACGCCTAGTTGAAACGCCTCCCGGGTCTTTTGCGCAAAGTGTTCGTCGGTGTGACGCGGTGAAACCGTGTAAATAAGATTGATAATCGGCTTGAGCCCCGCGGTTTTTGCCTGTTTGACGCGCCACGCCCAGTCGGCGGCGTCGTTCCAGGAATCGGAAATCCGGACTTCGGTAACTCCCGCTTTCGCCATGCAAGTGTCATATAGCTGATGCAGGGCATCGGGATAGATCGCGAAGCCGCTGCGCGTGCCATGGATAAGCCTCAATGGTGTCTTCTTGAATTTTGGGATGACCAGTCGATAGCGCTCCCAGGGATCCTCGCGCAGCTCCTTGATGCATTTCGGCAATTCCACGGGGCCGCCGAGCTCGATGGCTTCGAACCCGGCTTTGTCCATGTGTTCAACCACCGGCACCATCATGCCGGTCCTCATGTTGTAAGCCCACAGACTCTGCTGTCCGTCACGCAGCGTAGTGTCGACAAAGCGTACTTCGGTCATAGGTTGTCTTATAGCGCAAAGATGATTACTGTAAAACCTAAGACAATATAGCATTCGAATTGACGACCAACGGTGCGTAGATTGTGCTTGATCGGGGCTGACCCCATGGCTCCGACATTTGGACGACCCCACACCCCGACCAAGGACTTCCAGCAGTGATCAGTCCCAGATAGTCTCTACGAGGGCGGATTCCTCAATTCCCGTATCGGAGGTGACGAGGGGTGCGCCTGCCGCACGCGCAGCTGCAACCACGAGCCGATCGAACGGATCTTCCAGCGTGCCGACCAAGATGAACTCGCCCGCCTGCCGCAGATCCAGTGGCAAAAGCGCAAAGGCTGGCTTGGTGGCCACAAGCGCCTCCAGCTGAGGTACGCCGACGACGTTGCGCCCGGCCTCCCGGAGCAGCGTCAACTCGATCGCGACGATAGCAGGTATCAGAATCTCCGCACGACCGGAATCGGCATCGCGCAGCAAGCGGGCCGCGGAACGTCCAAGTCGTTTGGGCCGGATAGATACCAGATCAACGCGTGCGTGTCGATGCAGGCGCGGGTCACGTTCGCTTCGTGCCCGGCCGCGGTAAAGCCATCCGCAGACGACGCGAGAAAGTTCGCCGCCACTCGCACAGCTCGTCAAGTTTGGGAGCCTCTAATTGCGGAAACATCCCCATCGTACGGCGAGCCGGGCTGTTGCGACACGGCCTTCGCTTCACATCGCTTGCGATGAGCCCCACGATGGTGGCCGACACGGTGCGGCCTTCGCGACGTGCCTTCTCTTTCAGCGCCGTCAGGAGCTGTGGATCGATGCGTACCGTTATGACCGCGCTTGCTGGCATGTATTACGTTTGTACTACATTGCAAGGGATATATCGATGGCCGCTGAATGGGCTGGCGGTCCGCCCGGCTACACGCTAAACCCGCCACTGTCTCCGTCAACCGCGACGAGTACACACGGTTTCGAGTGATCCCGTATCGGCAACGGCAATCCTTCGAAGCCGTCTTTGTAGCGCCACTGGCCGGCCGGAATCTTCGGAAGAGATAAAATGGCCGTTAAGTCCGCTTTTTGCTTTTTGTCAACGCTTTTTCAATCCTACGAACGTTGCGCTCAAGCCGTTTCTCTTTGGCGACTCGCCCCTTCATTAGTAAATAAGCCGAGCTCACCCAAGACGTTTTATCGAGCCCCACCGTTTTCCCGATCTCTTCGTGATTGTGCAATCAATGAAATTGCCCTTGCAAGCGCAGCCTTACCGCGGATACGGCTCTGCGGTTGAGCCCTTAATTCGGCGTCTCTGGACAATTTTGTCTAAGGCTACAAATGGATTATGATAAGGAAGTGGCAGATAGTTTCGAGAAGAGCTTAGGCGTTATGCGGTAAAGACCTTCCCTAGAACGGCGACCGTCATGGCGAGATTAAACCCAATCATCCATTTCACCACACCCAAATCGCCCTCGATTCGCGCAAAGCGATTGACGTAGCTTGCAACGGCCTCCGCTGCTTTTCTTGCTTTCTCTTCGCTGGCACCCGCTTCTTTCAGCGCGTCGTACACCTCAGATATCATCGTACTCATGGATTCAATGTACCATTTTTTACTGGTTCGTTCGCTACAGGGACTCATTTCGCGTGCCCAATGATGCGATCTGGGAGTGGCGAACAGATAGTTTGGAGAAGCGCTTAAAAAAAACTTGAAACCGCGTGCTGCCGCTGGCCAGATTTCGCTGTGCTCTCAGGAGGCCGATTTTTTTATCGAGAAATCGATGACCGCCGTTGTGTTGGATGGTGAACGCAAGACATCCTTTAAAACCTACAAGCCGATCCGCCTGTTTCATCTGCCTGAGATTCTCTTTTAGTCAGCCCGGAGCCTCCAAAAGGTTCCTGACACCTTTCCATCGCCAAATGTCAAAATACAAGGCGCGACCCCACACGCTCCCCTCCGACCCCACACGCGCTCCCCTCAACCTATGGGCGGGCACCGAGATCTAAAGAGTCAAGCCCGGTTGGCCAGAGCCCTGGACTAATAAGTCAAAACTCAGGCCTGCCCTCCTCTCAGAAATATCCATTGGGACTTACCGGAGATTTACCTTCAGAAACCGGGCCAGATCTTTTTGGCGCCCGTCTCGGGTCAGAAGAGCGCATCCCGCGGAGTGAGCCATCGTAACAATCAAAGTATCAACAGTCGGAACGGTGATACCCCTTTTTCTTATTTTGACGTGGTTTTCGGCGGCCAGAAGATGAATCGAATAGTCAGGCGGAGGGAGTCGATCAAAGCATTCTAGGTCAGCTTCAGCGAGGGCAAACTCGCTCGGCTCGATTAATCCTTGCAAGTACTCCTGCACGATAATGGCGGCAGTCGCCGGAGGAGGCCCCTGTTCCAGGAGTTTATCCAGAACCGCGCTTTCCCGGCAATCGATGCCCTCGAAGTAATCAATGAGAACGCTTGTGTCGACCAGAGGGCTTTCTCCATTCATGCGTTTCTTCCTCTCTCATTTTCGCAAGGTTGCCCCGCCAGTGAAACTTGCCTCGATGCTCTCTGACTCCCCGTAACCGAGCCAGCCGGATAAGCTCACGCAGTCCAAGATGGATCACCTCTTTCTTGGTTCTGGCTCTCGTTAGCTCCATGGCCTCGGTCAAAAGCTTTTCGTCCAGATCGATATTCGTATGGGCCATAAGCCGCCCTCCTTTGACAGTGCACAAATATAGTCCGATTTATGTGCATCATCAAGAGACCTCGATATGCCTGTCGCCTCTCGTCCGCTGAAAAGAATGGTTTAATCCCGGCCAAAACACGTTGCGCTGCTCTCATTATGCTCAGACTGTCCTAGGCGACAGCGTACCGGCGCAACTTCGTTGTCGGCGTTCCTCATTTTGCAGCTTAGTGACGGACGATTATCGATTAGAACAAATGATGGAAAAGTTACGGGAGCGGTTTCGGAGGAAGAGTAACACAAATGACAATGGCAAAATTCAAGACGCGACCCCTAAACTTGAAATAGCTATCGCCGTCGCCGACAATCGATTTGTACCGGTTCTGAAAGACATGCCCATGCCGGCGATGCCGCAGGTTGTAACTCACCGCATAACCGGTCAAGAGTCGCCGCATAAACTTGGCTAGTCCCAAAGCCCCGCTACAAAGCAAGATATGAACATGATTGCTCATCAACGCCCATGCATAGATCGGCGTCCCGGTTTCCTCAGCCAATGCTCCGAGTCGTCGTTGTTCAAAAACACCCTGGCGTGTTGCACGAGGCGTTTTTTGTAGCTTTGTTTCCCCCGCCGTTGATGTTTCCTGCTGCATTGATGCCGTCTACCGTGTTTCTTGATGCCGTGTTATTCGATACGACGTACCCTGTAGAATTGATGTCGATTCCATCTACGCCGTTTCTGTCTGTCCGGTTTCCCGATACTGGTGTAGTGCCCGAGCCTGGAATATTCGTGTCCTTGCGGTGAGGCTGCGTTAGACTTTTATTTTTCCGCCAAGCCGGCTATCCGGGCTCCGGCCGCAGAGTTCTGACTCTGAAGCGTGTGGCGGTAGTTCCACGGCATCCAGTGCTGAGGATTGCGAGATAGCTCGGCGGCATGGAGCTGCAGTTCGGTTAAGTAATCGAACGCCCTGGCACCAGCAAGCTGGCAGGTATGAATCAGGCTCATGAACAGATCGCCCACATGGGCGCCGTTTTCGGTCTTATAGAACAGCGCATTTTTTCGATGCAGGATGGCTTTCTTCAGAGCGCGCTCGCAGAGGTTGTTGTCGAGTGGGGCGCCGGGGACGCGCAGGAACAAGGTGAGTTCATGAAAATGGTGCTTCATGTACGAGATGGCCTTGCCGAGACCGGAGTTGGGCTCCACGTTTCGCTCTGCGATCTG
>DATBLC010000043.1:0-4725 GCA_036555515.1 Binatia bacterium
TCAGGATCGCGTCGAGATGGTCTTTATCCATCGCCTCGCGAACCGCGGTGTATCGACGGATATACTCGGTGTGGGAAAAACCGGGGAAGAGATCTTTATCGCTCATGGCGCTCACCTGATGAGAGTTACGTCCTGGCCTAGTGTCCTGAGTTAGAGATTCGGTGACAAAATCGTGCCAGGTTGGCGAGGATTTCATCAGCCGTCTTAGTCCAAACAAATGGTTTGGGTTTTCCATTGGTGGTCTCAAGATATTGGCGAATGGCTGTTTCCAGCTCTCGTGTGCTACGGTGCACGCCTCGGCGCAGTTGCTTCTCGGTTAGCGCCGCAAACCAGCGCTCGACCAGGTTGATCCAAGAGGCCCCCGTAGGCGTGAAATGTACGTGGAAGCGCGGGTGGCGAGCCAGCCACCGATGAATCATCGGGGTCTTATGGGTGCTGTAATTGTCCACGATCAGATGGACCTGAAGTTTCTCGGGCATCTCTTCATCGATGGTGTCGAGGAACTTGCGAAATTCCACCGCCCGATGCCGTCGGTGAAACTCTCCGATCACTTTGCCGCTTTTGGCCTCCAGGGCAGCAAACAGCGTAGTGATCCCGTGTCGTCTGTAGTCATGGGTGCGCCGCTCCACTTGACCGGGACGCATCGGCAAAAACGGCTGCGAGCGATCCAAAGCCTGGATCTGGGTCTTCTCGTCGACACAAAGCACCAGGGCTTTGTCCGGCGGATTGAGGTAAAGCCCAACAATGTCACGGACTTTTTCGATGAAAAGCGGGTCCGTGGAGAGCTTGAAGGTCTTTACCCGGTGCGGCTGCAGCGCAAAGGCCCGCCAGATGCGGCTCACCGCACTCTGGCTAACTCCACACTGCCTCGCCATCGATCGCGTACTCCAGTGCGTGGCGTCGCGCGGTGTTTTCTCAAGAGTCAAGCGCAAAACGCTTTCCACCTTGGCATCTGTAATCTTTCTCGGCGCCCCAGGCCGCGGCTCATCGAGCAGGCCGTCCAAACGCTTGCCTATAAAGCGACTGCGCCAGCGGCCCACAGTCTGACGTCCAACTCCCAGCTCTGCCGCTACGCCAGCATTGTCCTTGCCTGCAGCACAACCCAATACAATGCGTGCACGCTGGGCCAACGCCTGGGCGGTCTTGGGACGACGTGCCCAGCGTTGTAAGGTCTCTCGTTCCTCCGTGCTCAAAATCAACTCTGCTTTGGGGCGCCCTGTACGCATAGAGTATCCTCCTCTGTACAGTATAACGCCCGTGATCACAATTTAGTTCCATGACTTATGACTCGGGACACTAGAAGTTATGGTCAAGACGATTCGGCTCGTTTCCGTGCTAATCGGATGGTGGGCGCTCTTGAGTGCCGATGCCCATCCCGCACAAGTAGAGTTCGAGGGAAAAACGATCCGCATCGTTGTAGGTTATTCTGCAGGGGGCGGATTCGACACGTATTCGCGAACAATAGCGCGACACATGGGCAAACACCTTCCCGGCAAGCCTGCTGTGATTGTCGAGAACATGCCCGGTGCGGGCAGCCTTATCGCGGCCAATCACATGTTCAAAATCGCAAAGCCCGATGGTCTCACGATCGGCAACTTTCACGGTTATCAGATATTGAACCAGGTTCTAGGAACTGCAGGAATCGAGTTTGATGCCCGAAAGTTCGAATGGCTCGGTGCTCCAGTACAAGATACGGGGGCTTGTGCTTTAACGCGGGCGAGTAGCATCAGGACCTTAGAGCAGTGGAAGGCGTCGAAGCAGCCGGTCAAGCTCGGGGGTGTGGGATCCGGAGATGCCTCTTTCGTCATGAGCCGAGTCCTGAAGGAGGTGCTAGGCTTGCCTGTCCAGTTAGTTGTTGGATACAAAGGCACGGCTGACATACGGCTTGCGGCCGATAGCGGAGAACTTGCCGGTGGCTGTTGGCAGTGGGAGTCGATTAAAGTCACTTGGACGAAGGCTCTGGACGCGGGCGATGTCAATGTGGTGGTTCAACTCGTGGAAAAGCCGCATCCGGATCTCCCTAAAGTGCCGCTGGCCGTGAGCCTGGCAAAAACTAAAGAGGCGCGGCTCTTGCTCCAGGCGGCCGTCCACGATCCCAACTCGATTACTAGACCCTATTCTTTGTCGCCTGGGACGCCGAAAGATCGAGTAATCGTATTGCAGAAGGCGTTCATGGACACAATGAGAGATCCGGAGTTTTTGGCCGATGCGAAAAAATCCAGGCTAGATATAAATCCCATATCGGGAGAAGAAGTTGGCAAGACAGTGGCAAGGCTTTTCAAACTGGACAGTGCGTTGGCTACCAGGCTGCGGGAAATTCTCAAATGAGATTCGTCTTATTCTCTGTAAAATCATCCTTTAAATACATTCAATGAGAAAGCCGACTAGAACGAAATGCCCAAACCCGTCAGCGAAAGGCCCCGGGTCGGACCGCCACAAGTGATTTGATTTTATAATGTAAGGTGGCATAAAAGGCATCGATTAGGAGCTTAGAGGGCCAGTTTTGACTTGAAAAAGCTCCCTCTAAGAAAGCGATGCCGCGCGCAAACCGTTACTTCCTGCCTGGTCATATCTGGCACATCACGCACCGCTGCCATCAGAAGCAATTTCTCCTAAAGTTTGCGCGGGACCGCCAGCGTTATCTCAACTGGCTCTTCGAAGCAAAGAAGCGGTACGGCCTGTGCGTCCTCGACTACATGGTGACATCCAACCATGTCCACCTGCTGGTGAAAGACACCGGCAGAGATGTTATCGCGCAGAGCATGCAGCTCGTCGCCGGACGAACGGCGCAGGAATACAACCAGCGGAAGAATCGACATGGGGCGTTCTGGGAGGACCGTTATCATGCCACGGCGATCGAAGCCGACGAACACTTGCATCGTTGTCTGGTTTACATCGACCTCAATATGGTTCGGGTCGGCGCAATAGATCATCCTTTCAAATGGGTGCACAGCGGTTATCGTGAGATGCAGAGGCCGCCGAAGCGATACGCGATCATCGATCTCGGAGAACTGACGGCGTTGTGTGGTTTTGCTAAGTCGAGTGATTTTCAGTTCGCCCACCGTCAGTGGGTCGAAAGAGCACTAGAGGCTCGCGACACAGTACGAGACGATCGGTGGTCGGAAACAATTGCCGTCGGGAATTTGACGTTTGTCGAGACTGTAAAAACTGAGCTAAGCAGCAGAGCGATCTGTCGTGCCGTCGAGCACTCAGACGGAGTCTATGCGCTGCGGGAACAGAGTGAGGCTTAGCACGGTCCGACCCAGACTCGCGCTATGTGGACTCACGCTAGTTCCTAGGAACTGATGTCGGCTCGGGTTGCAAGACTTCGAGAAGTCTGCAGTGCCACCTCCTTCTCAGTCTGGGCGGTCGTTATGCGGGCGAGGGCGTCTCAGTAGAGAATCGAGCCGCGTTCGATCTGATTGCGGCGTGCCTCATATTCACGCCGGCTAATTCGCTCCCGGCGGTAATCATCTTCGAGCCGATCCATCTGCCGCTTCGCGTTGATTTCGTAACCCGCTCCGGACGCCAAAGCGCCGGTCGCCGCGCCGCCAATGAACTGGCAACCGCCCAGGCCGAGAGACCCCAATAGTATGAGCGTAGCGAACGTTTTTATCCCTCCTTGTGGAGACATAACTGTTTGGACGCTTCGATGAGGAAAATGCAACGAGCGCCGCGATCGTTCTATTCCATCGATGAAATAGCCTTTTGCGACCGGCGCGCGCAGTGACCAACTTTGCGGCAGCGCGGCGGCGCCAGTTATTCGCCATGTTGGCGAGCCAGCGGATCTCTGGTTGAGTTGTCTTACGCAGAAGCGCTGCATAGAATCCGTCCGTGGAAACGAAATATTCGCTGGAGCCTCACAAGCAGTTTCTGGAAGAGGCCCGCATGCCGGTGCGCTTGGCTTGCACGACCCGGCAGGGCTGGCCGATGGTGTTGTCTTTGTGGTTTCTCTACGACGCGGAGAAGCTCTACTGCGCAACGCAGAAGTCGGCCAAGCTCGTCCATCATCTGCAGCAGAATTCGCGCTGCGCGTTCGAGATCGCCGGCGACCAGCCACCCTACCGCGGAGTGCGCGGACAGGCAGAGGCCGTTTTGCGGCCCGATCTCGGACAGCCCATGCTCGAGCGGCTGATACGAAGGTATCTTCAGGGGCCGGAAGCTCCCCTGGGGAAGACCCTACTGGCGAATCGCCATCGAGATTCGCCCCGTCAGAGTTTTTGCGTGGGACTATACTGCTAGAATGAAAAGCTCCATTTAAAACCCGGGCAGGCTTCATGAACAACCATAGCGGCGTCGAAATTCGTGTCGATGTGCCTTACGGCGACGGGCCGCAGGGCAATCTTTGCGTGGACCTCTATCTGCCTACGAGTGCCGGTAAGCACCCGGCGCTGCTTTGTCTGCACGGGGGCGCCTGGCTGCGCGGCTCTCACAAGCAGTACAAAAGCTGGGGCCCCTGGCTGGCCGAAAGAGGTTATGCCGTCGTCGCGGTGGATTATCGCCTCTCGAGTCAAATGAGCCCGGCATGGCCCGGTGTGTGGGAAGATGTCTGCCGGTCGCTGAATTGGTTGATGGCGAACGCATCCTCCCTGGGTATCGACAGCGCGCGCATCGGCACCATCGGAGATTCCGTCGGCGGCCACATGGCCGCTCTGCTCTCGCTCGATCAAAGCACCGCACAACACATTCGCGCCATGGTGGGAGTCTATGGCATTTACGATCTCC
>DATBLC010000044.1:0-2554 GCA_036555515.1 Binatia bacterium
CCGAAGGTTACAACAGCGGCTGTTGCAAGGCCTCACCGAATCTCAAACAGAGCTGCAAGAGAAGCTGGAACTGGCTAGGCCAAGGTTGGAGACGATACAACGCCGCGCCAGGCGGCACGCAGACTCGATCAAGCGCGAGGCCGAGGCGAGAATCGTTTGGCTGCAAGAGCGCGCTGCGAGAGCGGAAGGCCAAACCAAATCAAGACTCGAGCGGTTGGCCGACGAAGTGCGGCTCGGCTATGTGAACCGTGCAACTAAATTGACTCTTGCGTGCCGGTCCGCCGGCAATCTGTTCTGAGCCCGATTCGTCCGTGAACGATAGCAATCCCGGGTCATCAGATCTCGCGATGTCTGATTCTGCGACTGACCTATTCCGCCGGTATCCAAAGTTGCTCAGGGATATCGAAGCTGAAAATCAGGGATTGTCCCATGGTGGGATGAAACTCGGTTTAATAAATAAGTTCTGCTAAATAAGTTCTGCGTTGGACCGGGTGTCGATCATTGTGAACCGGAAGAGAATCGCTGAGAACGGAAAGGATCAAAACGCGGAGAAGAGTTTTATGGGCACATCGATCCACATAGCTTCCGCTACAACGGAAGGGTTACAAAAAGAGAAAAAAGCGCCTTTCCCGGGCATGGTGTGGATACCGGGCGGCACTTTTCTCATGGGGTCCAATAAGCATTACCCGGAGGAAGCGCCGGCCCATGAAGTCACGGTCGACGGTTTCTGGATGGATACGCATACCGTCACCAACGAGGAGTTTCGGCGCTTCGTCGAAGCGACGAAGCACGTGACATCGGCGGAACGCCCGCCGAACGCAGCAGACTACCCCGGCGCCAAGCCGGAAATGCTCGTACCGGCTTCAGTGGTTTTTCAAAAGCCTCAACAGCGGGTCGATCTGCGCGACTGCTATCAGTGGTGGACTTATGTTGCCGGGGCTAACTGGCGTCATCCCGAAGGCCCGACGAGCACATTGAAAGGACGCGCCAAGCATCCGGTGGTGCATGTTGCCTACGAAGACGCCGAAGCTTACGCGAAATGGACGGGCAAGGAATTGCCGACCGAGGCCGAGTGGGAATTTGCCGCCCGTGGGGCAGTCGAGGGCGCAGAGTTTGTCTGGGGCGATTCGTTTACGCCGGAAGGCAAGTACATGGCCAACACCTGGCAGGGCGAATTCCCCTGGCAAAACCTAAAAACCGATGGCTTCGAGGGAACGGCGCAGGTAGGTAGCTTCCCCCCCAACGGGTACGGCCTCTACGACATGGCGGGCAATGTTTGGGAGTGGACCACCGATTGGTATCAGGAACACAGTAAAGTGTCTCACTCTTGCTGCGCCAGCTTCAATCCAAAAGGCGGCGCGCGCGAGGAGAGTTACGATGTAGCCACGCCAGAGATCAAGATTCCGCGCAAAGTGATGAAGGGAGGGTCCTATCTTTGCGCGCCGAATTACTGCCGGCGCTACCGACCGGCCGCGCGAATGGCTCAACCAGTCGATACTTCGACCTGCCACCTGGGTTTTCGCTGCATCGTCAGAGTGGCCAAGTAAATAATCGTGACAGATTGCCCGGCGACCACGTGCAGCGGTGCAGCCGATCGATCCATTTGCCTCGGGAAAAGCGAAGAGCGAAATCGGGGATTGCCCGATACAAAAGAAAATACGACGCAAGTAGCATCTAAATTTTTACAGCCGTGCGGAAGCGAGAAAATCGTCGGGAGGAGTGTCATGAGGCAACGGATTTTTGGCGCGCTCGCGATTTTCTTGTTTGCCGTCGTCCTGTGCGGCTGCCAGGCGATAACAGGAGAAACAGTAGGCCAGAACATTGACGACACCAACATCACGACTGCCGTGAAAACGAAGCTTGCGGTTGACCAGGCCAGCTCGCTTGCGAGAGTCGGCGTTGAGACGACGCGAGGCACCGTTCACTTGACGGGCGTGGTCGATAGCGCGGCGACACGAGACAAGGCGGCCGCCATCGCGCGCAGCGTGGACGGTGTAAAGAACGTCGTGAACAATATCCAAGTCAAGTAAACAGAAGCTTTCGCACTGCGAGTGCAACCTCAAGCCAGAGCCGAAGCGGATAAGGGTAGCGTGGTCATCCGAGCAGGCGCCTCTTCTGCTCGTCGGTCGAGGGGTGATGAATGAATGCCTGGGAAACGAAAAATCGGTGAAGACCTGATGGGTCAATCAGCCCAAGCAAAATTATTAATCAAATAATAAACATAAGGCGAAGGAGGCTCCATGGCGCAGCAAGAAGCAAAAAAGCCCAACATTCTGGTGATGTGGGGCGATGATATCGGTCAATCGAATTTGAGCTGCTTCTCGAAAGGTATGATGGGCTACCGGACGCCCAACATCGACCGCATTGCCAGCGAGGGGATGATTTTCACCGATTATTACGCCGAGCAAAGCTGCACTGCTGGGCGCGCGGCTTTTATCATGGGACAGAGCGTGTTCCGCAGCGGGTTGTCCAAGGTGGGCTTGCCCGGCGCCGCGCAGGGGATGAGAGCCGAGGACCCGACGATTGCCGAGCTATTGAAGGCGCACGGTTACGC
>DATBLC010000045.1:0-31938 GCA_036555515.1 Binatia bacterium
CTTCAGTCTGCCGGACGACTGCCTAATTTTTCCCGGCCACGACTACAGTGGTCGCACCATGTCTTCGGTCGGCGAGGAGCGTGCGCACAATCCGCGCATCGGCGGCCATGCCGATGAGCGCGACTTTGTCGGCTTCATGGAAAACCTTAATCTTCCGCACCCCAAGCAGATTGACGTCGCCGTGCCGGCGAATCTGCGTTGCGGCAAGCCGCAGGATGGGAAAGTACCGCGCCCCGCGGATTGGGGACCGGTCAGGCGGAGCTACGCGGGACTGCTTGAGATCGACCCGGAGTGGGTCGCCGAGCATCTCGCTGAAGTCCACGTGCTCGACGTGCGCCAACCCGAAGAACTGGAGGACAAGCTGGGCCACATATCCACAGCTCAATGTATCCCGTTAAACGAACTGAAGGATCGCCTGGCGGAAATTCCCAAGGACAAGCCCGTGGTCCCCGTGTGCCACGCGGGCATGCGTTCCGGCCAAGCAACGGTCATCCTGCGCGATGCAGGCTTTCCTCGAGTGGCCAACTTACATGGTGGTATGCTTTTGTGGCAGCAGATGGGGCTGCCGGTAACGCGCAGCACAAGACCTTTACTAAATTAGACAAAACCTCGACGGCATAAAAAACCAGCTGATATTTCCTTCGAGCCGCCGATCAAATTCGAGTTCGTCATCAATCTGAAAGCGGTGAAGCACATCGGCATTACGATTCCGCGGAGGTATTGGCGACGGGGACAAGGTCGTCAACCGACCACCGGCGATGCGCTGTCGCTCCGGAGAGTCGTGGAGCATCGTAATCTGGTGGGGCGATTGAGTCGCTTTCAAAGGGGACATTTCGCAATTTTTATCGGCCGGGTGATCAATTACCTACGTTCTACTCTTCAACCATTAGGATTTGACTCCGCGGATTCGGCTCTGGATTAATTTCAGGTCATGTTTCGCTTCCCCATAATCAACACCATTGTCTCTGGCGCATTTTATTGCGCTGCTTACGAAAAACTCTGCGGCACTGAGTTCACCCTGGAAAAGTAAGATGTTCCCGAGGCCGTTGAGCGCGTTATAGTCGAGTGGATTTTTCAATAGGCTTTTGAAAAACCAACCTCGGCTTTCCCGAAGCAGCTTGTCTTCGGGAAATTCTCCCGCACAATATTCATACCAATGTTTGATCATGTAAGCGTTCTTTCTGTGATAACCGGCCAGACTGAGAATGGTCGGATCATTTCTCCACTGCGATTTTTCAGCGGCAAAGGCTTTCGCATCCAAATCCTTCTGCAGTTTGGCCGCGCCGGCAACATCATCGCTATCTAAGCGACTGCCGACAGCCCTTTGTCCTCGGTCTAAATCATCAATCGTTCTTTTGAGATCCGACGGCTGATGGATTGCGCTTCCTCCTAAGAACTCGTTTCTCGCTTTCGGCGCTCGCCCCACATCCTGCGGCAATTTTGCTAGCGCAGCCGTTCGATTTCTGCGCAAATCCCCGTGAATCGACCGGGACAGAAATTGCGGAAACGCCGTTGCGTCCAACGCATAAGGTAAGATGAAGCGGTCTAAGTGAAATGCGGTAAGAATCTCAGTCATCACCCAAGGCGACTTCGCGGCCGCTTTTGACCAAATTAGAACTACAGCTCGACTAGATTTGATGGCCTGTTGGAGTTCTTGGCCTAATAGCACGCCAACACGGATGTCTGAATGATCAAGCCAGGCGTTAAAGCCCCCGGCGTTTAAGGTCACTTCAATACGCTTGGCATCCTCAAGGTTCTCAGAAGAGTGACTGATAAACACGCCAGGGCGCTTTCTTTTGGATTTTTTTGGCATTCCAAGCGTTCGCTATCTAATGTTCATACCCACGAGGTGACTGCTCCGCGAACCGCAACCGGCATTCGGCTGGGACGAAACGAATCTCGACACGGCGATTCAAAGCCGCGGCGATGCGGTTGAGCATCCCGTACTCCTGATTTTGCCGGTACTCATCGGCGCTCAAAATTGTCGGTGCGACATTGGTGCCATAAGCGAGGTCGACTTCAAGCGACACCTCAACGATCCGGCGGTAGAGGGCCCGATCCTTTTTTTGTACCACTACCAAGACGTCCAGATCCGACTCCTCCGTTCCCTCTCGCGCACCCTGGAACCAAAAAGGCGTAACGATAACAGGTTCTCCCCAAGGAAGGATTGAAGAGCTTGTCTAAAATAGGCCAAGGCTTGTTGTTCGACTTGGGTCAGGGGTTTTTTCATCGGTTTGTCTCCTCCATTTCATTGGGCGATCTTCGGCCTGCCTAAAGGCGAGTCCGAGTGCATCTTGCGATGATGGACTGGACCTCAGTCGCCGACAGGGGCGAGTTTCGGTCCCAAATATAACAGGGCCGGCCGATCAAAACCAATCGACTGGAACATCCCTGAAGTCCCAGTTCCTGGGCGAGCAGGTTCACTTTAGGGTCCTGGATTCACCTTATTGACAAGCAGATTTCCAGTTGAACAGTATCCTCGACGCAATGAGTTCGGAAGTCTGACGATCGACGAGCTCGCCGCTCGCTTGAAGGTAGTCCTACGACGATCAGAAACAAAATGACGTCAGGGCTCTCCCTCATCCTTATGGCCGAACGGCTAATTCCTGGGAGCCGAGATCGGGCGTAACATCACACCTCATCCCAAATAGCATAGAATCTCTTGATGACGATGTCCCGTATTGAAGCGGACGGGATTATTAACAATTAGGAACCACAAACACTCTGGTTGGATGCTTGGTCCCGCTGCAGCGGGATGTGTTCAAGGGTGATTGCAACAAATACCCTGGTGCAATAACATCACGTCATCCCGTGGGCTAACGTGCCGATGTAGTTCGAGTGACGCCGCCGAATAGATGCGATGGAAAAGAAGATGACGACTGAGTTAGAGAAAGCCATCCAGGAGATAGAGCGACTGCGACGGGAAAACGCTGAGCTCAGAAAAAAGCTGGGTATAAAGGTTTCTGAACCGAAATCGGACTACGGTCAATCCGGGCTCGGTTCTGTGGAGCCCAACACCCGCGTTGAAGAAACTCAAGAATTAGGAACCTACGGTGGACATGGGCTTTCGATGTCCGCCGGCAGACCCCCTGGCGTTGATTCCAGTTTTTCCAGTGGAGAAAAAATAAAGCTTTTTCGGGCACTCTTCAGAGGGAGAGAAGATGTCTACGCAGTATTCTGGTTTAACGAACGCACCGGAAAGAAAGGTTACTCACCAGCTTGCGAGGATCCATGGAGCACGAGGAAGGGAAAAGCAAAACAGTATCTCCCTTTGACGGATAAAGTCATCCTCAGCCACCTGACCGGTGAGCAAATCGTCGGTGTCTATCCGTTGCTCAAAGATGATACCTGCTGGTTTTTAGCTTGTGATTTCGACAAGGAAGGGTGGGCGCTTGATGCCTTGGCGTTTCTGAATATCTGCAAAGACCACGGAGTGCCAGCCTATCTGGAACGATCACGGTCTGGCAATGGTGGTCATGTCTGGATTTTCTTTTCCGCGCCGGTACCCGCCACCTTAGCCAGGCAGTTGGGGATACGGCTTCTAAGGGAGACCATGGTGATTCGCGCAGAGATGGATCTCGCCAGCTACGACCGGTTTTTTCCCAGCCAGGATTTTTTGCCACGCGCTGGTTTTGGTAATCTCATCGCCTTGCCACTTCAGAAGAAATTTCGTGCGTTGGGGAACACGGAATTCTTGAATGTTGATCAGTCCACACTCCGTCCATGGCCGGATCAGTGGAGTTTATTAAGTGAGATCAAACGGCTTGGACCATCCCACGTAGAGGCATTGCTTGAAAAAGTCCCGCCAGTATCAGTTGGGCCGGGTCATTCGAAAGCAGTATCCGCGTCCGTCCGCCAAAGATACCCCGCACCAAAACAAATCCGCGCTGATCTTAGCGCGACTTTGAGCATAGAAAAGTCTGGGATTCCGCCATGGCTGCTCGCTCAAATGAAGCGGCTTGCGTTGCTTCACAATCCTAAGTTCTATGAGCGCGAGAAGCTTCGTCTATCCACGTGGCGAATACCACGATTCATTAGGTGCTACGAAGAGGACGCTAGTCATGTCCATCTGCCAAGGGGAACGTTGGAAGAGGTAAAGGATTTGGCGAAGAGTGCGGGCAGCGAGCTTTATTTGACTGACCAACGGCCGGCGCCGGAAAATTTGAGCTTGAAATTTCTGGGCTTGCTAACGCCTGCACAGATGAATGCCATTCGAGCCGTTCTCGGTGACGATATGGGCGTCCTTATCGCGCCACCAGGAGCAGGCAAAACCGTGATGGGTTGTTTTGCGGTTACCGAGCGAAACGTGCCCACACTGATTTTAGCCCATCGAAAACCCATTTTGGATCAATGGCGTGCCCAGCTCGGGGAACTCCTGGGGCTTTCCTCGCACGTGATCGGTCAGGTAGGCGGCGGACGAAATCGTCAAACCGGCATAATCGATTTGGGCATGATGCAGAGCCTCAAGCGTTTTGACGACCTGGAATCATTTTTCTCAAAATACGGCTTTATCATCGTGGACGAATGTCACCATTTGCCTGCGTTTACATTTGAAGCTTGCATCAAGAAAGCGCCGGTCCGTTACATCTTGGGCCTCACTGCAACACCTTACCGTCGCGACGGACTACAAGAAATTATCACCTTGCAGTGCGGATCAATCCGCCACACGATGGCGCCGGTCGAGAACAGCTTTTCCCGAACGCTTGTTGTTCGTGAAACTCCATTTACCTATTCAGAAGATCGCGATCTTTCGATTCAGGAGATTTTCCGCTCCCTGGTTAGGGACAACGCGCGGAACGAGTTGATTCGGATGGATGTATGCTACGCGCTCACCCAGGGACGGCGCTGTCTGATCTTGAGTCACTGGAACGAACACTGCGAGCTGCTCGCTGCCGGGCTTCGCGAACGCGGCAAGACTCCGCTGGTTTTGAGCGGAACCCTGGGTAAGAAAACACGCTCAGCCATCTTAGAGTCACTTCAGGACGCACCTGCCGACAAAGAACTCCTCATCATAGCCACCGGTCAATACTTGGGCGAGGGCTTTGACTGTCCTCAAGTAGACACCCTCTTTCTCGCCTTTCCACTTTCGTTCAAGGGAAAGCTGATTCAATACGTAGGCCGAGCGTTGCGAAGCCACGAGGCCAAGAATAATGTGAGGGTCTATGATTATGCAGACACACGGGTGCCGATTTTGAGAAGGATGTATGCAAAACGCGAAAGGACTTACAGATCACTTAGATTCGCTCCTGAAGCGCCCGAAAAAAAACCTTCCAAAGGACATTCGACACCCCATGGATTTCCACAGGACTTTTTCGTTCCGATTCGTGAGTAAAAATTCTCCACATTCGTAGCGATCTTGGCGGATTTTCTCTTGTGCTAGACTTTCTAAAGAAAAGAGAAGCTGCTACGATTTTCCTGTGGAATTCGAGTGGGATCCGAAAAAGGCAGCAAAGAACTTTCACAAGCATGGGGTCTCATTCAACGAAGCTGCGACGGTTTTTGGCGATCCACTAGGCACCACTGTGCCGGACCCCGACCACTCGCTGGCAGAGGATCGATACATCACAGTTGGCAGGTCCAGTGGCCGACGTCTCGTGATGGTGGCTCATACAGAGCGCGAGGACCGGATTCGTATCATTAGCGCGCGGGAACTGACCCGAGCTGAGAGAGAAGCTTATGAAGAAGAAACGCAAAAGTGAGATGGACGACGAGCTACGACCCGAATACGACTTGCACGACCTCCTCAAGGGCGGAGTGAGGGGAAAGTATGCGGAGCGGTACCGGGCGGGGACGAACTTAGTCCCATTAGCCCCGGATGTGGCTAAGGCGTTTGCGAATAACGCCGAAGCGGTCAACGAAGCCTTACGGTTGGTGATCCAGTTGACGAAGTTACCACTCGGCAAAAAGCAGGATCTCACAAAACTGTAGTCCAGACTGGAGCACGAGTTCCGCAAGCTAGGCTAACCCGTGGGCAAAATTTATCGGACGTTGTAGACTAGTTGGAATAAGTTTTGCCACGTCCACAAATCAAACACCTTAATCGGCGCAATTCAATGTAGTCAACAACGTCCCTCTTATTGCTTTGCTGACACACCTAAACCGTCCAGATGTCCCGTATGGCGGTCCGCCAACGATTGCACTTCTCGATTGGGCTACAAAGTTATAATGCTTTTCGATTCTAATTCACTTTCGTGAATTGTTGCACAGCCTAATCTTGTTAACCGAGGCGGGGCACGGTCCAGCTGTAATTTATCATCGCTCGATCTCTGTTTGAGATTGGAGCTCATACTTATTACGTTCAGAAACATATTACGCAAGACCGACGCCGTTTCTAACTCACACGTTCCACTGCCTCGCGACATCGGAAAAATCACGCGATG
This sequence comes from Binatia bacterium, assembly GCA_036555515.1. GTDB lineage: Bacteria > Desulfobacterota > Binatia > UBA9968 > UBA9968 > DATACQ01. The sequence continues at coordinate 6,381 of DATBLC010000045.1, forward strand.
TTTCGATGAATTCATGCCACGTAATCGCAAAAGGCATGCATACGATACTAATCGTACCTCAGCGAGTTTGCTTACCCAAACATGGGAGCGCTGTCACACTATTACAAGCCGGAAACTACGGCACAAGGGATAGCTTTTGCGACCTTCCGGCGGCGAATATGAATAAATCATAAATGAATATTTACCACGTTAAAGATTTATTCATTTGACATATAATTCGGTGGGTGTTTATAAAACAAGCGATCACACGAAAACCAAACTGAAGGACAAAGACCATGAACCGCTGGCATGAAGTGTCAACCGAGCTGAATACGATGGTCAATGAATGGTACGAAACACCGGAGATCCGACGGCTCTTGTCCGTACGTCTCACTCCGGCCCGCATTGCGTTCAGGAAGCTGCATATTACTTACTTCGGCAATAATCGTCGCGATTGTTGGGCGGCAGTTTCGTCAAAAGCACCACTGGATGTGAAACGCGCAATTTGGGAACACGAAAAGGACGAACTGATCTACGATGAGCGCATGGGCAAAGCTCACGTCACCGAAAAGGATCTCGACGAGAGTGACGAATCCAAATTGGTCCCCGGCGCGCGCGCGGCATTCTACGCATGGTTTCATTGCGCACGGGAGAAGCCATGGCTGGAAGGATTGGCCTGTTCGCACATCCTGGAAAGACGTAACAATGACAGAATAGTACGTGGCGGAACGCTTACACAGCGATTGGTCAAAAGACAGATGGAGGAGTTAGGGATCGAGGAAAAGGACCTGGATGTCGGGACGCGGGTCCATATGTTTGCCGACGTGGAACACTCGGCGCTGCTTGACAGCGTGTTTGAGCGCTACGTGGTTGACGATCGGAGTGCGAAGGAAGTACTCAACGGCGCTCAAGAATCGCTCATCATTGAGCGGGCGTTCCATGGATCGGTCGCGACAGCGATGGAGGAACTTGACTGATCTCATTCACGTCCAGCAGTGGCAATCACGGGGCGACACAGCGACTTAGGGCGAGGCAACGAAATGGAAATTCGAAATGGGCTGATTAGCAGCGATTCGCACGTAGTTACAGAGAGAGCCGCATTCATAGAGCGAATGGCGAAATCCAAATGGGGAAATCGAATACCCCAAGTCATTGAAGTGGAAGGCAAGGGGCAACTCGTTCACCGTTGGGCGGTCAACGGCAAACCTTTGCAGGGGCGAGGGGTATGCGACTGCCCCGCGGTGATGAACGATCCGTTACGCAATGGCTATCCACAGCGTTGGGAGGATGTACCGAGCAAGGCCTATGTCCCAACCGAACGTCTCAAAGCCCTCGATGCGGACGGGTTTGACGCTGAGGTACTATTTCCGAATGACCCGGCCTCTTTCCATCAGTACGAAGACGCCGAATTCGAGCTTGAGTCCGTGAGGGCATACAACGATTCGGTTTCGGAATGGCACAAATCAAGCGATCGGTTTATTCCACTCGCGATGGTACCACTTTTAAGTGCGATGGAAGCAGCCGTGGTGGAGGTCGAGCGCGCGGCAGCTAACCGTCACCGTGGAATTGTCATGTTTGCCTTGCCGAGCCTGCTGGTCGAGCGATTACCACACATTAGCGAATCTTACTGGTACCCCTTATGGGACGCATGTCAGAATCTCAACATGCCGATCCATTTTCAAGCCTCAGAAATGCTTTAACGATGTAACAGAAGAGGAAAGGCGTTCGATTTTTTGGGACAACGCCGCAAGGCTCAACAAAATCGACTCACGAAAAAGAGGGTAGTCCTAATGAAGCAGGTGATAATTTGGGCGACCATAGTGATGATTGCTGCATGCTTTTCTTCTTCAGATGCTGCGTCGCCGGACGACCTCTTTTCAGAAATCAATCGATTATCCGCGGTGGAAAGACAGAAACGTTTGGAAGAAGGGGCCAAGAAAGAAGGCTCCGTCAAGGTGTTCACGATCACGTATGTCACGCTGATTCAGGCATACCTCGACGCGTTCATGAAGAAATATCCGTTTATTCGGGCGGAATACTGGCGCGGCAGTGGCAATCGGCTTGTCAACCGAGTTTTGACCGAGCACCGCCTGGGTAAATTAGAGGCGGATATTGTAAGCGTACCCAACGAAGTCCCCATAACCCTCAAAAAAGAAGGAGTATGGGCGCGATACCGTTCGCCAGAGCTTACGAATTACCCCGCGGCTTTCTATGACGAAGGAGGATATTGGTCTTCCACGCATCTAGGCCTCGCCGCAATCGCTTACAATGCGAAATTGGTCAAGTCGCAGGATGCGCCCAAGGACTACCCCGATCTACTCGATCCAAAGTGGAAGGGAGAGTTGTCGATTGACCTTGAGCCCGAGCGGGCTCTACAGGCATGGTTGGCAGCGTGGGGAGAGGCCAGGACACGCGATTTCTTGACGAAACTTCTTCAAAACGGGGCGGTCGTCAGACGCGGGCATACGTTGCAGCTTGAATTACTTTGCGCCGGCGAGTTCAAAATCGGCGTCGAACTCTATCCCGACTCAGTTGCCCGGATGAAGCACGAGAAGAAATGTCCGGTGAACATTGTTTATCCTGATCCTACTCCAGCTCAACTAGGGACCATTTCGGGCATCGCAAGTCGCGCGAGCCATCCCCATGCCGCCGCTCTGCTAATTGATTTCATTCTTTCCGGTGCGGGCGCCGAGATATTGGCTCGTACCGGTCAATTGACGGGGCGCAAAGGAATAAAACCCCCCTATGAGGAACTTGATCTGGAGTCAAAGCGCGTTCGGCTAACTGTGATATCGCCGCAAAAAGCCAATGAGCTATTGCCAGCGACAGCCAAAATCATGCAGGAGTTTCTGTCCAGCAAAAAGTTCTAAGACCAAGTTTCGAATTCACCGAGGTGAGGTAGGCACAGATGAGTGCTTCGGAAACATATCAACTGAACCCGTATTTAGGCTGGCAAAAAGAGCAAGGGATCCCGATCCACACGGGTTTTTTTGTCGAAGACCTGAGAAACGTTCCTGTAGGATACTGGAAACAGAGAAATGCCAATGGCGCGTTCGTCAATTTATCCAACGCGGTGGTCAATGATGCTGTAGTTTTGGAAATTCCGCGTGGCGAGAAGACGGTACCACGCCGTCAGTTGTTTGATGAGTCCGTCATGGTGGTCGATGGCCAAGGGGCCACGTCCATGTGGTATGAAGCGGGATCTAAAAGAACATTTGAATGGCAACAAGGCAGTGTTTTTGCGATCCCGCCCAATGTTTGGCATGAACATTATGCCATGAGCACGCCCGCGCGGTTCGTATCGTGCACGTCGGCGCCGCTCTACATGCAGCTTTTTAATAACGACGATTTTATCTTCAATTGCGATTATAGGTTTCTCGATCGGTTCGCCGCCGAAGAAGATTACTTTGTCGAGTCACCCCATGTTCTTCCTGGCTTTAAAGGCATCGAGACCAACTTTATCGCTGACGTGCGGCAATGGTTTACCAGAGAAAATGTTTACGCTTTAGAGGAAAAAGGCGGTTTCAAGCAAAGCCGGGACCGGGCGCAGGACGCCTATAGCATGAGAATCAGGTTCGCAAAGACGATGATGTTTCTACATCTGTCCGGCTGGGCCGTCGGGACCTACAAGAAAGCGCATCGGCACGGACCTGGATTCAATATTGTAATCCTCGATGGTTCGGGGTTCTCGTTTATGTGGGAGGAAGGGAAACCACGCCAACGGATTGATTGGCACGAGTGGAGCATGTTTGTGCCGCCGGCCATGTGGTTCCACGAACATTTCAACACGAGCGTTGAACCCGTAAGGTTTCTCGCATTTCATCCTCCGGGAATGTTGGCTTACCCAGGCTGGTCAGGCGAGGGAGAGCATTTTATCGGTAAAGGTCCAAACCAAATAGAATATGAGGATGAGGACCCCGAGATTCGCAGAGCCTTCGAGCTCGAGCTCGCGAAAAACGGTTTGACTAGTAAAATGCGCCCGGAGCTCTACGCCAAAAAAGTCGCATGACTGGAGTCGACACTTAAAAAGTTGGGAGGTGACTTGATGCAAAGGACAATCGTTGCCCTTGTTTGCGCGCTTTTTAGCGCTTGCATATCTGTGGTGGCCGCCGACGCTCAGACCGTCCTCCGGATTGGCTATAGTGGAGGCGGAGTTGCAAAAAATCTGCACCTGGTCATCGAAAAAGCCGGCTTGTGGAAAAAACGCGGGTTGGAAGCAAGGCTCATTTATTTCACCAGTGGGGCAACGATGGCCCAAGCCACTATGAGTGGCGATATCGACATCGGCGACTCTGACGTGCCGGCGATGCTCAACGCCGTTTCGTCCGGGATACTCGACGGGAAATTGATTAGCGTTTATGTCAATCGGTTTCCTTTTAGCTTTATCACGCGTAAGGAAATCAAAAAACCTGAGGACCTCAAAGGAAGGAAGCTCGCGATCAGCCGCTTCGGCTCGTCCTCCGATGTCACGACGCGAATGCTACTTAAATTTTGGAAGCTGGACCCGGACAAGGACGTGAATATCCTACAGGTGGCCGGTCCGACACGCTTACCAGCGTTGTTCAGTGGCCAAATCGACGGTACTCTTATCGGCACTTACGATGTGCCGAAGGTGCTTGAATCAGGGTGTTGCACGGCACTCGTCGATTTGCTGGAGCTACCACTGGAATACGCGCGGTTTGGTCAAGTCGTTCCCACCAGCCTTCTCAAAACTCAACACCAAACGGTTTTGCGGTTCGTCGAAGGCTTGATAGAAGGAATACACGTCTTTAAGACCAATCGAGAGTTGGCCCTTTCGGTGCTCAAACAAAGCGGGATCGCAAGTCCACAGTACGGCTATCAGAGAGTGGCGGCGGCGCTGCGCGAAAACCCACTTCCGGAACCAGTGGGCGTTCAGGCGGTCTTAGACTCTGTCAAAACAACAAAATCCAAGATTACGCTGGCGAAAGATGTCATGGACACAAGTTTGGTTGAGGAAATCGACAAGACCGGTTTCATCGGCAGACTCTACGGTAAATAGAAAGATTTGGAGCGGGCAACCGGGTCGAACCGGATACGTCCAGCTTGGCAATTTTCATCGAATTTGATCTTTTCTTATTTTGGATCGCCGGCATAGTTGATATTTTCTGCCACAGAAACAATCCGTCCGTCACTGACTTCCATAACGTTGCATTTTTAGAGCGCGGCGCGACACCCGGGACTTGTTTACCGTAACTGTCGCACACAGAAATTTTTCGCTATGAACCACAAGATAAGCTTCTCGGCGCTGCATTGCTGAGATCCTCCAGCGAGTTTTCACCGCCAGCTCAAATCCGTGAGCTTTTCGATGGGCCGCATGGGAACACGTTTGTCCCATTGTGGAATAAACCCCTGAATGGCCTGTCCCAATTTTGAAGCATCTCTGTACCCCCCGAAGGTCATTTTAACGACAGAAATTCAATCTCCACTGTCATTTCTCACGCGACCACTGTGGCTTTCCGCTTATGGCACCATTCTTGCTCCCTCTTTTACACAAATAAATAACCGTCGCTTGTTTGGAATTTGCGTTTCCCAAGCAACTTGTAGCGACCGCTGCGGAACGAATATCACAAGTATTATATAGGAGCTTTGAGGTGATGAAGAAATCAATCTCGCGTTCAGGAGCTATTGGATTGTTCTTGTCGAGCGTTTTTCTAGCTGTGTCTTGTAGCAGCGTCGAGCCGCCCCATGGGGTATTGTCCCAGGCCGATTCCCAAGTTCGAGAAGCCGAGGAATTGCAGGCCTCGCAATACGCACCGCTGGAATTGCGGACAGCGAGGGACAAGCTGGAATCTGCCGAAGCCGCGATGCGACGCGAGGACTACGTTCGTGCCCGGCATTTGGCCGAGGAGGCGCTGGTCGATGCTCAATTGGCGTCAGAAAAAACCCGCTCCGAAAAAGTGCAGGAAAACTTGGCGGTTCTGAGGAGAACTATCCTAACGTTAAAAAATGAACTTGACCAGAAGGTTGGGAACTAACATGCCACTGCTAAGAACTTATTCCGTATCTTCCAGTTCTTTTAGAGTCGCGGCAGCAGGGGTGCTCTGCGTAGCAATGATGGGTTGCAGCGCGAGCCCACCGCTGGCGTTGCAGGAGGTCACTGCTAACTACGATCAGGCGCGTCGCAATGAAAACATTAAGTCAAACGCGCCCGTGGCCTGGCAGGAAGCGGAGCGCTCGTTGGATCGCGCTCAAACGGGCTGGGACCACGATGGAGATAAAAAAGAAACGGCACATCTCGCTTATCTGGCGCAGCGGCGTCTTGAGATAGCCAAAGCACGATCCGATTCCGTGGCTGCGGAAGAATCCATCAAGAATCTGGCGGCGCAGCGTGACGAGCTTGTCTTGCAAACCCGGACACGGGAAGCCACGCAAGCACGGCGGCAAGCTGACATACAGCGAGAGGAAGCGGAGAAAGCGCGACAGATTGCCGAACAGGAGCGGCAGATCGCGCTCGCTAAGGCGAAAGAGGCCGAAGAAAGCCAGGCCGCCGCTATGCAGGAGCGCAATCGAGCAACAGAACTAAAGCAGCAAATGTCGGAACTAAATGCCAAGCTGGAAGAGACTAACCGAGGACTGGTGCTAACCTTGGGCGATGTTCTCTTTGACTTTAACCAAACGACTTTGGGGCCGGGAGCCAGCAGACAGCTATCTCCGTTGGCCAGATTTCTCAGGGAGAACCCCGAAAGGGCCGTGCTGATCGAAGGACATACAGACTCCAGCGGCAGTGATCGCTACAACCAGGAACTATCCCAACGCCGCGCTGACGCCGTCAAAGACCTGCTAGTCCAAAGCGGGATTAGCCCTGATCGGATCAGTACTCGCGGATTGGGAGAAACACTCCCCTTGGTGTCGAACGATTCCGCCGCCGGGCGTCAGCAAAATCGACGCGTTGAGGTGATCATCTCGAACTAACCGGAAGCACATCTTGCTCCAACCAAGAGTGACGTCCTGCAATACCGAACTAGTCAGGGGCTCGCTCTTGTCGTGGGCGCGTTTGGCCAGTTCGCTCGGCGAAAAACACTGAAAATTCCCCCCGCTTCAGAATCTCTTGATTTACGATTGCGAACACGGGTCAAGCGTCCTTGGGCATGCTTTGTAATACGCCCAACTAACCAGAACATCCGAAGGAATTGCTGCTCTTAGTCTTCAAGATCGCTGGATCTTGGAGCTGGGCGTGCGGTCTCGATCAGGTTCCTGCAAGACGACAGAATTTTCTCGAAACGGCCTTTAATTACGCGGACGGAGGCAGTCAGGTAAGCGGACGGGGTTGAGCGGGATAATTCGGTTCCTGCAACTCCGGCCGACTACCCAAAGATTCCACTCGTTTCCTCAGAATCACCACGAAAGGAGAAGTCGAGAGGGTGTTCAGGTATGGACCAAAGGAAATCGTCGTTTATAGGGCTTTTACGGAGACCATCTTCGTAGTAAAGAGCATCGCTTGCCTCGAAGCGCTTCGTTTTTTTGAAAAATTCGCTGAACTTTCGCTCGGCGATGACAACCAATTTTCCTTCTTTCATTATTCCTTTGATTCCTCACTTTACCACCCCAATTCGTTCGGCCAGAAGTGTCGTGCCGACGACAAACCCATCGCACTCGACTTCGTGTCCGACAAACCGCGTTAGTTCGGTGTCACCAAACACGGGGCCGGCCTTTCGGCGCAGAATGTAGCGCGCGCCGGGGGTTTCGATAAAGACCGCCTCGCGCTCACTCTTGCTGCCCCTTCCGTACTCGCCCTGCGAGACGCGCCCGCGCAGAGCGGTGACCCGGACAGGAGTTGCAGAGCTCATGGTCGTTAGCTCATTTTTGGTAATAAATCCGATACCCCACGATGCGGCCATTGAGCTCCTTGGCCACCACGGCCACACCACGCTTTATCTTGTCCGCCGTTTCCTTTTTTGGTGTCCCAATAGTGATGTGATAGCGCGACGGTGCCGCTGCGGTCTTCGACCCTCGGCGTTCGGACCGCGCAGCGCCTTTAACGGCAAATGTCTTGAATACCTGCTTCGCGCCCAATCCTGCCAGCCTGGCGATGTTGGAAAGCGCGATCCTGGCTGTCGAGGACAATTTGCCCGTTGGCACCCGCTTTGATGCCGTGGGCTTTGACTCTGCCAGAAACGCCCCAGTGAGCCGTAACTTGTTGCGCCGTTCCGCGCGAAAGAAACGCTGCGCGTCCACCCTTGACACGCCTCTGGGAGTATCGCCGGCGCTCGGTGCAGCGACCGGATGCACGCTCGGGTCGCCGAGCAGACAAAACTGCGCAAGTGTCTTGAGATCGATCGGGTCCATTTGTGCCGTGTGCTCCACGAATCGCTGGCGCGCCAGCAGCGCGGCGCGTCCAATGGAGGCTCCGTCTAGCACACTGAGCAGAAAATACTGGCAGATGAGATCGGCGGCGCCGTTATCATCCGCCGGACCATACGCGATCGTCGTGCTACCAAGATAACCGTAGGCGCCTTGCCGAAGGTAGCTTTGGGAGATTGGAAAATCGATTCCCAGTGTGACCGAATCATACAGCTCTGCACCGTAACAACACTCGACAGATGCAACCGTACCGTCGACAATTTCGCCGGTCGTCGTTTGAGTGTTGAGCGATGTCGGATAACTGTTGCCCTGTTGGCCCTGGAACTCCGGAGACGCCAAACCGCCATGACAGTTGATGAAGTGCATCCGTTTGCGTAGCTGCCCGCGAGAATACTTCGGCCCCGAGGACGGCGAGAGCAGTAAACTGCTCGCGTTACCGAAGATGTTGTTCAAGCTGAGCCGGGTCGAGCCCTGCCAAACCTTTGCCGAGAGACCGAAATAGCCTGTGTAGTCGTCCGGAGACCGTCTCTGGTATGCCGCTGCGGTCTTCAGTAGGCCCAGGATATAGGACGGCTCATTGGCGCCGACCAGATCCGGCAGCCTTCCTACCACGCGTGTCGGACCTACGAAACGAGCCGAGTCACGTGAATAGGAGGCATCGCAAGCGTAAGGCAGATCTCCCCACGCATGATCATCATCGTCAGCGGGCGGGTCATAGGCCGGATTGTCGAGATCCTGGTGCGGCACGACATCCGGGGCGCCGAGGATCATCAGATAATCCGGAGTCAGAGACTTGAACAGCGCATCCATGGCTTCTTTGTTCTCGCGCGGGTCGGCGGCCGTCGTGACCGGCTTACCACCTATCTTTTTCATAGCCGCCCTGTTGTCCAGGTAGACAACTCGGCTCTGAATGCCCCGCTTCTTGTCGGCCGCTATCAGACCCCTGAGCGCTTTGCGAATCGTCGCAAGCCCTTTGCTGCCGTACTTCATCATTAGGGCGCTTCGATTGGTCACGATGATCTTGTCGTCCATTGTTCTTTGCCTTTCAATAATCCTGTAAATCGTGAATGGAAATGTCTCGTCTTACTTTCATTAGCAAATCACGCTACCAGATTTGCGTTTGTATAACGTTACCCGTTTTCCTGACAAGCTTCAGTGCCTGCCGAAAGTTCCTGAAGGCAGCTTAAACCGCCGGTCGCCCGGCAGTTTTAAATGAGTTCGGTACCGGCGCGTGAAATGCTATTATTCAGATATTCTATCGTTCGCAGCTACGCGTCACTACACCCACATCGGAATAATGTCAGGGTCGGAAGTCGTTGGATCATTACTCTCGGCAATGCGTTCAGAGTAGGCGTCGGCTGGATCGCTCCGTACGGCGTTCTCATCGATTGCGCCGATAAAGTGGAAGATCGAGCCGAATGCTGCATTGCTGAGCGTGTGGCCGAATTCGTGCTCGGCAACGCTGCTGCCCGGCGTGATGTAGGCAAAGTTGCCTAGATTATATCCTCCACTGAAGCCCGGCAAAAACACCCAGCCGCCCTCCATGAGGATCGTGCCGGTCTTCCAATCGATTGAAAGACTCTCGATCTTGACAGCCTCGACTTGATTCAGGGTGAAAATGGCCGGGATGACATTCAGGACGAAGACGATAAGCCCTATGCCAGTCGCAAGCCATGACATCGGCATAAGCCAGCTGGACCACCCCAGTATGCCCTGATAAATTTCGCTGTTGGCAATCGTGTCGAACGCCGCCAGGAAGTTTATCACCCCCAGAGCAATGCCGACGAAAGGACCGAATATGGCTGTGGCGATAATAGCATTCAGCCCCGCGTTCATGCCTATCATGAAACCTCGCATGAACTCGCCAAAAGCCGTTCCGGCAGTCGCGTCGGCCACCACGTATGAGATGGCAGTGACGCCGATGACAAGGGCAATGCCCAACAACACACCTGCGAGGCCGCCTGTCAGCACCACCGCAGCCGCAATGGCAATTGCCGCTATCACACCTACGATCGCGCCTACTACACTCCAGAACGACAAGCCCGATAGGTCGCTCTTATTGAGCGGATCGTTGGCGACGTAGATATAGGGGTGGTATGCTTTGGAGTTGTGTTGATAGGCCGTCGGTTTATAGATTGCGATCGGGTCGGGCGTGATGAAGCGCCCGATCTCTGGCGCGTAGTACCGTCGCCTCATGTAGTATAGGCCCGTCTCAACGTCGAATGGATGAACGCTGAATGTGCGCAGATCGACATTGCCCGTGCTCGAATCTACGTTGCCAAACGGGCGATACGCAATCGCGGCGATCTTCGTGCCCTGCCCATCGGTAAAGAATGATGTGCTGCCTAGATAATCGCTATGAACAAAACGGGTCGCGCCGCCGCCCGCTATAGCCACGCGCATATGCCCCAGCCATACGAAGTATGTCGGCTGGCCGTCGCGTATCTCGACCAACCGTTCTACGAACAGCGTGCGCCTGATTGCGCCATTGTTATCTACGACTTTGCTGACGCGGATGCCGCTGTGATCGTATCGGTATTCTGCTGTTAGACCGTCGGAACGATCTAACCGCTTCAGCTCATTCTTGGCGTTGTAGCTGAAGGTCTTGCCTGGAAGCGTGAGCAGGTTGCCGTTCGCATCATAGCCGAGATTCAGGCGCGGCCTCCCGTCAGGCGTCAGCCCCACGACGCGGTTAGGATGCAATGGGTCATCATACTGGAGCGTTGCGCCTGCTTCGTCGAACTGCGCCAGGTTATAGTGACCAGTGTAGTCGTATTGTCTGGCCACAGACCCGTTGCCCGCGTCCGTAGTCGCCCGCGTGATCTGGTACAACGGATCGTAGGCGTAGGAACGCTGACCCAGCCCGCCAGGCGCTGTGTCTTGACTGGCGAGCAGCACCTCCATCTTGTCGTAGTCGTAAATGAGGTTCTCCAGGACCTGGCCCAGGCCGTTGACTGTTCTTTGCGTTTTTACTCGACCCGGCCCATTCGTGTATGTCGTATCGGTCACGACTCCGTTGGCGAAGGTGATCCTGGTCGGCAACCCGCGCGCGTCGTAAACAACCGCACTGACAAAGCCCTGCATCGATTTCACCCAGCCATTGCGTGTTAGCTGCTTGCTGATGCGCGTGCCGTCGGGATGCGCAATGGTCACCTCTCGGCCCAGCAAGTCATACTCGTAAGCCAGAGTGTGCGGCGCGGCAACACCGTCGAAATGGTATTCGTGCCGCGCGAGCCGCCCGGCCTGATCATAGTTGAATACCTGCTTGCCGCCCGGATATGTGACCTCCGCCAGCCGCCCTAACGCATTTCGCGCAGGGTCATCGTAGACGTATTGCTCCAAGACTGCGGCTCCCGAACTCAAACGCACCAAACGCCCTTTCGCGTCCAGCATTGCGCGCAAGTCGTTGCCGTTTGCGTCGAGCGTTCTGACGGCCTTGCGCTTCGCGTCATACCAGATTTTACGATTGCCCGCTTCCCTGTGGTTGATCTCAAGGCGATTGCCTATAAGATCATAGCGATAGTCGCAGACGCGGCCATGCTCATCTGTGATCCCAAGGAGCTGGCCCAGCACATCCGTCTTATAGCGCGTCGTTACGGAATCGCCGCCCATCTCTTCGATCACACCTGTCTGATGACGCTGCACATCGAACGTCTCGCGGCGCGGAGTGTTGAACTGTCCGCGCGCGATGTTCTCGGGCGAGTTATCGTTATCATTGGCGTCGCGCGTGATGACCTCGAACGGGAGATAAGTCGCCGTAGAGATGCCTCCATTGTAGTTGACTGTTCTGACCAGACGGCCTCGCCCATCGTAATACAGCTCACGCCGGGCTTGTCCGCCGATTGCGGGCGCCGCAAAGGCTGCTGTGTTTGCAAAAGTCGTTTGGAACTCCTGTTTTACATCGCCCCATGGGTTTCGCACGCTCCAGGCCGATACTACAAAGCGATTCGTCTCGGTCTCTACGCGTTGCTGAACCTCCTTGCCTCGCCCATCGAAATAGGTGACAGCCGTTGAGGGATCGCCAGCGGCATTCGAGTGGCGAAAGCGCGCCGTGCGCGAGTTCGGCACGCTCGCGTCATCGTAGGTAAATCGGGTAACTGGATTAGCTTGCGATTCGCCGGGCAGCGTAGCGAACAAGACGCGGCCCTGCGCATCATAAGTGTAGCGCACTTGCGAGCCATCGTTATAAGTCACAAGCGTGGGCTGTCCCACGGCCCTGTCGTACTCAAACAGCGTCGTGCCCGTGGAGTCGACCAGCTTAGTACGGAACAGGTGATCGGCGCTGTGCTCGTATGTCGTATCATTACCCAGTCCGTCTCTGTCGCTCACCTTAACGCCGCGCGCGTTATAGGCGTGTCGCCCGGTATTAGCGAAGATCGCCGGCTGGCCGTCGGCATTCTGGCCCACCGTGTAACCGAGCGCAGCCATGTTCATTCCCGCGTAATGTGCATTGAAGTCGGCTGCGCGCATTACAAGCTGCTCTTCGCGTGATAATAACCCTCGATCAACTTGACCTAGCGGCAGACCTTGCAGGGCCGGGCCGTCATAGTAGCAGCGCTTCTCCATCAAGATAACGCCCGCGCCGTCGCGCGTCACTGAACGCGAGGGCCTGTCAATGATCCACCTGCCTGCGGGGGCGGCGGCGTAGCTGATCTCAGTCGAGCGGATGCGCTCAGGCTGTGCGACGCCTGAAAGTCTGCCGTACCAGCGCATCTGCTCACGTGTGACATTGCCCAACACGTCGTACGCGTAAATCCTCTCTTCGCCGCGCACGTCTTCGGTCCGCTCCATATCTTCGGCGCGATGCGCGGTGACGAATATGAACGAGCGGATGCGGCCATCGGGCAGCTCGCCAAGCACACGCAGATCGTGGGTGGCCGTTTCGACGCGATAAGCGCGGTCTTGTTGTGCTGTGGCGTCGAGGCTGAATACCTCCGTGCGCTTAAGCAAGCCGTTGAGCGTCGCGTGCTCAGGACCATTGCCAGGCGCGCGCTCCTGTGCCATCAAGAAGTGAAAGACCGTCAACGTATCGGCGCGACTCTCATCACCTCTCTCTATGCGCTCGGCGCGACGAAAGCCCTGGAACTGTCGCGCGCGCCCTTCAAAGTGCCCTTCGTGATAACGATACGAAATCTCTGTCACCTGCCCCGTGAGGCTGTCTGTCTCTTTCGTGCTTGCGACAACCAGATAAGGGAATGGAAAGTTCGTCTGCCAGATTTGGCCGTCCCGGTAGTCGCGGGTGAAATCTTCGACCGCAGAACGGTAGTTTATCTCCGAGCTCAGGCCCGCGCCGTTATTGATCTTAGTAAGCAGGTACGGCAATTGCTGAGGGCTGAAGTCTAGAAAAGCATAGACAATCTCGCGCCCGCGATACGTATTCCACAATAAGCCCGCGCCCGCGCGCCCTGTCATGTTCGCTGGCCGTGCCGTGCCCGGAATCGGTCGCGGTATCGTTTCGAGCGTGACTGGGTCGGCAAGGCTTGTTCCGTTCCGATTGAGAATTGCCTGGACGCCCGACGCCGAAATACGCACAAGGTCCGCGCACCCATCGCCGTCAATGTCTACGAGCATCACACTCTGCGGGTCGCGGTCGAGGTCGCGCAATCGAGGGCTGTTGCTCATTATCACCCGGTCGCCGTAACGCCCATAGCCGAGGCCAGGCCAGTACTCAATCCGCCCAGAGCGTATGCGGACCAGATCATCTAACCCATCGCCATTCATATCGGCGAGGCGTACAAGCGGATCATCGAAGTCCGTGTCAGGCCGTGTTTCGCCATCACCCTTGACCGAAAGCATCGGCTCCGACCAGCCCTGCTCGCCCTGATTGATCCAGACTGAAAAAGCGCGCCGGCCGCTCATGATGGCGTCGATGCGCCCGTCGCCGTTGCTGTCGGTCAGGCGCACAAGCCCGCTCGCCCACTCCGGAGCGGCGCGACGCCCGCGCGGGAAGGCTACAAACCGCGACCAGCCTTCGCGCCCACCATTCTCGTAGTAGCCGTGCAGAGGGTTTGCGCCCTGTTGCATGAGGTCAGCCGTGCCGGAAGCATCCATGTCGATGAAGGCTACGCCGTCATCTGCAAACGAGCTGAGCGCGGGCGCTTGCGTGATCGGCTGAGGCGCGCCCCACGTGCCGTCGCCGCGATTTCGCCAGTAGTACTGTCGCCCATCGACAATCTGCAAAATTCCCGGCAGCGGCGCGCTGTCGAGCGAGACCAGGGCCGCATCGGGGTTTGTGAGGTCAGGCGGATGCGGCCCGTCCGGCGCGTCCATCCATTGTATGCGGCTCTGGTTTAACTCAAACGGCGAGTAGTCGAACGTCACGGCAGGGCGAATCACGTCTTGCGATCCGTCTGCGGCCTGCCCGTGCGAAATCATCTGTATAGACTTCAGCAGCGAGACATTGTTGGCCGGGGAAGTCTGGTAGGTGAATCGCCACGAGCGAATGCGGCGCTCGTTGGGGCCGGGGTCGAGCACGAGTCCAAAGGTGACGCATCGCTTCGCTCGGCGACGTAAAAAGCCGAGCCGCCCATCGCTGCGCGCGTCAGGCCGAGCTTCGTATTCAAGGCGGAGGCTGTAGGCTGCGTATCGGATTTCGGTAACGTGGGGGACGCCCTCATCTATCAGGTACGAATAGGTAATGGCATTTCCCGATGTGTCGAGCGTGCGCTCTACCAACCACTCGTGCACGCGCTCAGGATGGCCCGGCTCGGCTATGCGCGCCGCAGCAGAAAGCCCGACCTCGTGCACAATCCCGTTGCGCTCCTCAATCAACCAGCCCGCATCTTTCCGGCGGTAGCGAGTAAAGCCTGTCTCGACGAGCGGGCCGAAAAAACCCCCGGCCAGAGGGACGATCTCGGCCCCTGAATCCATGAAGCGCTCGCCTGTTTCTTCGCCGGGCACACCCAGGTCGAGCCGGCGCGAGATGCTGCGAATAGGCCAGCGCCAGCCCAATCCGAACGGACCGTGTCCCGTCCCGTGCGAGTATTCCAGACGAAGTTTTGGCGTGTGCCCTGCGACTCCTTCAGGCAGTGGCGGCGTGTACGTGTACATGCCCTGCCCTGTGTTCAGGTTGATGTTGAAAGCTTCGCCCAGGCCCGGCACGTTGCCCGTGCCGGACGGAGGCGATGTGACAGACGCGTTTGCTTCTCTCTTTGCCATAGCGAGAATCTCTCCATTGCTCAGGGCCGGGGTTGCCTGTTGAAAAATCTCCGGGTCAAGTCTTGCCCCTTCAGGCGATCAGGCTTCAGGCGTAATCGAAACTATATTCAAAGAATATGAGCAGGTCCTTTAGCCCGCCCAGTTCGAGCACGCCATTTTTGACAAGAGTTGGGTTGTCGGCGGCAGTGAGGTTTATCGTCCACTGGTCGAGCATCGGCTCGTTCTGCAATACCTTCAGCGGGTCGCCGGGCGTAGCCGCGTTGACTTCGCCCTGAGCGTTTGTCTCGACGACAAGCTCGGCTGCGCCGTGAGCGGCGCTCTTGATGCGCAAAGTCAACCCGTTGATCGTCGCGGCCTCGCCGTTCGCCTTCAATGTGACGCGCGTACGTTTCATCTTGGTTTGATTATGCGGGAACATATCGGCCTCGAACTCAAGCTCGGCGTTCCCCTTGTTCTTGAGGAAAAACATCTCATCGGGAAAGAACATATTCATCGAGAAGCCGCGCGAGCCGGTGCCGGATTTCGGCAGAGCCGCTTTCATGGTCGTTTCCAAAGAGGGGCTGAAGAACCCGTCGTAGTAGAGCACTAGGTGCACGTCTAAAATCTCGTCGTAGTCGAAATCGTTGGCATCCTTCGGCAGCTCCAGTTGCCACAGCGTATCAATGCCGTTGTTCTCGAACAGGCGCAGGTCGTTCGGGTTAAAGCGGAAGGCCAGCGCATCCTGGCGAATCTCGTACTGCGACAGCGGCATGACGTCGGACGGGTAGACGCGTGTGATCGTCGTGCCGTTCTCGCGCCGAAACTTCGACACGC
The DNA here is from genome assembly GCA_036555515.1 of Binatia bacterium. GTDB lineage: Bacteria > Desulfobacterota > Binatia > UBA9968 > UBA9968 > DATACQ01. The sequence continues at coordinate 22,653 of DATBLC010000045.1, forward strand.
CGATATTGCGCAACGAGCCTGCGATGGCGGTGGCGCGAGTGATGCCGACAAAGACAAGCTCTACGTTTCGCAACTTGCACAGATACAGGCCCGGGTGGTTGCGGTCGAAGTCGGCAAACTCCGTTTGGAAGAAGCACCGCCCATTTGACTTGAGCGCGTGAAAGGCCATGACGAATGAATCCGCCAGGCTGATGATCTTTTTCACGGGAGCTTTCTTCGTCTTGGTCGTCGTCACGTGGTCAAACGTGAAGTAGTCAATATCGGCCAGCAGGAGGTCCGCGCCCATGAGGTTGCTCGCGGCGGTGCGGCTGTAGTCGTAACGGACGACGCGCAGGTTGCGCTCCGTCTCTGCGTTGTATGCACGCTCCATAAGGAAGGCGACTTCGGTCGCCATGTCCAGGTAGCGATCCTTCAAGCGCCGCGCCTGCAAAGCCAGCTCATACCAGAGCCGCGCGCTGAACTCTTTCATGTCGAGGAAGTCGCGATTCTCTTCGGCCTGCTTTTGTTGCAGCTGGGCAATCTGGATGCGCTGCTGCGCGACTGCCGCGCGGGCCTGGGCCTGAGCCACCTGCGCCTGCGCGATGCCTTTGTAAGCGTTAGCGGCGGCAATAGCGCGTTGGAGCTTGGCGGCCTCCAGATCGTGCGAGAGCAGAGTGCGCTGGTAGGCAAGCTCTTTCAGCACGACGTTGCGACGCTTCGATTCTGCGCCGTAATACTCGTACCCGGAGATGGTCAGCTTCACCTGATCGTCCCTGTCGACGCTCGACGCGTTGGCCCAGGCTTCAAGCTCGGCGTATTCCAACAGCTCCCAGCGCGCGTTGTCGAAGTCCGTCTTTGATGCAACGGCATTCACGCGCTGCACCTCTGCGTAATTGAGGCTGGCCTGAGCGACGGCTATTCCCGCCTGTGCTTCGGCTAGGCCGCGCTGTTCTAGGATGACCGATTGGCGGGCCACCTCGGCCTGCTGGTCTAGCTGCTCGCGGCGCAACTCCTCGTTTTCAGCCGTGCTCTTATACTGGATATAGCGCTGCTCGATCTGCGACGCCTGCTGGGCGAAATATCGCGCAGTGTTTTGCAGGTACTCGAAGCTGAAGGGAGGAGCATAGCTCGGCGCAAAGCCGAAGAAGTTCAGCCCGGCTTGTATCTGACCAAGCTTGCTCAAAGCCTCAAGCACCGTCGTGGTGATGGCCGGGTTTTCATTGAAGGCCACGGCATTAGCCGCCGCAAGAAAATTCGTCACGCGCGTCTTCATCGCCGCAAACTTGGCATCTTTGTATAACGGCGAGTTAGCGTCCAGCGTCTTGTTGGTCTTCACTATCTTTTCATAGGCGGTCTTGGCCTCTCCGAACGCCGCCACGTTGTCTTTGGCCTTGCGATAAGGGTCGTCACCCATCTCCAGATAAAGCTGCGCCAGCCGCGTCCAGAGTTTTGGAATCTCCATTGCCTTGTTGATGAACGGGTATGGGAGCACGCTCAGGTATTCCTTCTCGGCCTCCTGTAGGTTGCCCATCCCCTTGAGGCAATCGGCAATCGACATGGGGATGACATAGAAATACATGTGCGGCAGATAGGCGACCATTTGAAGCGGCGTAACGAAGAACGCCGTGACCAGACCTAAATCGACTGTATCAGCGACTGTCTGCAAGAATGTCTTTGTATTCGCGGCTGCGTTGTTGTTCAACTGGATAGCGGCCTCGGCGGCAGTCCCTCGAATCTTCATTGCTTTCTGCGGCGCGCTCTCTTTAACGTACTGCAAGGTCATCAGCGCAGGAGTCTCGCGAGTTGAGATAACACGGACCGCGGCACTAGCGCCCGCGCGCGGCTCTGCCCCTACTCTGCCGACCGGCTGAATGCTCTCTAACCGTATAAGACTGGCGGAGGTCGAAATATTCCTTGACGACAGGGTGGCGCGCTCCGGCAGATTGACCGAGACAATGGAGCTTCGAACAGTATCTAATTGCTTGGACACCTGTGCGGCCTGATCCGGCTTGCCCGCCCGTGTCAACAGGCCCACTGTAGTAGTCAGCGCGTGCACTTGCGCGTCGGTCTGCTTGGCGTCGCCAAAGAGCTTTGCGCTATTCTGGCTCAATTCAATCGCGCCGTTTCGATTCCCTACCTGTTCATTTAAGACTGCGAGATCGTGCATGAGCGAGGCGCGCAGAACGGAATCAGCCGCCGGCACCTTCTCAAGCGCCGTCGTATATCGCTTGATGGCACCCGCCCAGTCGCCGTCGCGTGCCAAATCTAAGGCAGCCCTTACCTGGTCGCCGACAAGCGAGTGATGAGAGGTGACTTGCAGCCCGGCCTCTGCGACGGGAGCGAGCTTCTTCTGCACGTCTGCGGAGAGCGTCGAATCGTCATCGATCAAGCCCGGCGGAAACTTGTAGTCAGGGGTTTTCGTCTGCCTTAGGATGTCTGCGGCCTTCACGGTCAGCGCATCGACAATAGTCAAATCTTTTGGGAACGCGAAGCCAGGGAATTGATTCGGGTCGACGGGCATCTTTGGATGCACGGTCTTCAAGATCAGGGCTTGCAGGTCCCTGAACTTGTTGTAAGCGAGCAGGTATTCCTCGCGGTGCAGGTAAGTCTGCCCCTCAACAAAGAGGCTGTGCGCGTGCCACTCAAATGAGGTCTCAGGGGTCTCCGCTTCGTAATCTACATTCCGGCTGGGACGCCACTTGTAAACGTGATACGAATAACGATTTTCCATTATGTAAGCTGGTTCCATATCGAAGTTCCTCCAAAACTTTATTTGTCCAGTCTTGATCGATCAAAATTTCTTCCGTATAAGCTTCTGGAACGTCGATTGCGCTCGGCCCTTTGCTGGATAACCCCCGCATCGGTTTCTCGCAGAAGCTCAGTCAGAGAGAAACCTTTATAACGGATGAGCAAGGCCGCAACCCCACGGAAGGCCCTGCGGTCGCTGGTGCAGAAGCCGGAATCGAAAACTTTATTTGGACGCCGCGAGGAGGGGCGAGAACACGAGAACGTGCGAGCAACTCGCTCCCGCTGCCGAAGCCGCGGGTACGCGATTCGTTCAAGAACGCTTCCGTAAGCGCCACCACTTTCCGCAGGTATGTTTTACGTCTCCAGATTCCGAGGCTCTTTCCTGCAATCATCCTTCTTCCTGAATCGCCTCGCCGATTCATCGACACACTCCCCGGTATGCGCCCTTTTTCGGCACACACTAATTCTCAAATCGATTCCGCGCGTTTGGTACACGGGGCCGTGCGAAGATCTCGAATCAGCCCAAGTGCGGGGAATGTATTCTTCGCCAATTGGCCAGACGCACTGCGCTTGTTCAAATGGTTTTCTTTGTGGTTTTCAGCAACCCGCATGCCATCACTGCAAAATGGCCATGATGTTTAATCGGAGTAAAACGCTTTGAAATTCAAGCGCGAAGAAATGGCAGTAGCAATCACTTCATGAGCGCGGATCACAACACGTGTATACAGTTGGATACTGCGCGTATCTTTTTGTTTACACATCCGCAACCACGTTGCGGTGAATCTAAGATTTCCGATCGAGACGTTCGAAGGTCTGGAGCGCGACATTATTTCGTTTCGCCCGCAATTACCGGACGTCTGAGTTGGAAATCGTCATAGCCTGGTAGAGAAGTGACTGGCGGTAGAGCGAATTGATCGACTACGAGCATACCCGGTGAATGAATTGCCACGTTGACCGCGAATGCAATTGAGAAAATCAGCTCATGCAAACCCCAAAGCAATGGGCACCGGGATCTAACAAAGGAGTTGAGCGCCTATCTCAAAACTAATACCCGTGCAGTGTGGCAAATGGTAAATTGGTTAACGTATTCGACGCACGCCAGCCACTATGAAGCAGAAATTGCTGTTGCTGCGACCCGAAATCTTCTCGATTCTGTTTTGATGGCGCGCGCTAGAGCTTCAAGTTCCGGCTGATTCGCTCTGACGGAATCGCCGCGCGCCGACGTTCCGAATATCCAAAGATTTAACCGACGCCGCACTGACACTGCGCGGCGACTGCGACGTTTTTTGGCCTTTACACCTAACCCGGAGCTTACGCGAGTTATTTTAGCCCTGGGCTGTTAGCCAGCATCGACAACCCCTGCGAAATTTCGTCGTTGCTATTTTCCGGCACTTGCCCTTCCGGTGTAAGCTGATTGATAACCTCTGGCAGCAATTGAGCCAATCCCGAACTCGCTTGTTGCTCCGACATACCCAGACGGGACGCCAGATCGCTGATCCCGGACGAGCCAAACACCTGTTGGAGCTGGTCGGCGGAGATGTTCATGTTTTGACCGGTGCCAACCCAGGAGTCCGCTTGTTGCGAGAGGCCGCCCTCACGAAACTTGCCAAGGATTCCCTCCAACCCGCCATTTTGCTGTAGCATCGACAACGCCAGTTGAAGGAGCAGATTCCCGCTCTGTGGCTGGTTACCGCCGCCAAGACGACTCAAGACAGAGCCGAGTGGATCTTGCCCTTGGTTGCCGCCCAACATAGAACCGATCACATTACCAATCAGGCCATCCAAAAGTCCCATCGCGATTTCCCTCCTTTGGAGAACGTTACCGGGACTCTATCACAACGCTTCTTTACGACAACCTTTTAAGTTGCGTCGCTCCGATGTTCGGCATAAGCTCAGCTACAGCTAGCCGCACACTCGATGGCCTGCGGCGAAAGGAGGCTGCTATGCGTCTCGACGAGGAACAAGAAAGCCAGAACATCGAAGATCGCCGCGGGTTTCGCGTCTCACGCGGCGGGGTCGTGGGTGGCGGTATCGGCACTATCGCCATCGTTTTGATCGCGCTCTTTTTTGGTGTCGATCCCAGCATCCTGCTTCAGGGTGTGGAAGAAACAAATGTCCCCCAGACTTCATTGCCTCAGTCTCAACGACCCGGCGCAGAGGACGAGATGCGGCAGTTTGTCGCGCGGGTGCTCGGCAGCACCGAGCGGACGTGGACCAAGATCTTCGAGTCAGGGGGCCGCGCGTATGATAAACCAACTCTGGTGCTTTTCTCGGATGCCGTGCAGTCAGCGTGCGGCTTTGCCCAGGCGGCGTCAGGCCCTTTCTACTGCGGCCCGGATCACAAAGTGTATATCGATCTCTCTTTTTACCGCGATCTGCGCCAGCGCTTTCAGGCGCCCGGCGACTTTGCCCAGGCTTACGTGATCGCCCATGAAGTCGGTCATCATGTGCAAAATCTTCTCGGCATCATGAAAAAGGTCCAGGCGTCACAGAGCCGCGCAACCAGTCAGCAGCAGGCCAATGCATTGTCCGTCCGGCTCGAACTGCAAGCGGATTGCCTAGCGGGCATCTGGGCGAACTATGCGCACCGCGAGCGCAACATACTGGAGCAGGGTGACGTGGAAGAGGGATTGAACGCGGCAGCGCAGATTGGCGACGATCGGATGCAAAAGCGCGCCCAGGGCTACGTCGTGCCGGAGGGCTTTACCCATGGCAGCGCCGAGCAGCGGGTCCAGTGGTTCCGCCGCGGCATCGAAAGCGGCGACCTCAAGCAATGCGACACATTCTCCAGAGGCCCCGTATCGTAAGTTAGAGAGGGGCGACAGTCACGCCGCGGCGCTGCGCGACTTGAACTTCTGGTAAATCCACAACAACACGAACGCGCCGACGATCGAGCCGATCCAACCAGCGCCCTGGCCGGCTTCATACCAGCCGACGGCCTGGCCGGCATAAGTGGCGACCAGCGAACCGGCAATACCGAGCAAGGTCGTCACGATCAGCCCCATGTTCTCCTTGCCGGGCATGATAAACTTCGCGATCACGCCGACGATAAATCCGATGACAATGGTCATTAAAAGGCCAAACATAGCGCCTCCATGAACGCTGAACTCTCCTGTGCTAATATCTGAAAAATGCGGCTGGCGTCAAGCGCCGAACAAGGCATGGGAAGCGGGCAGTTTCGCAGGCTGCTGCAAATTCTTGCACGGGAAAATGCCCGGGCCATAAACCTGGCCCGCCGACGGTAAACTTTGTTTGGCCGCCCGCGGACCGAGTCGCACCGTCAGCCAAGAGAGGCACGCTTGCGCCGACATTCTCCGGCCGCAATTAACGGTCAGCCGTTTTTTACGCCGTCGGGATGCGGAGTTTCTGTCCCGGATGGATCAGATCCGGATTTTTAATCTGATCGCGATTCGCTTCAAAGATTTTCTGCCAGGTCACACCTTGGTATTTGCCGGCGATCTTGCTCAGCGAATCACCGGGCGCGACGGTGTAGAACACTTCGCTTCCGGCGGCAACGTCCAGGTTCAAGACAACGTCACCGGACCGCATGTCCGGATCGAGACGGTTATATTCATCCCACAATTGTTGCTTGACCGTCTCATCGGGCGCGGTTCCGTCTATATGCAGCACATTGTCCTGTTCCTGGATATTCAGGTTGGTAACTCCACTGCCTTCAGCCATGGCGATTAACGATTGGTACTTGTCTCTCAACATGGGATACCCCCTTACTTGATCGTCAACTGGTTAACGACCTTCTTCGGCTTGGCCTCGTTGGCTGCCTTCATTGCATCCTGCAGTTTCGCCCGGGGAATCTCACCGGTCAGTGTCACCTGCCCATCGGCTACGTTGGCGGTGACGCCCTTCACTTTATATTTGACCAAGTTCGCGTCAACCGCGCTCTTTATTTTCGGATCTTCGGAAACGACGATCGGCGGCTTGACGTTCAAGTTATTTACAACCGATTTGACGTTTGCAACGCCCTTCGCGGCTTGCTCCGCCTGGCTCTTCGCGGAGTCGTTATCCACGGTGCCGTTCAGAGTGACCACTCCGTCTTTCGTCTCGACGTTGACCATCGAGGCGAGGGCGGGACTTTGAGCCGCCAATTGTGATTTCACGCTGGCCGTCAACGTCGCGTCGTCCGGGCCTCTTTTACAGCCTCCCCACAGCGCAGCCAGGCAAACAGCGATGGCTGCTGTCAACAATTGCCGCGAGATTCTCATCTGCATGAGTCTAAGCCTCCTTTCGATCGAGAAATATTTCAAAATATCATGAGATTGACGACAGCCTCTGTTCGTTGCGATCCGCAGCACCAAGAGCTTTTGGACCGTTCCGGGTGACGTGGGAAAAAAATAGAAGTTTCTAATTTCCGTCTATCGGAATCTGCGGCTTGAATCAAGGACCGATTGGTGCAGGCGCTTGCTGCGACCCCTCCCGTGCTCCCGGCAATTTACTGCTTTTCCGTGCCGCGACCGAGATGATGACGGCAGGGTACGCATGACGTAGCCTAAGTTTGCTTCAGGTCAATCCTATTCTGAGAAGCTGTGAATAAATTGCCGTCCGCCCTTTGACGAGCTCAGGACGAACGGCTAAGTTTCCGAATTTTGGTGTGTCATCACCGGTTCGTGGTGAGCGTGTCGAACCATGTACGAATTTTTTCACAGGTTCTGAGTGGGTTTCTTCCTAGAACTGAGACAACCGCCATCTCCGATCTTTCCTGATGCTTGGTAAAATCAATTAATTTAGTCGCCTTGTAGTCATTGGCCTTTATGGCATAAGAATTGCGCTTTCATTCGGATAATAGGAGATTAGGCATGGAATAATCCTGGATCGTGTAGGAGTTATGGCTATGGCAATTCGAGAGTCTTTAATAGGACGTGACATTCTGATTGGAATGGGAGCAGGGACTCTTGGGTAGTCTCGTCGTTGGTCCGGTCAATTCTCTTCTTTCTCGGTTCATTTCGGAGAAACAAAGACGCAGGGAAATGGCAGGCCGCCGAGCTGACGCATCGCGCGGCTGACCACTTGCAGCAGCCCGCGTAAGACTGGGGTCGCGGCATGAAAAGAAGGCAGTCATGAAGTACAGCCCCATGACAGAGCAAGGCGAGAGGCTGGGACGAGAGCTTCCGGGCTGGCTTGCTGGCGCGCTGGTGCTTGGAACCTTCGCAGCGTTGCTGTGCTTTGAAATTAAACGTCCGCTTCGGCAGCAGACTCAAAGTAAGCTGAAACGGGACACGAGAAATCTCGCGATGGCTGCAATGAGCGCCACGGCTATCAGCGTATTTGAAAAGCCGATAGTGCGCCGTCTCAGTCAAACGGTGCATCAGAGAGGCTGGGGGATTGTCAAGCTCTTTGGGTTTCCCGTCTGGGCGGAGACCGGCTTGGCCGTCGTATTTCTCGATTATACGCTCTACATTTGGCATGTGCTCACCCACAAAGCGCCTTTTCTCGCCCGCTTTCATCGTGTCCACCATGCGGACCTGGACATGGATGCGTCGACGGCGTTTCGCTTTCATTTTGGCGAGATGATCCTTTCAGTCCCCTGGCGCGCGGCTCAAATTCTGGCGATCGGCGCTGCTCCCCTGTCTCTGTCACTATGGCAGACCCTCACTACGATGGCGATTCTCTTCCACCATTCAAATTCGCGGCTGCCCTATGGAATTGAGCGATGGCTAAGTCGGCTGGTCGTTACGCCAAGGATGCACGGGATCCATCATTCGATCATCATGGAGGAGACGGACGCAAATTGGTCGACCATCTTCTCTTTCCCGGACTTCTTACACCGAACAATCCGGCTCAACGTGCCGCAGGAAAAGCTCGTAATAGGGATTCCCGTCCTTCGTGGCGAAAACGAGCTAACCCTTGGAAAACTGATATCCATGCCGATCACGGCCGGCGGCCCGGCAGCCCAGCGTCCCACGGAATTGTTGAGGAGGGAGGAGCCCTTGGAGTTTCCCAACACGGTCCTTGCGGACGGAAAGGAACAACCGCCCCGCCTCTTTTCCGACCGGCAGCAAAGTGCAGGTCCATCCAAACCCGGCATTGCCGGATGAGGAATGGCGCCGAAGGCCCTGAGGGCATCGTGCCGCCTTTTTGACTCCGGTCTTGATTTTCACCAACGCCGCCTGCCTGCTTAGAAGCAATAACCTATCGACTGCGCTACGAAAGGGTTCCACATTGCCCTTCTCTATGAGAACCAACTGCGGAACCCGGGTTCAGCAGCGGCATGCTTGGACGAGTCAAATTTTGGACGAAGCCGTCCCAATTTGACAGTACCCCTCACGTGATAAATCCTGTCTGCTCTTCAAAATCGCTAAGTTATCACTTGGTGGCAACTTGGCATTTTGGTTGCTACCTTCAGCCTGTATCTCGTTCAAAATTGATAGATCAACCGGCTACAGAGAGGTGCCTATGGGAAAAAAAAGCTCGATTTTCGTTGGCGTAATTGCTCTTGTTCTGGTTGTCTTCCTGGCATGGGCCTTCTGGACACCGAATGACAGAGATTCGTTCGCGCTCCGGGAGCAGGAAGAAAAGATAAAGGACATGGAGGATCAGGTATCTA
>DATBLC010000046.1:0-33452 GCA_036555515.1 Binatia bacterium
AATATCCTTCATGGCTGCCCTTCTTTTCGATCAGATATTCTCGGAGCCACGGGCTTCAACAACGAACGAGAACACAGCGAGTATACCAGCGCTTCCGGACTTTCACATAGTAATGCCGCATCCGCGCCTGTCAACTCTTCACGGGTTCCGTAGCCCCAGAGCACGCCGATTGGGAAGACACCATTCGCAAGCGCGCCTTTGATGTCGTGCTCACGGTCGCCGACCATTATCGCGTCGCTAGCCAGAATTTTCTCCTCTGAAAGCACGTGCGCGATTAGCTCCCCTTTATCCGAACGGCTGCCGTCCAACTCGCTGCCGTATATATTACGGAAAAGCCTTTGTAACCCAAAATGAACGACAACCCTTGCAGCAAATACGGTGGGTTTCGAAGTTACAACATGGAGCCGATAGTTTCTGCTCTGCAACGTCGCTAGGGTATCTGGAATGCCGGCATAGACCTTGTTCTCGTACATCCCATTCGAAGTAAAACGCTGGCGATACAACCCGACGGCTTTTTCGATTAGTTGGGAGTCATTAGAGCCGAGCAGCGTGGCGAAACTGTCGTAGAGTGGGGGGCCAATATAGCGCTCCAGCTGGTCATCCGGCGGGCTAGAATAACCTAACTGGTCCAAGGAATAGCGGAGACAACCAATGATTCCCTCACGTGGGTCGCACAAGGTACCGTCGAGATCAAACAATATGGAAACTCTCGATTCCACAGCGCCGTTGTCTAGGAGACATCAGGTTATACGATTTCCGTCGCCAACGTAACCGCTTTGTTTACATGAAGTGCCATCGTGTCGAACAACTTCACCGGAGTATCTTCAACGTGGATGAGTAGCGGAAGCTCCGTGCAAGCGAGAACCACTCCTTCTACTCCTCCTCTTTGGAGGTCAAGAATTATGGGTGTGATGTCTTTAGATTCGGGATTCAGCTTCCCAGGCACAGTTCGTTATATATGACGTTGTGGACATAATCTCGCGCTGCCCGGCCCAGAACCACAACGTCTATACTTCGAGCACATATTAAGGAGTCCACAATTCAGTAACCAAACAGCGACCGAGGGGTGAGACCTGGAGAGCGCGGGCACAGGAGCGCAAAGGTTGTTTCCAGGCCCTGCCGGCGGGCATTTCCACCTATGGAGAGGACGGGGTGGTGGCCGGCAAGGCAGAGAACCATTGACCGCGATCGGAAGGGCTCGCCTCTCGGTCGCACACTAGCGACATAGTCTCTAAATAACGAACTCATTAGCATAATAGCGGTCCGCGAGTACCATGGAACCGGCCTTGAGCGGCGGGATGATCTGGTGCTCCGTGCGATCGGCGAAATCGGTGGCATGAATCAGACTAAAGGTCATCGGCGTCAACAGCTTTTTTTTCTTGCCGCGCCGCGTCACCTTCTTGACCAGGGGCGACGAGTTCCATTCGCTGAACACCGCCGCATAGCCTTCAGACTCAAGCCAACGATGCAGCAGCGCGAGTTGTGTGCTCTTACCTGAGCCATCGATGCCTTCGACGACGAAGAGCCGGCCGGGTACGCTATGCTTGCCGTACATTTCCATTCTCTGTGCCTACGATCTTGTGCTCGTTTCCCCACCACGCGTATATAAGCTCACGAGACGGGCAACCATCACCGCCAGGAAAAGCTGCCCTCCAACCCCTTCGACAATGGCCAGTCCGCGCGCCAAATCCGTGCGCGGCACGATATCGCCGTAGCCGAGGGTCGCCAGGGTCACGAAACTAAAATAGAGCGCGCTCATGCGCGTGAACTCACCGGCGGTATTGAAGGTGCCCGGGCCGATTTGTTCGAGTACCCAGTAGAACACGCCGAAAAAAATTCCCGCGAGCAGATAGGCGCTGAGCGCCGCATAGAGATGCTCCGTGTCCACTTGGGTTGCCTGCATGGCAAAACGCAAAGCATACACCGCCGCCATCAACCCGATCAGGGTCCACAGGCCGAGACTCACCGCCGAGAGTACCGGGTGCGCGAACCAGGCCGTTAGTGGACGCGCCAACCAGACCAGCGCTGCCACGGCAAGCAGAGCACGGCGACTTCTCGCGCTGCTCACAGGCATCACCGCGGCCAGCAGGTTGGCGGCCAGAAAGAACTCAATCAGAGCACCCCTCAACTCCAAGGCGGCGAACAGCGGAGCGGCGACCATGGTAAGAAGCAGCGCATAGAACAGGGTTGCGTAGCGTCGGCGGAAATACACGACCCCGAGAGCACACAGGCCGCCGGCTCGATCCGCAATGACTTTGCTCATTGGGACGCTGCCTTCGGCATGCAGAATAAGAATGCCATGACTACCTACACGGTGCTGAATGTCCGCACTTTTCGGAAGGTTAAATTAGCCGTTTTTCCTTAAGCGCTCGGATCATGATTTCGGCGTAGCTCTTGATCTCCTTGTTGATGTCTCCCGGTGCGGTAGTCTGCGCGGTGCCGCTCCATACGACCTGGTTCTTAATCATATCGTAGAGGCTGGTCTCGGAGGTGTAGACTTCATACTGGTACACACGTGGGGGCTCGTAGTAACCCATCCAACCCGAAGAATACCAGCCATAAAAACCGTAAGCCGGAGCGGGCTGGTAGAATCCGGGCGTGACCTCGGTCCTCTGCTCTCTTCTTACGAGCCGCGTGATGATTGCGGCGTCGGCCCCGGCCTGGGCCACCGCTTGCTTCAGACGCGTTTCCTCGACTTGCCCTTCTTCCTGGATGTACTGGTAGCTGGGCAGCGCATCGACCCCGGCTGCCTTTAGCTGAGCCGCAAACTCGTCTTCGAAGGTTCGCCGGATGCCCACTTGCCTGGACACGCCGATGATCATGACCCTCTTGAAGGAAGGCGATGTGTAATCAGGGTTGCTCCACTGATTGATCAGTTCGGTCGAAGCACACGACGCAAGCATCATCGCGGCAATCGGAGCCAGCAGCGCCGAGGTACGAACTCGGAATCTCACCTTGAGATTACTCCTCCGCTCTTACCGCGCCAATCACTTCGATCATCGCGCCGCGCTTTTTGGCTCAGAGACTGCGTCGCAATGGATTGTTCCCCCTTCGACCAGGACGAACGGATCAGTGCTTGAATTCCCGATCGGGGAATCCCGTTCATGGTGAGGCTCTCGAACCATGAACGGGATTGCGACACACGCTCTCAACGGAGAAAAGCGAGCCAGGCTCGTATTCTTAAACGGTTTGAACCTTTTGAACAACTTGAACATTTTGAACTTTTATGGCTGCCAGCCGCCACCAAGGGCGCGGTAAAGTTGGACCACGCCGTTTAGTTGCGCGCCGCGCGTACGGGCGAGTTCGATCTCGGCGTCAAAGAGATCTTGATCAGCAATCAAAACCTCCAGATAGTTCGATAAGCCGTTGTCGTAACGCAGGCGTGAAAGTCGGCCGGAATTTTGCAGCGCGGCAACTTGTGCTTCGAGCTCGACACGCGCGTCTTTGAGCTTGTCAATAGTAACGAGCGCATCCGCCACTTCCCGGAAGCCGTTTTGCGCAGCCTTCTCGTATTGTGCAAGCGCTTGATCATAACGAGCGATGGTCCCTTCATAGTTCCAGAACAGCCGCCAGCCCTGAAAGATCGGCTGCAAGAAACCGCCGGAAACCGACCAGATCGCCGCACGCTTGTCGGCGATGTTGGAAAATTCGTGACTGATGCTGCCAAGCGTGGTGCTCAGTGAGAAGTTAGGAAAGAAGAGAGCTTTCGCCGCACCGATATTGGCGTTGGTGGCCACCAGCAACTGCTCAGCGCTCTGCACGTCGGGCCGCCGTTCGAGCAACGCCGACGGTAATCCGGCCGGAATCATTGGCGGATAATACTGGTCGGTCAGAACCGCGCCGCGTGGAATCGTTCCGGGATTGCGCCCGCGGAGAAAATTGATGAGATTTTCTTGAATGGCGATCCGGCGTTCTAGATCCGGAATAACCGCGGCCGTGCGCCCACGGTTAGCGACCGCCTGTTCCACTTCCAGCCTGTTCGAGACTCCCGTTTCAAATCGGCTGCTGTAAAATCTTATCGTCTCATCGTTGAGTTTGAGCGTCCGCCGGGCGATCTCGAGCTCGAGGTCCAGCTCTCTCAAATTAAAATAGAATTGGGCGACATCGGCGACCAGCGTGATATAGACACCGCGCCTGTCCATTTCGCTGGCGAAGTACGCGGCGCTAGCCGATTCGGCCTCACGCCGGATCCTGCCGAACACGTCGATCTCCCAAACCATGCCGAAACCCGTCACCCAATTTTGGAAAGATCGGTTGGCTCCGAATGATTCCGGCGGGTCGCTGGCCCGCGAAACCTGTTGCGCGCTGCCGCCGGCGTTAAAGTTGACTTGAGGATAGAAAAAGGATCGCGCGACACCGATCTGGGCGCGCGCGTCCTCCACGCGCGCGGCGGCCGTACGGAGATCATAGTTGTAGAGCAGGGCGTCTCGGATCAACTCCTGCAGAACCGGATCTTTGAACACTTCCCACCACGGAAGATCCGCCAGCGACTCCGTAACAGGCGCTCCAACGACCCCACGGTGGTTATCTGGGATTAAGAGCGCCGGCCGGCGGTAGTCCGGCCCCAGGGTGCAAGCACCGACAAACATCGGCAGCACCACGGCGAGCATTAACCAGGATCTCATGCTAGTGAGCGCCTCCCGGGGGAACTTCAAGGCTAGGATCCGCGCCGTGGGCCTGCGGCACGCCGATGGGCGCGACGGCTTTCTTTTTCGCGAATCGGCGAATGACATCGTAGAACACCGGGGTGAAGACCAGGCCAAAAAACGTGACGCCGAGCATGCCGCTGAAGACCGCCACACCCAGGGCAAAACGCATCTCGGCGCCGGCTCCTTTGGCGACGACCAGGGGAACTACGCCGAGGATGAAAGCGAACGCAGTCATGAGAATCGGCCGCAGCCGCACGCGCGATGCTTCGACGACGGCGTCGACGCGACTCTTGCCCTCGTCTTCGAGCTGCTTGGAAAACTCAACGACGAGAATGGCGTTTTTAGCGGCCAGACCAATTAGTGTGATCAGACCGATCTGCGTGAAGATGCTGTTATCGAGTTTCACCAGGTTGACGCCGATCAATGCCGCCAACAGACACATGGGCACGATCAGTAGAATCGCAAAGGGCAGCGACCAGCTTTCGTATTGCCCCGCCAGAACCATAAAGACGAACAACACGGATAACGGGAATATGATCTTGGTCAGAAAATCCTTCTCGGCGAGAATCTGCTGCAGGGTTAGTTCGGTCCATTCGAACCCCAAACCGGACGAGAGCTGTTCGTTCACGAGCTGCTCGGTGCGAGTGATCACTTGGCCGGAACTCACTCCCGGCGCGGGAATGATATTCACCTCAGCGGACGGGTAAATGTTGTAATGGTTGACGATCGCCGGGCCGCTGGTGGTTTTTACTTTGATAAACGTGTCCAAAGGAACGCGGTCGCCGGCGCCATTGCGCACTTCCAACCGGCCTATGTCCGGCGTCGTATCCCGGAAGCTGGGATCGGCCTGGACGTTCACCTGCCAGTTGCGCCCTTGGAACGAAAAATCGTTGACGTAAACCGAGCCGAGATAAGCCTGTAATGTCGTATTGATCTCATCGAGAGAGACGTTTTGCGCCTTGGCTTTTTCGCGATCGATGTCGACAAACAATTGCGGCTGGGTAACCCCGAAGGAACTGAACATACCGGCGTAGGTGGGGTCGCGCTGGCCCGCTTCGACGATCGATTGAACACCACCTTCGAGGGTTCTCAGTCCGGCGGCGCGCCGGTCTTGAACGTGGAGTTTCGATCCGCCGGTGGAGCCTAGCCCATCGATGGGCGGGGCGTTGAAGATGCCGATGCGAGCTTCCTGGAAGACGGCAAGTTCCCGGCGCAGCTCCGCGGCAATCTCGTTGGCACTCAGTCCCGGGATGCCGGCGCGCTCCTCGAAGGGATCGAGGATCACGAACATGCCGCCGATGTTGCTGATATTAGTGCTCAGCAAGATCGAATAACCCGGCACGTCGATCGAGTATGCGACGCCCTTGGTCTTCCGCGCCACTTCGCTGATCTGTGCGATCATCTTGTCGGTGCGCTCCAGGCTGGCGCCTTCGGGCAACTGCGCGTTAAGGACCAAATAGCCCTTGTCTTGTTCCGGGATAAAGCCCTTGGGCGTTACGTTGAATCCCCAGACCGTGAGCGCCAGCATGCCGCCGTAAATAATCAACACGATGAAACCAACCCGCACCAGGCTGCGCACGATCTTGCCGTAGCCGTTCGCGAGACGATCGAAAAACCGGTTGAAAACGCCGAGAAACAGACCGATGCCATGGTTGATTGGGCCTCTGAACATCCAACCCAAAAGGGTGCCTGCGGCAAAGACTCCAAGCCGGACCGCCCAAACTCCCCATTGAGATACCTGGTGCCCCGCCTCCACTGTTTCTCCGTGGGCCGGCGTGGCTAAGCCGAACAGCGCCAACACATGCGGCGTGACAAAGTGATAAACGATAAAACCGACGAGGACGGCAATCCCCTGCGGCGGCAGCGCATCGCGGTGCTGTCCCGGGGTGTGCGGCTTGATCAGCGTAACGGCGCGCGCCGGTGCCATGGTCATCGCGTTCATCGCCGAGATAATGACTGAAACCGCTATGGTCAACGCAAATTGACGGTAGAACTGTCCTGATATTCCGGCCAAAAACGCGGTCGGTACAAAAACCGAGCTCAACACCAGAGTGATCGCGATGACGGGCCCGGTGATTTCGTTCATCGCCTTGACGGTCGCTTCACGCGGCGGCATCCCCGTGGACATCCAACGTTCGATGTTCTCAACGACGACGATGGCATCGTCAACGACAATGCCGATCGCCAGGACCAAACCGAAAAGGGTCAGGTTGTTGAGCGAAAATCCCATGACCGCCATAATCGCAAGGGTGCCGATCAGCGACACCGGCACATCGATCATCGGCATCAGCGTCGCGCGCCAATCGCCGAGGAAAATAAGCACGACGATAAACACCAGCACAAATGCTTCGAACAACGTCTTGTAAACCTCGTGCACCGATTCGTTGACAAACACCGTCGTGTCGTAGACGATCCGGTACTCCACCCCTTCAGGGAACCGGCTCTTCAGTTCCGCCATCTTGGCTTTTATCTGTTCGGCGGTGTCGAGCGCGTTGGCCCCGGGCAACTGAAAAACCGCCATGGTCGCCGCCGGCAGCCTGTTCTCTTTGGAGCCGAGATAGCTATTGACGTCATAGTTTTTCGCGCCGAGCTCGATGCCGCGCAGAATCATCTTGCCGTCTTTGTCGTATTTGGGGTCGCTGACGATATCGCTAAGGTGGACGACTTGGCCCTGCTTTCCGGTTTTAACGATGATGTTGTCGAACTGCTCTTCGGCGGTAAAACGCCCTTGGGTATTGATCGGCAGCTGAAACGGCACTACAGCCCCTTGAGGAACCGGCGGCTGCCCAATGCGACCGGCAGCGACTTGCACGTTTTGCTCCTGGATCGCTCGGATGACGTCGCTCGCAGTCATTTGACGGGAAGCGAGTTTGGTCGGGTCGAGCCAGACTCGCATGCTGTAGTCGCGCGCGCCCAAAAAAGTCACATCGCCGACGCCCTTGACGCGCGCCAGGTCGTCTTTAATGTTGAGCGTGGCGAAGTTGCTCAGATAGAGTTGATCGTAACGCCCGTCGGGAGAGACCAGATTGACGACAAGCAGGATGCTTGGCGATTTCTTCTTGGTCGAGATGCCGAGCCGTTTGACCTCTTCGGGCAGCTTCGCTTCGGCGATCGCGACGCGGTTTTGCACCAGCACTTGGGCCGCGTCGAGATCGGTACCCAGTTCGAAGGTCACATCGATAGTCAACTGGCCGTCGTTGGTGCTGCGCGAAAACATGTAAAGCATACGCTCGACGCCGTTTACCTCTTGCTCGATCGGCTGGGCGACGGTTTCGGCGACGGTGACCGCGCTGGCACCCGGGTACGTCGCTGTCACCTGAATCGTCGGCGGCACGACTTCGGGATACTGCGAAATCGGTAGCTGCGTCAGCGCCACGAGGCCGACGAGGACGATAACCAGAGATAAAACCGTCGAGAAGATCGGACGGTCAACAAAAAATTCCGCCATGCCTGGACTCTCTTCCTAATTCCGGAATGGAATAGTGGAATACTGGAATGGTGAATATTGGGGTAGCCACTCGTAAACGCACCGTTCCCTTATTCCAGCATTCCATTCTTCCATCATTCCAATCTTTTTATTCTTCCAGTTTTTGTTAGTGCGATTTGGCCGCCGCGGCCGGTTGAGGCTCAGAGGTTTTGGCCTGTGCGATCGGCTTGCCTGAATTATCCATGGGTTCGACCGGGTTGTTGATGCGCGCGCGTTGCAGACCGTTGACGATTACCCAGTCGTTCGGCTTGATTTGCTGGCCTTTATCATCCGCGCTTACGACCCGCATGCCGTCTTCGAGCAATCGTCCAGGTTTGATGTCGCGCCGGAAAACTACATTTTGATCATTGATCAGTAACAGATATTTTTTGTCCTGATCGGTGAGAACGGCGGTATCGGGAACGAGCATCGCCTGATACGGGTCGCCGAAGGGGATGCGCACACGCACACGGGAGCCGGGAACGAATCGGCCTTGCGGATTAGCCACGATGCCGCGCACCTGGATGGTTCCGGTAGTGTTGTCGACGCGATTATTTGCGAAATCCAGCACACCCTTGTTCGGGAAGCCCTCGTCGCTGTCAAGGCCGAAGGTGAACGGAAACTGCGCCTGTTTGATGTTGGTCTTTTGCCGCATTCGTTCTTGATTAGTTTTCTGGTAGCGCTGCAGTGAGCGCTCATCGATGTTGAAATAAAGATAGATAGGGTCGATGGAAACTATCGTCGTTAACACCGGATCAGTGCCGCCGGCATTGACCAAATTACCCTCGGTGAGCTGCGCCCGGCTGATCCTGCCGCCGATGGGCGCCGTGACCCGAGCATATTCCAGGTCGAGCGCCTTACGGGTGATCTCTTGTTTGGCCGCCTCCACCTGGGCTGCCAGTGATAGCGCGCGCGCCTCGGACTTGTCGGCCTCGCTTTTGCTGACCGCGCCCGAAGTCACCAGCTCTTTCATGCGCTGGTAATCTCGGTCCGCGGCGACCTTCTGCGCCTCGACGACCCTTAATTCATCACGCGCGCGCCCGACCTCCGCTTCGAATGGGCGCGGATCGAGCTGGAACAGCAAGTCGCCTTTTTTGACGATTTGGCCGTCGGTGAATCCCACCTTTGCGATGTGACCGCGCACGCGCGAACGAACATCGACATTCTCGGCGGCTTCGAGCCAACCATTGTAAGTGTCTTCGTCGACCAGGGTCCGCTGTTCCGGATGCGCGACCGTGACCTTGGGCGGCGCGGGTGGTGGTGGCGCTGGTTTCTCCGAGCAAGCAACGGCTATCGCTACGATAAGGCAAGCGACCACGATCTCAGATATCCGCATCGATCGGCCTCGCTGCGAGGCGACATTACTAAGATTCACGTTATCCCCCATATTGTCGAAGCACTCATTAGCGCGCGGAGGCTCTCGCACTGTTGAAGTAGCAAGCGAAAGACCACGAGCAGAGCCATAAAATCTTTGGCAGCCGGGAAAAACTTTTTTAGTTCCGCGAAAATTTACCGACGCTGTTCGCACGATCGCGATCGGAGCTCCTTGCTATCACTCTTGGATATCTTAATGCTGCAATCCAGTATATTGGACCTTAGTCCAATAGTGACTCGGGCGGGAACTGCGAGAGCGGACAAGGATTCACTGCAATCACTCCACCCAATGCAGCACGTTTCGCATAATTGACCAGCGCGGCTCGCGCTTGCCCGCTTGCTTGCCGAGAATCCAGTGGCCATAGAGCGCGTCAATGGTGCCCTCTCTGCGCTTGAGCTCGATCCACATGTTGAGGAAGTATGCCCAGTCCTGATCGCGCCCGGCCACGGGATAGGCCAGCGGAATTTTGATGACTCCCGGTTCAGGCACGACGACCGTGTATTTCGGGTAAAGCAAGGTGAGCACCGATCCACGCTCGGCGGGAAGGACTACGGCATCGAACGTTCCCTCTTTCAAACCATCCTCGATCTGCTTGATCGAGTCCACCACCTGGAGCTTCAGCGCCGGCGCGCGCGCTTTTACACGGTCGATGTAGTAGGGCACATTAGGAACCCCAACGGGAAAGCTGCCGAGGTCTCGAATGTTCGCCCAGCCGGAAAACTCCTCGCGCAGATGGTCCTTCACCACGAAGGCGAAGGTTTCGTCAAGATACGGCTCGGAGAAGAGCATCAGGCCGGCGCGCACGGGCGTTACAGGCATACCTGTCATTACAAGATCGAGGCGCCTCGCCTCAAGTAACCCCGGCAATCCGCTCAAATCTTCCAGCTCGATGAATTCGACCTTGACACCGAGATCGCGGGCCAGGAGCTGCGCCATCTCCACGTCGAAGCCGACAAGCTGGCGCTCCCCGTTTAAGAATACGAAAGGGAGCCGATCAGCGAAAACGCCCACGCGCAGCGTGCCGCGCTTTTTGATTGTGTCGAGCAGCGATCCCGCCGGCTTCTCGGTAGCGTCGCGGAGATCCGCCTGTTTGACGAGGCGCGCATCGCGATCGGTCATAAGCGGGCGCATGCTGTAAACTATTTCTTCACCGGCAAACGACGGCTTCAACACGGTAACAAACAGAGTTCTGAGTCCGCCAATGGTTACCGCGGACAAAATCACCGTGATCACGAGGTAACGAGCGATGCGCGCCGGGCTGAAGCGAAGAGAACCGACAATGGCGGCGCTGCCGAGCAGCGCCACCGTGACCGTGTGAACCGCCGCCAGGAGAGCGCCGAAGCGCGAGTTGATGACGCCGGTTGCGAGGAACAACTGGAAAGTATCGGCCGGAATGCGGAACAGATCCAATAAAAATGGTACGGCTGCGGTCAGGCTGCCGAAGAAAGTCAGCAGACCCGTCAAGGCAAGTCGCGGGTATTCCGATACCGGCACCGCCGCGTCAGCGAACCATCCCGCGAACAGGATAAAACTGATCGATAACAGCTTGCCGGTGTGGGGAAAATTAAATGACGTGGGCACGATCACGTCGGGCAGCGATCTCGTCTGCTCATCCACCAGCCGGTGCTCCTCGAGCAGCTCCTTGCAAGCCTGGATGAGAATCGGCAGGACGATAAATAAGTCGCCCGCCATGAAGGCGGTGATGAGCGCGTCACGCGTCGGCCCGAGAACCTCCTTATAGCGAAACGGGGTAAGCGCCGAGACCAGGCCGGGCAATACCCATAGAGCGACGAGCGATGCGACGATCACGTACGTGATCAGGTAGACCTGGATCCGGGCGACCTGCTCGAGGTTCAAAGTCCCGGCGGTATTGGCGGCGATCGCGAATATGCCATAGGGCGTCAGGCTGACGATGAAACGCGTGGCGCTGGATAACGCATCTTTGGCGACGACGAAAACATCGAGCGCGGTCTGCTTGCGCTCGATGCCGATAAGTGCGACACCGAGGAAAACGGAGAAGAGCACCACGGCCGGTACGACGTTGTTGGACAGCGCATAAAACGGGTTGGACGGAATAAATAGATCAACGAAGTTAAACGGACGGCGCCGTTCGACGAGCGCCGTGCTGAAAAACGACGCCGTCTCGACGCCAGGAAAGGCCAAGGGAATGAGGAACGTGAAAACCAGAGCGAAACACCACAGGCCGATAAGCACCACTCCCGCTCGAAGCCCGAGCGTCTTCACCTGATCAAAACTCAATCTTCCCAAACTCGTGACGATCGATAGCGTGATGTAAGGGAGCACTGTCATCTGCAGCAGCTTGACGAAGCCGTCGGCCGCCACTTTGAGCACGGCCGCGTGCTCGCCGAAAAAGAGTCCGACGAAGACACCCAACAAGAGCCCAACGAGGATCTTGGTGGAAGAACTCATCGGCGGCAAGCTCATAATCTTTATACTGCTCCAACCCGAACTGGTCTCGTCACTTCATGCTGTCCCTAAGAGTGCCCCAACATGCCATGAGTTTGAACCGCGATACAACTTCCATGCCCGCGGGTCGGGTGGGGCGAGTTACCCGCACCCTGGATTATCTTCCTGACACTCTTGCTTGCTATTCTTAGTTCGAAATTACTTGTGAAGGTCGGCATCGAGCCAGGCGCGTGCATTTGCTAGATCGCCAGGAAGAAAATATTCAACTGAGGCTTGGCGAAACCCTTTCGCTAGAAACGCGTAAACGAGAACCCGCCACTTCTCGTCTCCCACCACTGCGATCTTGGCAATGTCTTTATCGTGTTCGGATAAAAAACTGAAGTCGTCCCAGTCTCCCTCTCGCTTCCAGCCGCGAAAATCCTCGAGAAAGAATAGCGCGCTGATCTTGCCGCAGCGCCGTATCGCCTCGATCGCTACGGCTTGCATCTGGCCGACTTCGGACTTACTCAGCTCCCCGCTAATCTTCGCGCTGATGACGGGCCCGCAGGCGTCAATAATTGTAAATGCCATTTTGCTTCTCTTATATTCTCCATGTCCTCAGAGTAGCGGAAAGTCGTAGTTAATAATCAAACGAAAATCGTCCTGATTGTCTTTAGGGCCCTGATACTGCTTCACCCTGCTATAGCGGAATCGCGCCGAGAATCCATTGAGGAAACTCCATTTGGGCCGCCATTGAAGATCGGCATTGAATTCATTTTCGTCGGGGACACCGGCCTTGGTCGTTGGATTGATTCTTCCCCAGCCATGCACAAAAAGAACGTAAGTGGACACACCTTCGAGACCCAGGCGCGAAAAATCGTACGACAACTTTGTTATCACGGCTTGTTCTTCGGCGCGATTGAAATCTTGTACCTGAACACTCGTGTAGCCCGGGTAGCCGCTCCAGGGGGTTTGCATATCATCTCTGCGCAAGGTGTTGGTGTAACCAAGCGTGAAAACCGCGCCTCCATAGCTCACATCGCCCTTCACTCCAACCTGATTCGTCGCGAATGAACGGCCATTCAAGAGTTCCTGTCCTACGCTGCGTTGGTCGGCAAACTGGAAGGCCAACAGCGCGCCGAGCTCTTTGGTGATGGGAAAACTGTACTTGGTCTCGGTATAGAAAATGTTGATGATGTCATTCGAATAATAGTTGATGGCGCCGAGAGAAAATTTGTCGTAGGTGAATGTGCCGCCCACCACTCCAACGCCGCGCTTGACGTCCGCGCCGGCGTCGCGCGACATCCAGACAAAGTCGTCCGAGTTGCGCTCTTTGATCTTGGTGATATAGCCGCCGCCGTATCTGAAACCGGGCGCGCCGTCTTTGCCGCCGAACGACCCCGTCAGAGTGTAACCCTCAAACGTGTTGGGGGTCATCCGAACGTCGTTCTTGCCGATGAACGGCGTGTTATATTCATAGCGGTAGAGGTTAAGAATATGTTCGTCGAAGAGCTTCACTCGCCCGTAGAGCTGCCCCAGCACGCTGTAACCATGCTGCCCTGGCTTAAGCAGCAGCGTGCCGTCCTTGTCCTTAGGACCATAGAGATTCTCGGACCAATAGAACGTCGTGCCGATCATGAGGCGATCGAGAAGCCAGCCGGACTTGTAGGAGAGCGCGCCGCCCAGAGCCCAGGCCGAGCTGACGCTGTCATCAAACTTGTCGCGCCGGAAATAGAAGCTGCGCAAATTAACGTCGAGCTCGGTATCGCGAAAGAAAGGTGGTGTATCTTTTAGTTGTTCCTTCAGCCACGGAAAAAATCCCGGCCGCGGAATCCTTTCGATGAAGGAGCGCTCGATAGGCGTGGTGACTTCATCGACTGACGAAGGCACAGGCTCCTCCTGAGAAATCACATCTTGCGCTTGCACTGTGGCAGTGAGCAGTAACAACGATAGCGTGATGACCAAGAGCGATGCAAAAATACTCGTTGCGCTTCGCGAGAGGCGCAGAGAGACAGGTTTCTTTTCCTGTAAAACTTGTTTCTGTTTCCTCATAGTGCTCCTCTTTTCCGCCTCCCACTGAATACTCATTTTCCTACCGACATCAAAGCGACGATGACCGGTCCCCAGGCGGTTAGCACAATGTTGCCGACGGCATAGGGCACCGTGTAGCCCAACGCTGGCAGCTTGCTTTGAGCCTCATCTTGGATCGCGCGCAGCGCCGCGGTCATCGTCCCCGCGCCGGAGCAGGCGCCCAACAGGATCAGCGGATTCATCTTCAAGATGTATCGACCGAAGAGAATCGCCGTGGCGTGGGGGAGCACGGCCGCGACAAAACCCACGAGCACCAGGCTGATACCCGACTTCTGCAGGCCGGCGATAAAGCTCGGGCCCGCGGTTAAACCGACCACGGCGATAAAAACACTCAATCCCACCATGTCGAAGACCCACATGGCGGCTTCGGGAATCCGGCCGAACGCCGGAAATGCGGACCGCAGCCAACCGAACACCAGTCCCATGATGAGCGCGCCGCCGCTCGCGGTTAGAGTAATCGGCAACCCGGCGATGGTCACGGTCAGCAAACCGACCAGCCCACCGATGAAGATGCCCGTGCCGACAAAAACCATGTCCGTGGCCATGCTCGGCCAGTCCGCGTAACCGATGGTAGCGACAGCGCGATCGACATCACGTTTCGCGCCCATGAGGTTCAAGAGGTCGCCACGTTCCAGTCGGGTCGTGAGCGTCATCGGCATCTCCTGCCCGGCGCGAATGAGCTTGCGCAGAAAAACTCCGCGAAACAGCGTCCGCCAGGGTTCCGATTCCGCAACTTCCTTCAAAATCTTGTCGTCCAGGGCCTTGTTCGTCAGCACAACGTCCAAGACCTCCAGCGGAAAATCTAGCAACTCCTTGTCGTCGACCTCGGGGCCGACAACACTGCTGCGCTCGACGAGAACCTCCGCCCGCGCCATCACCGCGATCACGTCCCCCAACTGAATGACCGTGTCCGGCTCCGGCTCGATAATAGCGCTCTCGTGGCGGATCCGCTGGATGAAAACTCTTGTGTCTCGGGGCATCGCTTCGAGCTCTCGGACGGTCTTATTGGCTAGCTTCTCGTTGGTTACCCGATAGGCACGCACGTCGAAGGAGCGGGAAGGAGAGATGATGCCGGGCTGCGCCTCTGCCCCGCCCGACACTTGCGCCTGCATCTTTTTGGCCTCGTCCTTGAGGTTCACCCCCATCAATTTCGGTCCAATCGTCGGCAAGAACCAGATGACCGCTGTCGTTCCCACAAGATAAGTCACGGCGTAGGCAACCGGAATATTATTTAAAAGTTGGGCTTTCTCTTCTGCCGAAATCGCCAGGCGATTGATCGCGTCGCCCGCGGTGCCGATGACCGTCGATTCGGTGAAAGCCCCAGCCAGCAAACCGGCTGCGGTGCCGATGTCGTAGCCGAGAAGCTTGGCCGCGATATAGGCGGTCAGAAGACAAGTGACACAAAGGACCAGCGTCAGCGCCATTTGCGACAGCGCATCGCGCTTGAGGCCGCGGAAAAATTGCGGACCGACCTTGTAGCCAGTGGTAAATAGAAAGAGATCGAAAAAGACCGTCTTGACGAGCGCTGGTACCTTGATGTCCAGTTGTCCGATCAATACGCCTGCGAACAAGGTGCCGACGACGGTTCCCAGGCTGAAGCCGCCGATCTTAACGCGGCCAAGCGAAAAACCAATGGCCAACGCGAGGAAGATTGCCAGTTCAGGATTTTGCTGCAGCGCCTTGATAAAATAATCCATAGATGTGAGCTCCCGATCGTCGTGACCGCGTCATCTTCGCAACTTATTTCCTCAATGGATTGACTGCAACTACCTCCCCGTGCTGAGCTAGAGAATCATTGCGAAATAGCCAAAAACTGTCAGCAGCACACCGGAAACCGCATAACCGACCGGGAACCCGACCCACGGCACCGAACTGCCGATTTCTTTGGCAGCCTCGCGGCAAGGGCCGGAGTGAGAGCGGGCGCCGGCCACCCCGCCCATGAGTACCGCCGGGTTGATTTTAAACACGTGATAGCCAAGCGCCCATGTGACGAACGGTGGGATCGTGCTGGCAATAAATCCTACGAGGAAGATCTTGAATGCCAACGCTCCGGTGAGTTGCGCCAGAAGCGAGGCGCCCGCATTGATGCCGACGATGCCAACGAAGGTAACGAGACCGAGATCCTCGAGGATATTACGCGCGGCGTTGGGTGTGCTGCCAAAGAAGCGCAGGCGCGAGACCACGGACGACACGAAAATGCCCGAGAGTAAGAGACCTCCGGCGTTCCCCAGTCCGACTGAGAAGCCGGCGACCGGAACGTTGATCGCGCCGATCAAAAGACCCAAAATCATGCCCACCGAGAGCGTCAGCAGGTCGGTCGCGGTGCTCGGACGGGCCACTTTTCCCAAGGCCGCTGCCACTTTCTCCACAGCACTTTTTAGTCCGGCAACGAACAACACGTCGAGTCGTCGCAAGGTCGTGTCCGCGCCCACAGGAATCGGCACACCGCCGCGCTCCAAGCGGAGCACTTGGAGCTGGCCGGCGAACTCCTCGTGGCGAAACTCTTTGAGAGCCCTGCCCTCTACCGACTTATCGGTGACCAGGATCTCCGCTTGATCGAGCGGAATATTGAGCGCCTTGGGATCGGCCACCTCGGGCCCGAGCAAGCCCATATTGGCCGTGAGATCTTCGATCCTGCCACCGAGGGCGACGACATCGCCCTTTTGCAGCGTGATATCCGCGCTCGCTCCGAGCGACTCACCGCCGCGCACCACGTTGAGAATGCGGTACTGCGGATACTCCCGGCGCAAGCCAGAAATCGTTTTGCCGGCGGTTTGCGTGTTTTCCACCCGGTACGCGCGGAGACCGGCTGGCCGGTATCCT
Organism: Binatia bacterium; assembly: GCA_036555515.1. Taxonomy (GTDB): domain Bacteria; phylum Desulfobacterota; class Binatia; order UBA9968; family UBA9968; genus DATACQ01. Next base: position 16,811 of record DATBLC010000046.1, read on the forward strand.
GATAGCCCGGCGTCGTCCAGGTTCGGTACGCCGAATTGCTCCTCGTACTCTTTTGCGGACCGCTTGGCGTCAACGCCCCACCACCGCGGCAGGTATTTGCAGACCAGGATGATGCCGACCGTGCCCCAGATGTAGGTGATGCCGTAACCGAGGGCGATCATTGCGGTGACCGCTTCAGTGGTCGATCCCGCCGGCACCTTGTACGCCCCCTGGGTAATTGCCATCTCGGCCGTGCCGATGGCCGCCGACATGGTTTGCGAGCCGGCTAGAACTCCGCCAGCCGCTCCCGCCGGCAGTCCAAACAGCTTTGCCATCCAAACCACTAAGAACAGCCCGAGAACGCTGCAAACGACAGCGAGAATGGTGAATGTCAAGCCGTCCTTCTTTAGGCTATTGAAAAAGGACGGACCCACGCGCAGCCCGACGCCGTACATGAACAGGTAGTACATCAACGACTTGGCGAAGTTGTCGAGCTGCAGCTTGATCCCATAGGTCGACGCCCAGGTCGCGATCGCGACCCCCACCACGATCGCCGCAGCCACCATACCTAGGCCGTAACCCTTGACGGAGAGGCTGCCTACCCATACTGCCAGGCCAATGGTGAGAAACAAAAGCAGGAATGGGTTATCTCTAAGAAATATAAACAGTGCTTCCATTAGCAATCTCCTCTTTGCCCTCGTCGGCAATACGATCGCATCGCCCACCCCCGCCGTGCCGCGCCGAAGCCGAATGCTCGTGGCGATTTAGAGATCGTTCTGTTTTCCTTTCCTCTTCGCCAGCACCGCCGGCTTGAGCAGTTTTAAACCATGCGCGGCGTGATAACCGTGGATTTCTTTCACGTCGAGCTTGCGCATAAACGTGATCGTATCGGCGGTGATGACTTGGCCGGGGACCATGATCGGGAATCCTGGCGGGTAGGGAATCACGAAATTCGCCGACACCAGCTCGGGGCCTTTCTTTAGCCGCTCGTCAATTTCTTTGCTAGCGAGCTTGATGAATTCGCAGTTGGCGTCATCGTAGGCCATGAAAAACGCCGGCCGCATGTTGCCCTCGTTGCTTACGCTCTTGGCCTTGTCGCGAAAAACATCGTGGAAGCGGCTGAAGTTCGGCAGGTCCGGCACATCGGTCATCAGCGACTTGACCCGCGCGGCGAAACCCTCCTGCGCTTCGCGACCGCCTTGGGCGAGACGCTGTTCGATCTCGCGCGCCAGATCGTTGAGCACTTTGATCAGCAGGGCGCCGTCGCTGCGCGTGTTGTTGATGTTGGTCTGGATCAGGATGCTGTTGCGTGAGGTTTTGTTGATCTGGATGTCGAAGCGCTCCGCCAATAGATTCTTGAACTCCGTGCCGTCGAATCCCGCCGAGCCGCAAATGAGCGTAAGGCGGGTCGGATCGAGGGCGAACTCGTCCTCGTTCCAGGCCTCGATAGCATCTTTCCAATTTGAATGGGGCGGACCGTAGTCTTTGATGCCTGAGGCACGGAATTCGGCGGGGATCATCTCTTCCGGCGTGGCGATGTGAAAGTACTTGGAGATTAGCGCATGGTTGTTCACCTCGCGGCGGATCTTGAGCGCCAGCTCGGTCGCCTTCATGGTCAACTCGTAGCCTTCAAGCTCCATCTGTCGCCGGGCGAGTTCGATGGACGCGATGAGTTGCTGGTTCGGCGAAGTGGACGTGTGGGTGAAGAAGGCCTCTTCGAACGGCCCTTCGACTTGGTGGAAGTCTTCGTCCCAAACCAGGATGATCGAGCCCTGGCGCAGCGCCGACATCGACTTGTGGATCGAGTTGGTCTGGTAGACGCGAATGCGCACTTTGTCGGGGTCCGGCAGCAGGTGCATATCGAGCAGCTTGGGGCTTTTCGGGTCTAGCTTGCCGACCTTGGCTGTGAACGCCTTGTACTCCTCGCGATAGGCCGGGTCGCGGTAGCGGGCGGTCAACGCGGCAGCGGCGCCCATGGCCGTGCGCCGGCGGTGTAGCGGGTTGAAACGAGCGAAACCGAACCAGGCTTCGTCCCACAAAAAGATCAGGTCCGGCTTTATGGCGAGGCATTCCTCCATGACCCGTTTCGGATTGTACATGTGGCCGTCGAACGTGCAGTTAGTCATATCGATCACCTTCACCCGATCGAGTTTGCCTTCGGCCCTGCAATCGAGCAGCGCTTTCTTGATCGTCCGCAACGGCACCCCGCCGTACATGGAGTACTGGGTGAGCGGATAGGCCTCGACGTAGTAAGGCTGGGCGCCAGTCAGCACGAAACCGTAATGGTGCGATTTGTGGCAGTTGCGATCGACGACGACGATATCGCCGGGCTTGCAGACCGCCTGCACGACGATCTTGTTGGATGTCGAGGTGCCGTTGATGCCGAAGTAGGCCCGCTTCGCGCCGAAGGCGCGCGCGGCGTATTCATGCGCTTTTTTGATGTTGCCGGTGGGCTCAAGCAGACTGTCGAGTCCGCCGCTGGTCGCCGAAGACTCGGCGAGAAATAAATTGGTGCCGTAGAACTGGCCCATGTCGCGGATCCAGTTCGAGCGGAAGATCGACTTGCCGCGCGCCACCGGCAGCGCGTGAAACGTGCCGATCGGGCGCTGCGCGTAACGCTTGAGGTTAAAGAAAAACGGCGTGTCGTAGCGCTCGTTGACGCCGTCGAGAATCGAGAGGTGGACTTCCATGATTTCTTCGACGTTGTGAAATATCCGCCGGATCGGCGCGACTTCCTCGCTGCCGGCAATTCTCTCGATCGATCGGTCGGTCAATAAATAGATGTCCAACTCGGGGCGGTAATTTTTGATCAATCGGGCGAGCGTGGTGGCTAGCGCCCCTGGCGCAATAGCGGCCGGATCGACGCTTAGATTGCGTACGAGAAAATCGCGCATCATCGGCAGCTCATGGTGCGAGCGGAACTGAAAGCCGTCGTAAAGAACGACGGCCTGAATGTTGTGATTGAAGATCGTGCCGATGGCGCCGTCTTCAAAGCTGCCGACCTGCACGATCTCGTAGTGGAAAAGATCTTCCGGGCGGCGCAGGCGCTTCAATTCGTTGCGCGCGCGCTCCCACGTGCTCGGGTCGTTTGGCGTGACCACCAGCACTTCGAAGTACGGCTTGCGAGTCTCGCCCGTTTGCACGTCGGGCGGCAACACATCGACGGTTCGCGCTTCGCTTTCCTGCAACGGGTCCCAGGCGCCGGTGTCGTGGCGATAGGCGCCGGTGAGCAACGCGCTGGAGATCTTTTGCACGAGGCGCGCGAACACTCCTGGATTGGCCTCATCGATGGCTTCGCGAATCGTCGCCATCAGGCGCGATCCGGGGTAGGCCCAATAACTCTCCATCGGGCTAATTTCTCCCAGGAGCTGTGCCGCCTGGGCGAGCAACTTGTCCGCAGGTTGCCCTTGCGTTATTGCAGCTTCCCAAGCCCGGCCCACCGTGTTCATCTCACACCACCGATCGGTCCTTGCTTCAGCGGCCGAAAAAAAATCTTTTAGATCCATCATCATACTCCTTTTCTTTCAAAGTGAGCGCAGCGGCGTTGCTCTCATATTTTGTTTATTGCTCCGGTAAAATTGCCGTAATTCGATGCGTATGCGACCCATTGCTTTCTCCCAGTTCGAGCCGTGTTGGGCTTGGCTTACGCACGTGCCACAAAACATTTTTGCTAATCATGTTGCGCGATAGCCGAGCTTCCGCAGCGCACCGTCATTAAAAACCTTCTAGCGAAATCGTAAACGCGATGATATTGGACCTTGGTCCAATAGGCGGGGAGAGCGGTGGAAACCGATCTCGGCTGTCCCGGCTGTGTTTTTGCGCTGGAAAGCGACGGCAGCGTCGAGGAAACTGGCGGACTCAGGTTATAGGGGTACAGCGCGGCGGCTAAGCGAAACCGGAATTCGGACACGGCGAATAGCGCGATCTCGTGATAACGCCCATCAAGCTTGGAGCAAAAAGCCCAAACACGAAATTTACGCCTTCTTATCGCCAGCGGTGGTTGGGGCCGCTGTTGGCTCAGAGGCATGGTCGGATAGTATGCGCACTTCGCGCTGGGGAAAGGGAAAAGACATACCCGCCGCGTTGACCGCGGTGTACACCGCCGCGGCCAGGTCACTTTTGACCTGGGCCGCTTGGTTGAATTGACTCGGCCACACGCGCAGCTCGAAGTTGATCGAACTGTCGCCGTAGCCCATGAACAGGGCGCGCGGCGCGGGCTCTCGCAAAACGTCCGCGTGCGCGCGCGCCACCTGCTGCAGCAGCTCGATCACCTTTTTGGGATCGGCTCCGTAGTTAACCCCGACGGGAAGATCGACGCGCCGCAAACGGTCACTCAGTGTCCAGTTAGTGACTTTGTCGGTCACGAGCTGCGAATTGGGAACGATGATGTCGGCTCCCGCGCCCGTATGTATCACGCTCGCTCTGATACCGATCCGACGCACGGTGCCCTGAAGATTGCCGACTTCGACGATATCACCGACATGAATCGGCCGCTCGAACAACAAGATCAGCCCGGAGACAAAATTATTGACGATGCTCTGCAAGCCAAAGCCAATGCCGACGCCAAAGGCGCCGGCCAGGATACTGACTTTGGAGAAATCGACCCCTAGCAACCCGAGTCCGGCGATGAACCCAAGGGCGAGAACGATATAGTTGAGCAGACTGGATACGGCATACGATAGACCCGGAGCGAGATCGATTCTGGGATAGACGTCCTCTTGCAACGCGAAACGAATAAAACGCGAAAGCATATAAGCGGCGAAAACGACCAGAAAAAATTCCACAACGCTGCCGATCGTGATGGAAATGGTGCCGCGCTCGATCTTTCCGGTAAGAACCGATTCCACGTACGCCCAGGTCGGATCCAGTAGACCGAGATAAGCTAAGTAGCGAGTCCCCCACCCCAAAACCGCTGCCCAAACCAGAAACGCGTAGATCCGTCGGGCCAGCAGTTCGCGATGATGCTCCACCATCTGCAGCGAACGCAGCGGCCAGAGGCGAAACGTCACCGCCACCACGCCGGCACCCACTCTGAGAAATGCCACCGAGACCAATGCCAAAATGCCCCCGACCAGGATGCCGGGCGTCAAAAGCCGCGCCAGGCGCACATACCCCGCTGCACCTGCCAGCAGTGAAGTAATGAGCAAAATCGTGATCAGATACCGGGTTAGTTTGAACAGGATCAATTGAGAAGATTGGGCTTGCTCGGCGATGAGACGCTGATAACGGCCGCGCAGCCAGATCAAGACCAGAATCGCCGCCAGGGTTTCCGCGACCAAAATTATCTGGCCGACGAATCTTATGCCGCCGAACGCCTGGCGCAGCGTCTCGACAGCGAACAGCAATGCGAGGGCATAAAGCCCCGACACGACCACCGAGGTAACCACCGGCTGCACCAGTCGCATCAGCGGCACCAGAGCAATGATCGTCAGTAACTGCCGAGCAGAAGTGGGGATTTGAAAAAATGGTGAGGTCGCATAAACCAAGACCGTGGCTAAAGCCGCCGCATAGGGACGTTCGAAGACTTGCAGCGCCGGCAAGGCTGGGGGACCGGATTTTTTCCAGTCATCGAGCTTTCGACGCGCGGCAGCAAACAATGACGCCAAAACGATAAATGCCGCCGCATGAACCGCGGCCCCTTCGCGCGGCGCTCTAATGTACCTAACGATATCTGACCAATTGGCGAGGCCAACCTTGCGCACATGGTCCGGCAACGCGGCGATCGCTTCGAACCACGGTTCGGTCCTCCAGATCGGCTCCGAGTCGGGCACAAGGATTCCCGCGACGGCCTTTTGCTGATACTGACCGATCTGCGCCAGCGCCGCGCCGCATTTGGTGACTTCCTGGGCAACGCGGCTTTGCAAATCCAAGACAGTTGAACGCTCGGCCTGAATCTTTTCCTGCGCCGCGGCGATGGCGGTTAGCGTAGCATCGATCTGTTGCAGTATCGGATCCGGTGCCTTGGATTTTTCAGCCGACGCGAGTGTGTTGGTCCAGGTTTTCTGTAGATCGTCGAGTTGGTTCAACCCGTCCTGTACTTTGGTCGCCTGTTGAGTCAGTGTGCTCAACAAAGCCGACGTTTCCATCTGCTCCCGCTGCCACTGCTGCTGCAGCGCTTGCAGCGTCTCGAGAGTGGGTTCCGATTCGAGCGTCGTCGTCGTTGCGGTGAGTTGCGCGTTTATCTTTTCACTCAGATGAGGAAGCGATTTGGTAATGGTTTCGATTTGCGCCGCTGGCACAGCGGCCGTTGTCAGACTGCTGATGAGGTTGGATGCTTCGGTGGCTCGGGCTGCGATATCGGCGAGCGGAATGTCCGCTGACGGCGGTGCGAGCGGCGGCGCAGGCGCGGTCGGTTTCGGCGCATCGGCAGTTTTCTGCTCCGCCGCAAAAGCGCCGGTCGTCAACCAAATACTAACGACGACAAGCGCCGTGAGAGCCAAACACCGTGGTATGCGCCGCACCTTGATCACTTTAGTCTCGGCCCTGTACATAACCTGAATCCCAAACACTCATACCCGAACCAGGCGCGTGTCGAGTGTCAAGGGATCAGGTCCTGGACTCCGTTGCCCTGAAACTGCCTCGGTCGGTTATGCTCCAACGACCATCATTATTTTTCGCCGACGTGCTCCCTTAGAATGCGCCGTACTTCTTCGACTGTTTCAGGATGCCCTTGTGTCGAGTGGCTAGAGCGCACAACTTTCTCCGATGCAACTCCGTCGATATGGGCGCTCTCATACGCGACTACGCCGTCGGTTTTGCCGGTCACCGGCCCTTCGCCGAGCACGGCGATGATCGAATGGGCGGTGATACGGGAATCAATGGGAAGACTGTTTAATGCTCTAAGGAACGGATGCCCAGGACTCATGTTGTCCACCGACGTCGGCAGTTGTCTGATTCCCATATGAGCGAACGTTGGCGATTTCAAAAGACCCTGGAACTGTGAAACCAAGGTGCCCGGCAAGGTGATAAACCGTCGGATGAGATCGAGGGCCCAGCCCGTTGCCTGATAACTGCCCCGGTGCGGCGTGGCGATGAAAACGACTCGCCGCAACGTGGGCAGGGGCTCAAAAAACATCGCCTCGCGGAGCAGTTGGCGGGCCTCGGGCTCTAGCTCAAAGTCGTCGAACGGGTCTTCGCTCACATTGTTCCAAAAGCGCGTGCCGCTGTTGACCGCCATGAGTTTAGTCAGTATTCCGCCCTGACTGTGGCCGATGATGACCATGCGCCGCAGCGCCTCGTCTTCCCCCAACGGATCGATCTCACTGAGCACGCTGCGCAAGGCACGGCGCAGCAGCATCGCGGAGTAAATAATCGGCTGGCCGGTGTTGTACTGAAAAAGCCAGAACTGATATCGGCCGCTGACCACCGGGTCGTGCGAGATCTCGTTGAACAGCTCGGCCCAGCGCACCGGGCTCGATGCCGTGCCGTGCACCAACACCACCGGGATGCGTCCAGGACGATAGGGGCGCATCATTATGAGGCCGTCGCCGAAAATCGCCGACTGATCCGCGAAACGAAACCCGGCGATCTCGAAGTCCCAGATCGGTGCGCCTTCCAACTGATAGGCGAGCGCTGCGGTGGGCTCGAGTTCGAGCGGCACTTCACGCCCGCCGACGGCAACCGTGGACGCCCGATCGGCTGCGTAGAGTTCGATCTTGCCTTGGACCGTTCCCTCGATGATGCCGCGGCGCGGGTTGGCGATGCGCAAAAATGCGGTCAGGGGGACCCTCGTCCGCGGTGGAATCCGCTTGCGTGCCGCTTCGGCGGCTGGACCTGAATCGACCGGTTCCAGCTCGGCGGCGAGCGGCGCTCCAACCCCGGCCTGCCGGTAGCGGTTACTAAATCCGCGCACGACAAACTCGCCGACCGGGATGAAGCGCGTGAACCGATAGCCGCTCCAAAAGAAGTTTGCCGGGTCAGTGGTGAGCACGAGCTCGCCGAAGGGCAACGGCTGCGAACCCGCTTCCAAGACAACGTCGGCTTCAATCGGCGTGGATAATCCCCTGGTGAGACCCCGATTATAAATGTCGGCCGCCAAACGCACGCGCGGGTCGAGCGGTTCCAAACGCGTGCCGGTTTCTGGGGCAAGAAAGGCGTACGCGTATACTGCGGCGGCTAGATAGTGCGGCCGGTCCGCGCTGTTCTCGGCATAGAGAAACGACAGCTCCGCCAGCGCGAAGAGCCGATCCTGTAAACGATCCTCACTTAACTGGGCCAGCGTCTTGTGCAGAATATTGAGCGTAGCCGCCGGATCGGCATCAAACCGCTCCGTTAGATTTGTCGTGTGCAGGACCTGCTTAGACCAGCTGCTCGGCTCTCCTGCCGAGAGCACATTCGCGGTGAGAGCGTGGTGCATCTCCTGCGTGGTGCCGCGCACCACACCGATGGGCGTGACACAGCCATAGGAAAACAGCAAAACAACGACCGCAAAACCAAGGAAATGATATTTGACATGGCTGTTCATGGTTTTCTCCTGTACCCCGTTTTCGCGCGCAATGTTATGCACTTCCCCGCCGTTCGTTGAGGGGTCGCCTTCAGAAATCAATTTTGACCCGCGGCCAAACGCAAAACAGAACTCTTTGGCCCCTCCGACAATCAACGATACCCGCCGTCGATAAGGTCACAAAAGGCGATCTCTTCCCTCAACGCTCCATGGCGGGCAACGGCTGCGGGACCGGCAGCCCTTCTCTTATGCGTTGTGAAAAGGTCGCGTCCTTATCCGCGGCGTGGGCGCGGGCGTTGACGTGCGACAGCTTTTCTAACTCTGGAAACGTTTTCGTCGTGTCGAGCCGGCCCAGCTCATACAGATAGTCCGGCAAATAGCCGCTTAGCAGGATCTTCCAAGACATGGGCGGCGACTCTGGGTTCACCCGCGCGTGGAACAAAATACTGGTCGTGCAGTTGGTAGTCAGCGTATTGTAGTAGCTCGGACGATCGTGCAGATCGTTAATCGACCTTAGGTAATCGAGAAAGAACCGCCGCAGGCTTTCAAGGTTGCCATTGATTCTGTAAACATACACGTCCTCTTGCGGCTGGCGATAAGTCGTGCGCACGCGAATGACGTCGCGTTCATCCGCGACCACATAGTAAAGTTCGTACTGTCTAAAAAAACCGGCAAGGGTCGAATAACTCTCGCCTTTCTCTTTGCGCGTCTCGATGGACACCGCGAGGTAATCTTTACCCTCAAACCCGAAGCTGATCATGATGTGCGCGATTGCCTTACCTGCCCAGTAAACCGCGATGATGTTGGCGGAGTCGAGCTTGCTCAGATCGTACGTCCGTGTGTCCCAGCGTTCGGTAAAATCGGTCTCAGTCCGGTAATCGAAATTTCTCACGCCGTGAATCGTAACGAGATCGCCGTTGATCTTCGCGTAAGGCGTCACGGCCACCTCCGGCTGCCAATCGCGATCGTTCGAAGCCGGAATCTGAAAAAACAACGTCACAAGCACGGCAAATACGATGAGGAAACCCACCAAAGTCCGGCGGCGATTATGTAACAACAGAAAAGCGAGCCCGGTTGCGATAGCAAATAACGCTGAAAGAACGGTCCGCAGAGATTCACCCGGCAATGGCGAATAATAAATTGCACCCGCGCCCCAGGCCGTCATCCCGGCTATGATGATCCCAAGGAAGATGCGAACGAGAATCTTCATATCGTAAACTCTCCTGTGAGTTGATAGCTAAAGTCCTGCACCCCAGCGCAGTTGCCAGACAGCCCCCACAATGTCGAACGTGCCGCCGGTTTTTGAGTAAACGCCGGTGCTGCCGTACAACTTAACCGAGTTGTAGCGGTTAACCGGCAGTGCGACAGTTACGCCCACGCGCGCATTTTCGAGTCGCTCGCCCCTATTCCCATCGGTGACACCGCACCCGCCGCCATAGTAGAGACCATCGAGCCCCAACCATACTCCAGGAGTTACGGAGTAAATGAGATGGCTTTGTACGGAGTAAACCGGCTTTACCTGAAGAGTCCCGCCGTCTAGAAAATCGTTGTTGTCGGTGTAGAAACGCACGCCGCTGGCCACCTCCAACGTCAAAGGCCCTCAGTTCTTGGAAACTCCCACCTCCGGCTTGAACGACCAGCGATTGGTGCCGATATTCACGAGCTTGTCAGATTCGTACTGCCCCAGCGGAGGGGTGACTTCCAAGCTCGTTCCAACAATCACGTCTGGTTCGTAGTCACGAAACTCATCGAGGGATAACGCTGGCGCACCGTAGAGCAACATGGAAACGCGCAGTCTCGGATCGTTGAATCCCGATACTTTCCGGGTCCGCCCCTGCCCGGACACCTTGGCGCTTCCATCCAGCCATGTATACGGCACGATCACGTCGAATTTTCCCGCTCTACCCCATAGATCCAACGTGCGCACGTAGGCGAATACGGTGCTGTTAAGCTCGATCTTCATATCCGTTATCGGAATTGACGGGTCTACGCCTACGGTACCTTTCGAATAAGCATAACCGCCGATCAAGAAGTTGAGTCCCACAGGCGTATTGGCATACGCCCTCGGTTCGAGATCCTGGGCATGACTCTCGACACCTGCGGTTACGAGCGCCAAGACGCCGATCAGCCAGATTGAGGCGGAATGCTTTCTAATGCTCAATGTCACAACAACGGAAACGCTCTGCAAATTGCTCCCCATGGAGTACCGCATGCCGCTTCGAAAGTTTCAAGATATCGCTTCGATAATTAAAATGGAATGTACGGGTTGGTCCGCCTCCGTCACTAAGATTTGAGTCCAGAGGCGACTGTCACTACGATCGTCCTTGCCTTAGTGTGGTTTTGCGTTATCGATTCGGAAATTTTTTCTGCACAACGATGGTCGTCATTCGGGGCGGCTTTAAGACGACGTAAGTCACCTGGCCGCTCCGCTATTCAATCCAGCATCTAGCAAAAATGATTAAGGCTGCATATTGGACCTTAGTGCAACAGGTGAGTGGTGAGAATCGAGGGGGATCAGCCGAAGTAAACTCAAGAAAATGGCTGATCGGCACTATGAAATGGTTGAATCTTCGAACTTCGCAGTTCGTCCTCAACTGGTCCAAGGCCGAATCGCGAAAGATTCAACGTCCGTTCGCGCGCGGAACTGTAAAGCTGCATCAGTGCACCACCCATGCCGCCACTTACATCGGCTTCGTTAGCGCGCTTGCTGCGCCTTGAGTTGGTTCAGCTCTCTTTGCTGCCGGTCGATCTCCGCTTGCTGTGCCTCCATCCGCCGTTGCACTTCCGCGTCCTGCTTCTGCCGAGCTTGCATCTGGTCGCCGATCAGAGCGCCGCCGATTAGTCCCACGGCGGCGCCGATACCGGCGCCGGCACCGGCGTTTCCGGTAGCACTACCGATGATCGCGCCCAAGCCCGCGCCGCTAAAAGTTCCGATGGCGGCGCCTTTCTCTCGTGTGGTCAGCGGTTCGGAGCAGCCGAAAAATACCACAGCCAATAGAACCATCGAAATAGCCGAAATCGCTCTCTTCATTTTTCTACTCCTGATCATGACACATTTCCTCACAATCCCTCCCATCGCCGGTGCAGGCCGAGAGGTTACTTCCCCGCGTCGGCTTTGACTCGCTGCGGATGGAGTTCTTGGACCAAAGCGATCACCGCTTCGACAAAATATTGCTTGTTATTGGCCCGGCAGCTTTTCTCAAGCCGCGTTTTTAGCTCATCCATCGTCCTTTTTCCCGCGAGATCGTAGGTGTCCGACACGTACAGGTTATGAGCTGTGAGAAAACCGGCAAGCCATTGCTCGACGATTCGGTCGACGATTTCGTAAAGCTCGTCTTTCGTGTAGCGCGGGTGCTGCTGTTCCAGCGACTCGAGCCTCTTTTCTCTGAACTTGACGAAGTCCTCGCAGTTCCTCTGCCCGACTCCATAGGCAAAGTAACGATTGTTGGCATCGACCGCATGAAGCTCCACGCTCGCAGCCATGATCACCAGCGCAACGATCAAGACGGCGCGCAACGATCCAAAGAGTTTAATATTCATTTTCCATTCACCTCCGCTTCAGACTGCAATCCTAGCTCTGATGAAACACTCGGTCCATATCCCGCCATGTGATTTCTGGCACGGAAACACCGGGATCTGACGCCTTCCGGGTCGCCGTTTAAATGCGCCGCAACCGCAGCACCCTATCGTCCCATGCGCCTGTCATAAGCGCGCGAGATCCTGCCGGCTAATCCCGGGTCAGATCCTTTGGGCCCTCTAGAGCTCATCTCTACGCGAACGTTCCCGTCGGCTTGAGTTCGAATGTTGATCGTTACTTCTTGCTCGCCTCTGGAACCCCGAATAACTCCGTTCACTCGATCTTCAGATAGGATCTGAACACCCTCATCTTGCGCCGCCCCCAGCGCCGCGTTCCATGACCGCTCGAAGGTACTCGCCGGCATGGGCGCTGGAGCCGGCTCATAAACAACGCATCCCGCGAGCATTGCAGCAACGACAACCATCATGAGGGCCGCCCGTGCGAGACAGATCAGTCGACTTGGCTTTGGATAACTAACCATCCTGTGGTTTTCCCAGTTAGCACGCCTCTGATTCATTCAACGAAACCTTGCCTTTCGTTAGGGGCCTTAGCCTTGTCGCGCAACACCTGGATCGGATCCGCTCTCTTATCGAGATCTGAAACTGAAAGGATCCATTCGAGCGATCCCGTTCGATAGCGAAATGCATCTGCCGAGAGATATCCACCCGAACCTACGGAGCGGGTTATCACCACGATTTCAGGTCTGTCGTCGCCATCAATGATATCGAACCTCACGGCTTCAATCGTCCCGTTCCTTGGCCGTATAACTCCGACAACGAAATCATCCGTCGGTGACTTCTTAGAAGCTCCGCCGTACACGCGCAGCGCATAGCTCCCGACGCTTCGCGGCTCAAAATCTCCCTCCGCAACTACGACTACTTCGGAAAAACCGGGAATTTGGAACTTCTTCACATACCTTGAACTTTGCTCAGACCCATACGCGAGGCTTGTTAACAAAACAACTAAGGTTGCAATGATAGTTCTTTTCATAGAAGTGAATCTGGCCGGTTGAGTTAGGCGCGAGGCCCGCAGTCGGACCGTGCGAAATCGGCCAACGTCTAGTTCGCCGCGCCCTTCATCCGAGCTGCCCATCCCTACTTAATCCATCCCTGTCGTTTATAATAGTCGGCTATCTTTTCGGCCACGTGTGACGCGGTTCGTTTGGCATCTCCTTTGATCGCGGCGTCAAGCGCTGGACCTAGACCGGGCTTCAAATTGCTGCTAGTCGAGGTATCTGCTTCCGCAACAACACGCAGAGTGCTTCCGGTTCCTTGCAAAATTTGAATATTCGTCCGCACTTGACCATCACCGAGATCGAAGCCGGTCAGTGTTGTTCGATCCGTCTTGCTTGTGCGGACAAATCGCCCTTTGATTGATGCCGTGTCTCGTTCGGGCGGCGATGCCTCGCTTGCTCGATATGAATCGATGCCTCGACTACGGAGTTCTTCGACCAGGTTGTCGGTGAGCACCTTGGCAAAAGCCTTTCCTACCTGGATATCCTCTGAGGCCTGAGCCTGGGAGCTTATGGCTCGCGAACTCTGAGCATCAGAGCCATACTTGATTTCGAATTCCCCAGGCGTGACGGCAAAATCGTAGACGAGCACGCGGTCGGGTCGCACCAGCGTATCCCCGGTGGGAAATGTCGGCGTTACGGTCGTAGCCTGACAGCTGGAGAACAGTACGGCGGCCAACCCAAAGTTTGTAACGAATCGTAGATAACAACGGAGAGCGTCCATAAAACTCCTCCTCTTTTGAGGGTCAAGTGCGCAGTGTCAGTTATTGAACTCCAGATTCGGGTTTTCAGGTGCCAGTGGCTTTGAATTGAACCCGTACCTGCCTGCTCCCGTCGCTCGCCGCCGCAGTTAAACTGACGCGCCCGGAAGCGAGGTGGTACACTGGAATAGCGAAGCGGAATCCGGGTTGACCAGCCACGCTAGAGCAGCACCGATCGCTGCGCGCCGACCATGGACCGCTCAAGCCTCCATCCTCCGCAACTCTTCCGGTTTGTCAGCGCCCAAGCGGCACGATCATACTGCGGCGCGTGTTATCCAGCTGGCGCCGCATCTCTTCTTGCACCAAGCGATGAGCAGTTTGTGCCTGCTCAAGCTTGACCCTGTTCTGCTCCTCTATCCGCTCGATTTCTTCAAGGAGAACCTCGACGCGGGCCCGCCGCTGGGTACGCGTCATCGTACCCCCGGCAACGCTCGCGGTCATTTCACGATCCTCCGCTATGGCCTTGCGGTACGCTTCGGGGCTTAGGGTGTTCGGAATCAGGAATTTTTCCAAGCCCCGGTAAACGCATTCCCTCCACTCGCGCTCGCCGGTGCCGAGGACGTATGGCCCGAGATCGGAGGCGGCTTCGGGATCGTAGCCATGGCTCGCAGTACATTGTTTAAGATAATCATCGAGCTGCTGGCGATCCAAGCCAACGTCTCGCGAATCGGTCGTCGCAGCGCACGCCGCAACCAACACGGGTAACACAATCGCTGCTATCATTTTCCTCAAGCTAGCCGCCGCACTTCTTTGCCGTCTTTTTGTCATCCTTTCCGCCCCGGCACGAAGACGAGTTAACACTCACCTCACAACATTTATCCTGGTCGCCAGCGAAGCCACCCATTTGCGCCCCCGTGTCGGACAAGCTCTTGGTTAAGTTCCTACGCCTTGGGTCCGGCAGTTAGCCGCCCCGCTTGGGAAATGAGGTACCACAATATAATCAGCGGAACGATAATCCAGAACAACGCCTTCAACACCGCTTCCCCCTGGGTCAAGACACTCAAAACAAGCAGCAAGTTCACTACCGATACCGCTATTCCTAGCGAACACGCCCAGCCCCGGCGCGTGAATATGCCCCATGCAAATGCGGCGTATAGGAACGCGATGAGGGCCACGACGAACCCCCGCGCGTACGCGACCATGCCGATTAGCGGAAGAAGGAACAGTCCCTGGCCCAGAAGGTTGCTGCCGACCTTTAACCAGTTAAGCGCCCGCAGGATGCCGAAGACGCTCTGAGCAAGTGCCAGCATCGCAACGACTGTCTCCCCGAACGTTCTATTCGGCATTGTTGATTCACCTGGACTCGCTGAAAACCTGAAGCCAGAAACCCGATTCGTGCTTGCCGAAAACTGTTCACTGCTTACTGTTTACCGTTTGCTGCCAACGTCACTCTTTCACTTCTTCCCAACTCTTATCGGGATTGTACTCTTTCACGCTCTTCGCGATTGCCGCGGTATTCGCTCCCAGGTTTTTCTGAAAGACTTTGCCGTCGTGATTGACGATAAACGTCATCACACCTGAGTTGCCGTACTCTGCCGGGTATGCAACCACGGCGAAGCCGCCGATCATCTTGCCCTTAACCATGTAGCTGTAAGCGCCGCCGGGCGCGTTTTTTCCTTGCGCCGTGAGAATTCTGAAGTAGTAGCCGTGATAGGGCACCGGTGTGGCCGAAGTTTTTCCTTGATATCCCTCGCCCCTCAACCGCGTCATAATCGGACCGAGCGGACTCTGCGGCTCGCCTGCTTTAACCTCCCAATATAATCCGTTCTTCTTTCCCGGATCGCTGACAAACTTCTGCGCGTACTCCAATAGCGCGTTCCTATCCCGATCCTTCATCGCGTACTCACGCTGGGCATCGACCACCGCCAGCAAGGTTTGAATCGTGAACAGCTCGTTTTCGCCGATGCGCCGGTTGAGAACCTCCTCCTTGCCCTTGTCGGCATCGAAAACCCAGCCATCGCCTTTCTTCACCAACGGGATCGGAAACGGCCAGTCTTGTTTGCCGATCACGAGAATTTTCTCTTCGCCTTTGGTGTCGATGCGGTTCTTTTCATCGTAGGCCGCGATCGCTCGCGCGCGCCGCTGTTTATCGGCAACTGGATCGCCGGAAAACAGTATATCCTTGGCCTGAGCCCCGAAGATCGCCAGCATTTCCTTGTCGTTGTTGCTGCGCGCCGCGGCGATGATGGCCTTGACCGCATCTTCGGGCGAAGAGAAAGTCCTTTGCTGGGCCGCCGCCGAGAAAGCATTTTCGCCAAGGCCTAACGTCATCAAGACCGCCAGGCCGATGACAAACCGGAAGCCCTGGCGGCAGAAATTGACTGTGCTGGTTTGAAAATTTAAAAGTTTCATCTTTTGCTCCATCGCTCCATCTGCAAACGATCACCGATTACGGATCACTGTTCACCGGACACCGTCCCCTGGTGCTTACCGGCGCCGACCGCCGCCTCCACCCCCTCCTCCACGACCGCCTCCACCACCACCCCTAGCGCCACCACCACCTCCCATGCTTCCGCGGCTCGCGCTGCCGCGCGCGCTCGCGCTCCGCGCCGAGCTACCGCCGCGATCGACGCCTTGAAAGGCGCCTCCCCGACTTCCCGAACCTGCTCCACCCCCACGGTCCGATGTTCCCGCGCGGCCACCGCCGCCGAGCTGGCCTGCGCCGCCTCGATCACCGGGACCGCCGCCCGCACCACTTTGTCCGCCCAGTCCGCCTCGATCACCGGCTCCTCCGCGCGCTAGATCCTGTCTTCCCTGTTCGGTCCGTCCACGAAACTGCTCCCGTGATTTAATCGCGTCATTGGTGCTTGCACGATTAAATTTCTGCGCCGTTCCCTGGTCGCGATAAGAAACGCCTTTGCGGTTTTCCG
>DATBLC010000047.1:0-11931 GCA_036555515.1 Binatia bacterium
ATCAAATATTTTTTCGGCAATAGCGGCACCGATTTTGGGCCGATCATCGACGGCTTGGCGAAGTTTGGCGCCGAGAAAAAGCTCCATCCAATGCCGATCACGGTTCCCCATGAATTCGTCGCGGTGAGTATGGCGCAGGGCTATGCCATGATCACGGGCGAACCGCAGGTCGTCATGGTTCACGTGATCGTCGGCACGGGCAATGCGTCGGCGGCGGTGATGAACGCGTCGCGTCTCAACGTGCCGATGATCTTTTCCGCCGGCCGCACGCCGCTCACCGAGGAAGGGCTCAGAGGCAGCCGAACCAATTTCATCCACTGGGGCCAGGAGTCTTTCGATCAGGGCGGCCTATTGCGCGAGTTCACGCGCTGGGACTACGAGTTGCGTAACGGGGACCAGGTGGAAACCGTTGTTGACCGGGCGCTTGAAATGGCGCTCGGCACGCCGCAAGGTCCGGTCTATTTGACCCTGCCGCGCGAGGTTCTGGCGCAGAAAATGGACTCGATTACGATTCATCCGTTTCGCAAAAGCAAAGCGGAAGCCTTGCAGCCAAGCGCGGAGACGATCAAGCGCACCGGGGAGGTATTGCGCCGCGCGGTCAATCCGCTGATTATCACGGGCCGATTGGGCTCCGACCCCACAGCGGTGCGCGCGATGGTTTCGTTCGCCGAAACTCTGGTAGCGCCGGTGGTCACGCCTGCAAGCCCGTTCGTGAGCTTTCCCAACACTCATGATTTTCACCTCGGCGTGAGCTCCGCGCCGTATATCAAAGACGCCGACGTAATCATTGTGGTCGAGGCCGATGTGCCGTGGTATCCGTTCCAAGGCAAGCCCGCTGAAAACGCAAAGGTCATTCAGATCGCCCGCGATCCAAACTACGCCGGAATTCCGATTCGCAATTTTCCCAAGGATATTTCCATCGGCGGCGATCCGAAGCTCGCGTTGGAACTGCTCGCGCAAGAATTGCAGTCGCAGCCGGGAAACGAGCGGTTGTCGGCGCAGCGCGCCGAGCGGATTCGCTCTCAGCATAAACAATACCGTGAACGTTTGAAAGAAAAGGCCGAAAAGGCGAGCCGTGAAAAACCGATCGATACCGCATGGTTGTCCTATTGCGTCGATCAAGTCAGAGACAGCGATACCCTCATCGTCAACGATCACGGTGTGTCGCAGGAGCATCTCAGCTTGAGCGAGCCGGCAAGTTATTTTGGCGGATCCCCGGCCGGCGGTCTGGGCTGGGGTATCGGCGGCGGCCTGGGTATGAAACTCGCTTGCCCGGAGAAAACTGTGATTGCCAGCGTTGGGGACGGAACCTATATGTTCAATAACCCGACCGCCTGCCATTTCGTCTCGCAGGCTTACGATCTTCCCATGCTTACGATCGTCTGCAATAACGCCATCTGGCACTCCACCAAGGCGGCGACGCAACAGGTCTTACCGGACGGATGGGCAACCAGCACTGGGAACTTTCCATTATGCGATCTGACTCCTTCGCCGCGCTACGAAATGGTCGTCGCCGCCCATGGCGGTTACGGCGAGATGGTCGACGATCCGGCGGAGCTCCTGCCGGCGCTGAAGCGCGCCTTAAAGGTCGTTCGTGAAGAAAAACGTCAAGCCGTGCTCAACGTCATCTGCGGCACCCACTAGCGCAGGCTGCTGAAAAAGACTCCTATGCCGATTGCCCTGAGCCTTGTCGAAGGGTGCGCTCAATCGTCTCGCTCCAACGTACTCGCAATGTACGCCTCCGCCTAGCCCGTCCTGAGCAACGTCGAAGGATCGATGTATCGCGCGCCTCGCCTCAGAGATTGTTTTGAGCAGCCTGCGCGCACGATCGTTGAATCGAATTTTTGATTGACGCCGACGCCCAGCATCACATAATTTGGTAATCATTATGGCGCATTATTGTCGGTTGTTTCCGAGAACAGTCAACCTATTCCGACTAGCGCTGGTCGCATTGTGGCTCGGCGCGTTGCCTGCATCGGTTTCGGCGCAGTCCAACTGGCAAACGGAGTGGCAGAAAACTTTGCGCGCAGCGGAGTCAGAGGGGCAGCTGACGCTCTATGGCTGCTGCTACGAGTACGAGCGCGTCACAGAGCCGTTTAAAAAGAAATACCCAAAGATCAAAGTTACCACCGTCATCAGTTCGGGCGGGCAGCTCGCCTCGAGAATACTCGCGGAGCGGCGGGGCGAAAAATACATTCCCGACGTCGTAAGTTCCGGCGCTAACACCCTGCACGACGCCCTCTATAAAGGCCATGTGCTCGAACCGATTCAACCGGCGCTCATTCTGCCCGAAGTTTTGGACCAGACGAAGTGGTATCAGAGCGAGCACCGTTACATCGATCCGGAGAAACGCTTCATATTTGCCTTTGTGGCCAACTCTCAATCCGGCCAGGTGATTTACAATGTTAAACAAGTGAATCCCGCCGAGTTCAAATCCTTCTGGGATCTTTTGAATCAAAAGTGGAAAGGTAAAATCGCTTCCCTCGATCCGACCAGTTTCGGCATGGGCGCGGCGCTGCAGTTTTTTTATTTTCACCCCGAATTAGGACCCACTTTCATAAAGAGACTCTATGGCGAGATGCAAATCGCGGTGAGCCGCGACCCGCGCCAGATGACCGACTGGCTTTCCGCCGGAAAATATTCTCTATGCATTCGCTGCAACGCCGGCAGCGAAGTGGGAAAAGCGATGCAGCAGAAACTCCCCATCGGCTATCTCGATACCGAAGATTGGAAGGAAGGCGGCAGCTCCAGTGCCGCCGGCGGCACACTCGGCATTCCATCTCGTGCGCCGCATCCCAACGCGGCGAAGGTGTTCGTCAATTGGTTTCTCTCGCGCGAGGGGCAGATGGCGCTGCAAAAATTCGGCCGGCCCGACGCGCACAACTCCCGCCGCATCGACATACCCAAAGATGAAGTCGATGCTTACAACCGTTTGGACGATAGAAAAAAATACTTCGACCTGGCAAAGCCCGAGTACCAGGACTTGACGCCGATTTTCAAACTGGTCAAGGAAGTCTTGCCGCAAAAGTGAAACAGGTTCGGCATAACTTTCCGAGGAAAGATTCATGAAGAAAACGATCCGTGTCATGCCGATATTCTTGCTCTTCGTAGCGCTGTCGTTTTCCCCTTCCCCCGCCCAGGACAAGAAGCTGGAAAAGATTCGCACCGGCGGCGGCGCGGTAGGCGCCCCGCAGATGACGATGTGGATGGCAAAAGAAGCGAATCTCTACGAGAAGCATGGGCTTGCGGTCGAGGCGATCCATATCCCGGGCAGCTCCCTGGCTTTGCAGGCGATGCTCGCTGGCGAGGTGCCGATCATTCAGCTCGGCGGCGCGGCTTCAATGCAGGCCAACCTGGCCGGGGCCGATACTGTCATCGTCGCAACGATCCTCAAGAAGTTTTTGTTCTCGATTTTTAGCCGGCCGGAGTTAACCAGAATAGCCGACCTAAAAGGCAAGCTCTTCGGCGCCACCCGCTTCGGCACGCTCTCCGACTTTGCCTCGCGTTTTGCTCTCGAGAAAAACGGCATTAATCCCGAACGGGACATCACCATGGTTCAAACGGGCGGCCAACCCGAAACCCTCGCAGCGCTCGTCACGGGGAAAGTTCAAGCCGCGGCGCTCTCAGTGCCCGCGATCCTGCGGGCGAAGAAAGCGAATATGCGCGAGCTGCTGGATATCGCCAAACTGGAAGCGATGATCCACCAGAACGGGGTGGTGACGACCCGGCGATATCTTAAAACCAATGAGGACACCGTGCGGCGTTTTTTAAGGGCCTACATCGAAGGCGCCGCGCTGGCGAAAAAAGACAAGGCGTTCGCCACGCGCGTGATGGCAAAGTATCTCGGCGCTAGCGACCGCGAGATCCTCGACGATGCCTATGAGCGCGTTATTCTTCACCTCGAGTTGCCACCCTATCCGTCCATCGAAGGCGTTTCCACGCTGCTCAAGACTTTAGAGAAAACCCAACCCAAAGCCCGTACGGCCAAGCCCGAGGACTTTATCGACAGCCGTTTAGTCCGCGAGCTCGACGAAAGCGGTTTTATCAATCGGTTGTAGCGCGAGCAGACTCCGCGCGGTTCAAGGTTCAATGGCTTCGCCACCCCACCTTGAAACTTAAAAATTGAACTTTATATCGAACGCTATAGGCGTGTTGCCTTCACCTTTGAACTCGTATGCCCATCGCGCATTGGAAGTGCTAAGCGGTATTACCTGGCGCTGAATTCAAAGCGGGAAGAATTTCTTCCAAGTAAATGCGGAATTGCTCCGTTAAATCCGCACCGATCGGGCGAATGGCAACGTGGTCGACCCCTGCGTCGATAAATCCGCGCAGGCAGTCAACACAATGTTCGACCGGGCCACAAGCGGTCCAGATCTCAACTCCCGGCCGGGTAAAGTCCTTCTGATAATAACCGTCGAGAAAAGCTTTGGCTTCAAGAAACGCCTGCTCTCGATCACGGTTCACCGTAGTGCCATAGTATAAAACAGTCTTGAATGCGTTCGGGTCCCTGCCCTCTTGCACCAGCATATCCCGCAATCGACCCAGGTAGTCCTTAAACATCGCGAGCTCGATCTGATTGGTCATCCAGCCGTCAGCGTAGCGGGCGATGCGCCGTAGGGAGCGCTCCACGCCACGCTCGCCGATCTGAGCAGGTCGCGGCGTGCCGGCGATGTAGATCGGGCAGGGTTGTTGTGTGGGTTTGGGTAGGAGATTCACATTATCAAAGGAGTAGAACTTGCCTTGGAAGCTCGCGTGCTCGTCCGACCAAAGGACCCGCAGGGCCTGTATCATTTCTTCCAATCTCGCCGGTCGCTCGTTGCTTCCCACCCCCATCACCGCGAGTTCCTTGGCCGCCATCGGGTGTTGGCTTGCCGGGTAACCCAGGCACGCCGCCAGCCATGTGCGTCCGCCCGACAGCACGTCGAGACTCGCCCACTGCAGGGCAAGCAGTACGGGATTGCGTTGGGCAATGGTGGCCATGCACGCCACGCCGAGTTTTACTCGCGACGTATGCGCGGCGATGGCGCCGAGCAGCGGAATGCATTCCAAACGAGGCTTGCTGAGGATGCTGTCGCCGACCCAGACCGCGTCGATGACGCCGCTGTTTTCGGCTTCGACGGCCATGTCGATAAGCTCCTTTGGCGGCGTTCCCCGCATAACCAGCGCCCGATTGGACAACGTGAGACCAAAAGATGTTTTTTTATCCGACATGGCCGCGAGCATAGGATGACGCCGCGCCATCTTTCAAGCGCTGCCCGTGCGGCTTCATCGATTAGTTAAGGGGATCATGGATGATGTCCGTGAGTCAATTAAAGATGCGATCTTTTCAACAAGCTCATGGACCAAATATGGTTTGTAAATGCAGTCCTTGACGCCGGCCTGGAGGATGTCGGATTTCAATTCCGGCCGCAGATAGCCGGTTGTAATAATGATGCTCACGCCGGGATTTTGCTCCTTCAGCTTGCGCATCACGTCGTAACCCGTAACTTTCGGCAAGCCGAGATCCAGCACCACGATATCAATCTCCTCTTTATGATGGTGGTAAAGATTGATCGCCTCTTCGCCGTCCATGGCCGCCAGGGTTCGGTAGCCAGCTTTCGACAGACTTTCAATCAAAAGGCGAACCATCGCCTCTTCGTCTTCGACCACGAGAACGGTTCCTCGACGATTGGCATTTTTTCGACTCGCGGCTTCTCCTCCCATTATCTCTTCAACCACCGATTTTTCTTCCGCCGGAAGTACCGGAAAATAAATCCGAAACGTGGTGCCGATTCCGGGTTCGCTTTTCACGTCGATGAAACCGTTATGCTCTTTCACGATCCCATAGACGATTGCGAGTCCCAACCCCGTTCCCTCACTGATTCCCTTGGTGGTGAAAAAGGGCTCAAAAATCCGCGCCTGTACTTTTTCATCCATGCCTATCCCTGTATCGCTGATCACAATTGAGACATACGGCTCCGTACGGGTTCCGAGCCCGTTCTCGCGAAGTTTATTATCGTCGATCATTTCGGTTCTGATTGTGAGTGTACCGCCCGCCGGCATGGCGTCGCGCGCATTGACGCAAATATTGAGCAGCGCTTGGCTCAATTGATTTGAATCTGCCATCACAGGCGGCAGCGCCGGGTGAAGATCCAAAGCGACGGCGATGGTTTTGGGAAACGATTGTTGGATCAACTCGCTGACCGTTGAAACGAAGTCGTTGGCATTGATGCGCGCTAAATGCGTCTCCGTCTTGCGCGCCACGGTCAGGAGTTGCCGCACCATGGAAGCGCCGCGTTTGATTTGTTGATCGATGGTTTTTAAACTTTTGTTAATCTGCTCTTCGGTTAACTGTTCCGCGCCGATGAGCTGAGCATAGCCTTGAATAATATTGAGGATGTTGTTGAAATCATGCGCAATGCCGCCGGCCAACGTCCCGATGCTTTCCATTTTTTGCGCCTGGCGGAGCTGCGCTTCAAGTTTCTTTTGCTCCTCGATCGTTCTCAATAACACCGCGTTGGCTAGTTCCAGATCGGCCGTGCGCTCCTGAACCCGCTTTTCGAGATCTTCGTTGGCTTTGATTAAATCGTTTTTCGCTTGACGCAGGAGTTCGTCCGCCAGTGTGCGCTCCGTGATGTCGCGCACGATGCCGGTAAACATTCGCCTGTCGCCGACATATATTTCGCTTACCGCTAAGTCGAGTGGAAAAGTCGTACCGTCCTTGCGCCGGCCCTCGACTTCCCGGCCGATGCCGATGATTTTTCTCTGTCCCGTGCGCAAATAGTTGCCGATATACGAATCGTGATCGCGCTGGTAAGGGTCGGGCATGAGCATTCGGACATTTTCACCGACCATCTCGGCAGCAAGGTAACCAAAGATGCGCTCGGCCGCCGGATTGACGGTGCTTATCGTCCCTCGCTCGTCGATTGTAATGATTCCATCCACCGCCGTCTCGACCACCGCTCGCAGCCGTTCCTCGCTTTGAAGCAAGAGCTCTTCAGCGCGCTTTTGCTCCATAAACTGGCCGAGCTGGCCGCCGATATCGCTGACCAATTGCAGGAAATTATCGTCCGGTTCCCGAACCTCCCGGCTGTAGCATTCAATCACTCCCAGGATCTTGTTCTCCAGTTTGATCGGGAAGCCAAAGCCGATATGCAGCCCGTCTTCGATTGCCGCTGCCGCACGTTTAAAATTGCTGTCCGTCGCCACATCGGGGATCCAGACTGGTTTGCCGGTGCTCCAGACTCGGCCAGGCAAACCAGTGCCGCGACCAAACCTGCCTTCCCTGGTAGCTGCCACAAACCGCGGCGCATGCACTGATGGCATATGCCACACCTCAACATAGCGCAATTCATCGCTAACTCGATCGATATTCCATACGGCGCCCAAATCCCATTCGGCCCGTTCGCAGAGCACCTGGACGACTTTGGAGACGGCCTCTTTGAGGGCTGGAGATTCGGCCAAGACACGGCTCACCGAATCTTGAACCTCCAGACGCCATTCAGCCCGTCTACCCTCGGAGATAACTGAGGCGAGCACCAACGCCGTAATGGCGATGGTGCCCATAAAAGACTGTAGGTGCAGCAGAGATTCATTAGGGTTTGCATGGGAAAAAGGACCAACGCCGTTTAGCGTTCCGACCAACGCGATCCCGGACATAATGAACGCAGAAGTCACGGCGCCGCGCTCACCGAATCGGAACGCCGCCCACAATAGCGGCAGGACCATCATGTATTCCGAGCTGAGAGGAGCTTCCAGTACAAACATGAGGCATGTAATCAAGATCAGAAATAGCAGCAAATCTAAGGCCTCTACGATCCGGCCGGCTTTCAATTGGGGATAAGGCTGCGTCATCCAGATCAGCAGCAGAGGCGCAACGATCAAACCGCCGACCGCGTCGCCCAGCCACCAGGTGAACCAGATAGGCAAGTACTGATCCCATCGAGCGAAGCCACCTAAAGTCAAGCTGGTGACTCCAATGGTCGCGCTAACCGCTGTGCTCAAAACCGGAGCGAACAAGACAAACTTGAAAATGTTTTTGGCGCGCTCGAAGGCTTTTGCGCCATTGGCAAAGCGATTGATCGCCCAAGCGCTTAAAAGCGCCTCGAGCGTGTTACCGCTGGCAATGCCAAACGTGGTTGCCACGGACCCCTGCGTGGTGATGTTCACCACAAAGGCGCCGAGAAAAATTCCCGGCCAAAGTCTATAACCCCAGAGGAGCAGTGCCGCCAAGGCTAACCCGGCCGGGGGCCAAACCGCAGAAGCGCTCGCGTGTATGTAAGCCAGAGAAAGCCCGAGCTTGCCGGCGCAGAAATAAACCGCGGCGAGCGCCAAAATCGCCGCCAGGCTGCGCAAGGCTGATCTCATATGAAAGTCATTGCCTGTTGCGCGAAGAGGCTTTTTGTATAGAAGATCTTGCTCCACACGCTGCGCGGAGCGAAAGAGGGACAGCAAAGTGGAATACAGAACGAACATACTCAGTTTCGGTTCCGCACCTTGATTGAGCGTTCGACGAAGTCTTTGGAAGAGGCAAACAATAAAGGATATCTCCCACCTTTCCGTTTTGCAATATGACGTATTGCGTCTGTGAATATTCCAATCCAATAAAGGTTCGTTGCGCCATTTGAAATTCTAACCCTCCTTAGACAAATGCACAGGAAAAGGAGGAGAGCGATGGAGGAATTTGTATGGCGCGACAATCCAAGCGGGACTATCCGGTTAGATTTTTAGATGATTGCCAGGCTGACTTCACCAAACGGTGCGGCTGATTTTGGCGCGATGAATTAAACCGGAAATCACAGAAAGATTCGTCGGCCGCTCGTGAAATGCGCGAATCTCCTAAACCATTTGAATGATTTTTACGGCGGGAACGTTCACATCACAGGAGCGGTTTCGTTTCAACGGGTAAGCCAGCGGCCTGCCAGGCTTCCCAGCCGCCCACCAGCGCGCGCGCTCTGGTCCATCCCGCTTTCTTTAAATCTCGCGCCACACGGGCGCTTGTCGCTTCGTCCGGTCAAGCACAAAACGCGAAGAGCCAGGTCTGATGTGGCACGCCGAGCTCCCTGAGACGCTCGACGGCACGATCGGGTGGAATCCTGAGCGCTCCCTGCGCCCAAAGCTCGCTGTCGGCGAAACTGCGTTCGGCCCGCACATCGAGAACCAGGTTGGGTGCGCCTGATTGCTGAACCTGGCGCATCTCGGCGACCGTGACGAGCTCTGTCTGCTTATTTTCGCCGTCGATGAACGCGGAGGTTGCCGGCGCCTCATTGGCGACGTTGCCGGCGCCGCTCGCCGGCGCGATCTGCCGCGATCCCGCCGTGGCGCCATCGCGCGCGAGGAACATTAACGAGCCGCCGTGAAGCGCAACGGAAACTAAAACGACAAAGCAGCAAATGAAAAACAAAGACTGCGTGCCGGGAACGGCGGCGAAGACCGGCAGCAGGATCAAGAGCAGCGAGCTTAGACCGCGCGGTCCGAACCAGGCGATCAACAGCCGGCTACGGCAATCCAGACGGGTGCCAGCCAGGGAAACGAAAAAGGCGATGGGCCGTATCAACACCACAGCCACGCCGAAGAAAAAGACCGGCCAGCTCAGCACGGTGAAGCCGCTCCAGATCAGCGAAGTGCCGAACAGCACGAAGGTAAAAAGCAGCGCCATCTCGGCGGTGGTTTGGCCGTATTCAAGAAAACAATCGCAAAGCTCGACGTCGAGCGCGGTAATGGTCAAACCGGCGGCGAAGGCGGCGAGAAATCCGCTGCCGTGCACGGCCTCTGCCGCGGCATAAGCGGCGAAGGCCACACCCAATGAATAGATGGATTCATAGTCCCGGCGCACCCCAGTTTTGCGCCGGATCATTTCCAGCGCGCCGATGGCGAGTAGCCCCACGGCGATGCCGGCGCCCGGTCCTAGCAGAAAGAGATCGAGACCGATGCGCGCCCATTGGGTTTGAGTAGGGATGCCGCTTTGGCCGAGAGTCGACATCGCCACCAGGACCACGGGCAAAAGCACGGCGTCGTTGAGACCGCTTTCTAGTCGCAGCGCCAGGCGCACGGGCTCTGGAAGACCTGGGCGCCGAAGCAGACCACGCAGCATCACTGGATCCGTCGAGGCGAGTGCCGCGCCAAGAATGGCCGCAGCGGCGAGCGGCAGGTCGAGTAGGAGCCGGCCGGCGAGCGCGATAAGTGCGGCGGAAAGAAGTGTTCCGGGCCCCAGGACTCGGAAAGCCAGTGCGCCATGGCGGCGCACTTCCGCGATGCTGAGACTGACGGCGTCCGTGAACAGCACCAGAACCAAACTCAAAGTGGCCACAACACGAAGGATCGGCGACTCTAGAGTCACATCGAGCAATGCCAATCCAGCGGGGCCGAGCATGGCGCCCAGCGCCAGGAAAACGCCGACCTGTGGCAGGTCGCTGCGGTCGATGAGTCCGGAGAGCAACGCGGCGATGATGATGACCACGCCTACCAGCGCCAGGGTTAGCAGGAAGTACTGGGTGTTGAATATTTCCATAGCAGGTTTCTGGAACGTCCCGGTGTTGGATCGACAACGCGCGCTCCGAACATACCAGTTCAGACTCTGCGGCAACAAGTGGAAATGACAGACTTATTATGGAGTTCATAAGTATTTCAGTTGCGCAGACCAAGGCGAGTGTATTATTGACTGCCACCAAGAAATGGAGGTGCGCAATATGTTGCGAGCGGTGGTCGTCGTCATTCTCGTCCTAATCCCTGTCATTTTTCGGCATGAGGCTAACAGCGAAGTGATCCATATCGGCATCTCCACGCCGGGTCTCTACGAGGTTCCCACGGAGATCGCGCAACGCAAGGGTTTCTATAAAGAGGAAGGCCTCGATTCACGCAAAGTGGTCGTACGCACGGGTCTGCACGTGGCCGCTCTTTTGGCCGGTGAGCTCGACTTCTCCACCGTGAGCGGCATCATCGGGCGGGCAACGATACAAGGGCTTCCCGTAAAAGGCGTCATGGGATGGTTTGATCGGCCGCTGCATATTTTGGTCGCGCGATCGGGGAACAAAAGAATGATTGACTTGAAAGGCAAGAGAATCGCCGTTAGCACGATCGGGTCGGTCCCGCACGTCATCCTGCGGGAAGCCTTGACCCAGGCCGGCATGAATCCCGATAAGGACGTCGTCACGCTGGCCATCGGCGGCTGTGGAGAGCGGCTCGCTGCGCTGAGCGCAGGCACTGTCGACGCGACGCCGTTGGACGTGGCGTACGTGGAAAAAGCCGAGAAACTCGGGCTTGTCTCTCTCGTCTACTTCGGCGATGTCGTCAATCTCCGCCTCGGCGGTTTCGGCGTATCCATGGATAAGATCCGCAAAAACCCGGGCCAGATCGTGCGCACGATCAGAGCGACCTTGAAGGGCGTTCGGTTTCTCAAAGAGAACAAGCCGGAGAGCCTCCGCATCGTGCGCGACTATTTGCGCGTTAGCGCCGAAGCCGCGGAACAAATCCACGATTTTTCCCTGCGCTCGCTCAACCTGGACGGCCTGGTTGCCAAAGACAGTTTGGCGGCGGAGATCCGTCTGGCCCGGGAGCAGTTGAAGATCTCAGAGGATATCCCCGAGGATAAGCTTATGGATTGGCGCTTCCTCAAGGAGGCTTTGGGACGAAAATGACGGCGGCGAATTAAATCTATGTAACCCGGCCGCTTGAGGCGGGAACAAGTTATGGATTTCCAAAGGGGGCAAGCATCCTCTTTGGTCAAGGGCGGGGTCAAAACCCCGCCCGCGAAGTGGCTTTGTTTATTTGCTTATGGGAGTAATCTGGTGACGTTTTGCGCGCGTCTTCGGCAATTCTCTGCAAAGGGGTATCGCGATGCCATCCAGTTATGTGGTCGGCGAACATTTCGAGCAATTCATCAAAGAACAGATCGAAGGCGGGCGCTACGCGAGCGCCAGTGAAGTTATTCGTGACGCCCTTCGCCTCCTTGAG
>DATBLC010000048.1:0-34008 GCA_036555515.1 Binatia bacterium
GTACGTGAAGGACTTCGCGGCGTTGCCGCCGCTTCACTTTTCGACGGTTTCTGTCAGCGTCTCGTGATCGCTGGCGTGCCGCTGTGGCGTGCGTTCATAGGAATGCCGACGTTGCATCCGCAATGGGGCGGCTACAGCTACACCTGGCGGCGGAACCTCAGCGCGATTGAGCCCGCGCAATTTGGCCGCGGCGACGAATACCAGCAGATCTTGTTAAATAGCCCTTTCGGCTATCTGATCCGGCAAGTGGAAAACTCCGCCGAAGAAGGAGACCCTTGGCAATACTTGCGTCGGCGTCTATCCGGACCCGAGGCTCAGCTCGATTTTCCCATTCTCAAGGAGCTCGCGGCCACCGGCGCTTCCGATTATTTCGCCGAGATTGTCCGATTCGGTGCGGACGGCGACCCTTCCCATGGCACCGGCATAGGCTATTCGTTTGCGAGTGACCAGCCGGGGGGCTTCCGCGACGATGACCTAATACTACTGCGGGCCGTGCTGCCTGCCATATCCCTCGCGATGATGAC
The DNA here is from genome assembly GCA_036555515.1 of Binatia bacterium. Lineage (GTDB taxonomy): Bacteria > Desulfobacterota > Binatia > UBA9968 > UBA9968 > DATACQ01. The sequence continues at coordinate 525 of DATBLC010000048.1, forward strand.
ACATGGCGGCCACACGATTGCCTCCGGTCTCCTGGGAGCCTATCTGGGCGGCGATGCCGGCGGGCGTGTTCATGCGGGGGCGGTGGAGCGCGGCTCGGTCGAAAGTGTTCGCGCTGTGTTATGGTACGCCGATATCCGCGGCTTCACTGCGATCGCCGACACGACACCGGGACTAATTCTCATCGAGTTGCTCAATGCGATTTTTGAGACGCTTACGGCTTCACTGCGTGCGCGCGGCGGCCAAGTGCTGAAATTCCTCGGCGACGGCATGCTCGCGAACTTCCCCTTCGTGGATGCGACGCGGGATGAAATCTGCAGTCAGGCCCTCGATGCCGCCGCGGAAGCAATGCATGGTCTCGATCGGCTCAATGCCGCGCGGCTCGAGGCCGGCAAGCCAATTGCTGCGGTTGACCTGGCGCTTCATCTCGGCGACGTGCTCTATGGCAATGTCGGTGCCGTCGACCGTCTCGACTTCACCGTTATCGGCCCGGCGGTCAACGAAGTCGCGCGCATTGAGACCTTGTGCGAGCCCCTGGGGCGCAACGTGCTCATCTCCGCCGAGCTTGCCTTGGCGGTCGGCGACCCGCGCCGTCTTGAGCCCCTCGGCTTCCACACGCTACGCGGCGTGCGGAACCCGCGAGAGATCTATGCGCTCGATCTTGGCTATAAAGCATGAAGTGTTGCGGAAGCGTGGCCGATTGAGCCTGAATATCGGACTGACACGAGGAGCGGCATCCTCATCAGAAACTTCTATACTAGATCGGCTCTCTAATCTTTCTCACCGCTCCTGCTAGCTTAGTACTCTGGTTCATAAGTTCACTAACGTATTTTGAGATTAGGCAGCGGATCTGTAATGAGCTACCGGACCATTTTTCATCTTGTTGAGCAGAACATCAAGATCGCGACGATTGAATTTCCACTCGAAAGGTCTTGCGATTGTTTCGTAGTATAGCTGAAATCCCAACAGTTGCTCCTCAACCGCTTTAAGTGAGGAAAAGTCATTGGGGGTAAGGGCTTTGCGTTGCAAGATCGAAAAGTAAATCTCGATCTGATTTAACCAACTGGCATGGACCGGTCCATGAATAACGACCAGGTTTTTATATTTTTCTCTCAATCGAGCAACACAGCGGGTGCCTCGATGAGAAGAGCCATTGTCCACGATCCAAAAAACACGTCGGGCCTGGTTATAGGGAGGCTGCGTCATGACTTGAGCAACAAGGCGGTCAAAGGGCGCGATTCCACTGCTTTGTTCACAGCGGCCAAACACTTTGGCTCGGTGGACATCCAGTGCCGCCAGATAGGCCCATGCACCACAGCGCTTATACTCATGTTCCACCTTCATCGCCGAGCCGGGTTGGGTGGGCTGCGTGGGATAGATGCGGGCTCGGGCCTGGACGCTGGTCTTTTCATCGGCGGACAGAACAAATTCATCGTCCTTGAGCAGCTTCTCTTCCCAAATTCTTTCGTACAGATCGAGGATACGACTGGCTTTTGTGGCGAATTGCGGATCGCGCGGAAAGATCCAGCAGCGGTGCTGCCAGGGACGAATGGCATCTTGGTTCAGCCAGCGCCACACGGTGCTGTCGCTGATGGTGGCCACCAAGCCCGACCGACGCACTTCCCCTGCCACATCGGCGCTACTCCATCGAGAAAGGGGCAGAGCGTGTTTTTTCGGCAACTCACAGACCAGGGCCTTAACCTGAACGACGATCTCCGGGGGGAAAAACCCGGGGGCGACCTGGGCGAGGGCGTTCTTCCAGTCCTCGCAAACGCTGCTCGAAGAAACGTTTACGCCACATGCTAACCACTTCACGTCGGGTGTCCAGGCGACGCGCAATTTCATCATTGGCGAGGCCCTCAGCGGCAAGCAGGATGATCTTGGCACGAAAGACTTGGAAATACGGTAACGTATATTTCGCCGCACGCAAAGATAGTTCGTGCGCCTCGCCGGACGACAAGGTTATTTTGTATGGGCTCTTTCGCGACACAGGAGAGACCTCCTTTGATCTCTACCATGTCACAAACATCGTAATTTGCCAATCTCATATTACGTTAGTGTATTTATGAAAAGAAGTACTTAGCTAGAACGCATTTTACTGAACTTTGAAAGGACCGGGTTCAACCCGGATTCCGCAGTTAGACTGAGGAAAACGGTAAGCGAGGTGTATCCCTGGAGTAGCGCGCGCTGGCGACTCGATGTCGTGATCTATTTTCTCGCGGGCACCAGAAGCAAGACTGCGCCGACGACGATCGTCCCCACGCCGGCCCAAACTGGAATGTTAACCGTCTCCTTCTCCTTCACCTGCAGCTCGAGCGGACCCAGCTTAGCCTGGTGCGTCTCCTTGGTGTAGCTGAAACTGCCGTATACTAACGCGATAATACCGGCAGCGATTAAAATCAGTCCCACGATCTTTAATGTGTTCATCTCTCATCCTCCTATACGTCTCGCCCACGTTGTTAGCCAATGCTGCTTTGAGGCAGATGACGCGTGTTCGCCGACATTTGATCATTCCCATGCTGCTATAATGCCAAGCAAATCGCAGACGCGATTGGAATATCCCCATTCGTTGTCGTACCAACTGAGGCACTTGAGATAACGGTTGCCGGTAACATTAGTAAATCCCGCGTCAAAAATCGAAGAATGCGAATTGCCGATAATGTCGGAGGATACTACCGGTAATTCCACAAATTGAAGAATACCTTTCATGCGTTTGGTCTCGGCGGCGGCCCGTATTTCGGAATGGACATTTTCGACGGTAACGCCCTTCCCGAGTTCGACAAACAGATCTACGACCGAACCGTCCGGGACCGGGACGCGCGCGGCAATTCCGTCTAGCCTGCCTTTTAACTCAGGCAAAACCATGCCGACGGCCTTGGCGGCACCGGTCGATGTCGGGATGATATTTTCCGCCGCAGCGCGGCTGCGCCGCCAGTCCGAGTGCGGCACATCGGCCAGGCGCTGGTCATTCGTGTAGGCGTGCACGGTGTTGATAATGCCTTCCACAATACCAAAGGCGTCATGGAGCACCTTCGCCAATGGCGCCAAACAATTGGTGGTGCAGCTCGCGTTTGAAATGATGCGGTGTTGCGGGTTCAGCCGTTCATCATTGACGCCGAGCACGACCGTATAGTCAATCTCGTCCTTCGCCGGCACCGTAAGCACGACGCGCTTCGCGCCGGCGCGAAGGTGATTGGTGAGCTGTTCCTTGGCGGTGAAGATACCCGTCGATTCCACAACCACGTCAATGCCGAGCTCGCCCCACGGCAGCTTGAGCGGGTCCTTTTGACAAAGCATCCGGGTACGGCCGTGAGAAGTCACGAGATCGTCCCCCTCGAGCCGCAGCATCCCCTCGAAAGGACCCATGACGGTGTCATAATTCAACAAGTAGCGCAGCGCTTGGTTGTCGAAGAGGTCGTTAATGGCAACGACTTCAACCTCTCGACGTCTATCCAGAATGCGGAACACCGTGCGGCCGATCCGGCCAAATCCGTTGATCGCAACTCTCATTTTAGACCTCCGACGCCGCCGAACCTGCTGTAGAGCCTTGCGACATCGAGCACGCGGCACGCTTGACCCAGGCTTTCGTACCAGGCCAGCACTTTGACGATCTTTTTTCCCGCCTTGAGGGTCGCCCGGCAATCAAAGAGCAAGGATTGCCGGCAACCGATGACATCAGAGGAAACCACCGGATCGTCGGTCACACCGATCAGTTGCGGATGATTTTTAGCGGCGCTACGCATCGCCCCGTTCACTTGCTCGACAGTCACTCCGGCATCTCGCAGCACGCAATTCAGATCCAGCAAGGATCCCCGTTGCACCGGCACATTGAGGGCATAACCGCTCAATTTTCCCGCAAATTGTGGCAGCATCCGCTCCACCCAGCGAGCCGACTCGTTACTATTGGGGATGATGTTCTGCGCGGCGGATCGACTGCGACGAAAATCCTCATGCGCATAATCCTGAAGTGATTGATCACTGCTATAGGCGTGAACCGTCGTCATCGACGCGCAGTCGACGCCTAATGCCTTGTCCAGAGTCTGCAACAAGAGCGCAAGAGCATTGGTAGTTGCCGACCCTGCCGATATGAGTCTGTCTTCGCTGACTGCGCTCCCTTCACTGATACCTGGAATGACCACGCGATCTACGGGGTCTGCGGGCAACGATGCCAGAATGACCCGGCCTGCACCGGTCCGCAAATGGGCTTCCAGATACTCACGGTGTCGATATCGCCCCGTGGCGTCTATAACGCAGTCGACCCCAAAAACATCCCAGGGGACGTCCCCCGGCCTGGCAAGCTGCAGCATTCTTGTCTGAAACTTCTCATTGATCAAGTAATTGTCCCGGAGCTCGCACTGCGGTCCATCCCGAGCGTCGCTTTGGAGCAGGTAGTGGAGGATTTCCGGTTTGCCGATATCCGCAACCGCGGGGATTTCGATATCGTCATTTTCCAGCGCAAGGTGATAGAGGTGTCGACCAATCTGGCCCAACCCCATAAGCCCGATTCGGATTTTACCATCACGCATGATTGCACTCCGTTCAACTAAGAGATTAACAGCCTACCGTTGTTTGATGCTATAACTACTCGCCTAAAAAAGCGATGCGCTAAAAAGCGGCGAAAAAGCTTTCACGTTGGGCAATTTTGCCGGCTGTAACGATCCCGCGGTTGGCGGTTCGGTTGCCATCCCAACCGCTGAAAACAAAGTGAGAGGCTCTTGAGATCATGAATGTTTCCGTTCATGCTGAGCCAGTCGAAGCATGAGACGAGGTTTTTCAACAATCTGTTAGAAGGCAAACTTTAGTAGCCACCTGCCAAGGTCGCGCAATTTGCCGTTGAGAAGCCTTCGCTGATAATCGCTGGCCGCGAGCTTGGAATCTAAAAATCGAAGATCCGCTAACTCGAGAAATTCTACTTGATCGGGATGTTCCTTCGCTAAGTTCCGATTGCGGGGACCGGTTAAATTGAGCGCGGATGCTCTTTGTATTGCGACAACGCGTGGCAACGTTTTGATATTGCGATTCGTGCCGCACGCGGTTCAGATCGACATTGTAGATGATGGAGACTAACTGAGTAGCCCATGCGTAAACCGATCATCAGTGGAATTGTGTTGGCCTTGAGTGGCGTTCTGGTTCTCACCGTGTTCAACGTCAACTTCCTGGTTCGACGCAACAAAGATTATCTGATCGGCCAGATGGAGAGGGCGCTAGCGCGCAAGATTTTCGTCGACAGGATCGAAGTAGCGCTGTGGCCCGTGCATGCTCGTTTGGTAAATTTTGCCATGGCGGACGATCCGGCCTTTTCGGCCGACGCCTTTATGCGCGCTAAGGAACTTCAACTACACCTTCGGCTTCTGCCCTTGTTCATCGGCCAGTTCCGGCTCAAAAGAATCGCACTTGAGTCGCCCCTCATCATCATTATTCGCGATGGCAGAGGCCAATATAACTTCGCGAGTAACGCGCGCAATGAGAAAAGCGACCAAAAGAGCGCGGATAGTAGAAGCGGATCTGCCAAGAAGCCAGACCGCCGGCTGTTTTTGGTTGCGTCGTTGAATGTTTCCGATGGCACGCTGCGTTATCGCGACCTAACGAACGGCGGCGAGCTAACGGCAACGCAGATCAACTTGAAAGTGAATGACTTCGAATGGGATGAGCCCTTTGACATTGAGCTGGAGGCTGCAGTCATGTCCGTCAAACACAACCTAAAGTTCAAGAGCCGGGTCGGCCCTATCGGGGGAAATCGTGACTATCGCAACGTCCCCCTCGATGGCGACATCCGCGCTGATGCGCTCGATCTGGGAAAGGTCAACAGGGCCCTACCGCAGTTTAGAAAGACTTTGCCGAAAGCGCTGCGATTTGACGGCGTCTACACTGTCGATGACCTCAAATTCAAAGGCACGCTGAATAATTTATCGCTCAAGGGCGCCGTTACCGGCACGGATGCGTCGTTTCGTTTCGAATAAGCGGGGACCGCTTGACCACAGCACGAGCTGGATTCGAGCGGGAAGGCGGCGTGAGAGCCATGATGCTGTATCCTTGGAGACTTGCCGCGGTCGCGGGTGGTCGGACCCGGCAGAGCTCCACTTCATATGGCTATTACAGGTAAAGATTGCGAGCGCATCTAACATTGGTCATCCGGCAGGGATTCCACGCGCGACATATATATATAAGGATACGGCGTTCAAGACGCACCGCAGGTAAGCCGAAGGAGATTTTGGGAATTTTCAAGTAATTTGATGATATCGGGAGCGTAGAGGAGAACGCAATCGGCGTCTTTTTCTAGCGATTCATTGGCTGAGCCTGTTACATGGCGTGGTTGTGCAATCGGTGATTTCTCAGTTGCGACACGACCCGCAAGGCGCGACCTGCTGTGATTCGCTGTGCTAATCAATTCCTTGACAACGCGGTACGGACATTGCGGATGAATACGAAAGCCTGGTACCAAGCCATTCACCCTGCACCTTCTATAATTTCCATGCAAACGACTTTACGCCGATGCGGTCAAATTTTTGGAGAGAGTCCCGCGCCTAGACGCGGAATCGATCGCGCCGATCGTGGAATTCATGGGAAAGAAACCCATCCCACTAGAAACGATAGCGCACAATTCCATCGTCGACCGGCTCGCCCGTGAAGGTTTCATCGAGAAGCTCTACAGTAAGCGTTGACGAACTTTTTCGTATCAAATGGGACAGGCTGCTTTTTCCCATTGCGATTATATCTTGCAATATCATAGAGGCTGCGCATGCCGAGAATCCCACGCGGGCAACAACGTGCCTTGGGCCCGTCCGGTGCTGAATGAGATGAGGAAATGAATCGACCGGAAAACTAGCCTGTCCCCTTTAATTCTCCTCTCATCGCAGGCTTTTTAGCAGTCTGTAGTGAAGGATCGACGCGTTGGCTGAACGACTTTTTATTTAACCAGCGGCAACACCTTTTCTCCGAACAAGTCCAATTGTCCAGGGTCCGGGTCGGCCACGCCGATAATAAGTGTATCGATGCCTTTGCTGAAAAAATACTGGATCTTGTCAGCGCATTGAGCGGCGGAGCCGACGATGGAAACGGGTTCGACAGGCGTTCTTATCCGGCCGTAGTAGCGCATCGTATAGGCTTCGACGGCTTTAACTGCCTTGGCTTTGTCGTCATTGATCGCCATGAACGCGAGGCTGGCTTTGGTAATCTCGTCGGGGTTTCTGCCGGCTGCCGCGGCGTAGCTAGCGATTTTATCCCAGGTTTTATGGAATTCCTCGATCGCGGCGCTGCCCGAGATAAACCCGTTGGCCCAGGTGCCGGCGCGCTTGAGGGCGGTTTCGGCGCTGCCGCCGGTCCAAATGGGCGGATGGGGCTTTTGAATCGGGCGAGGTCCGACAGTGAGATTCTCCACGTTAAAAAATCGGCCTTTGTGGGTTACGTTGTCTTCGCTCCAAAGGCGCTTCATTAAATTGATTTGTTCCACCGCCCTACTGCCGCGGTGCTCATATGGGATCTCGACGGCTTTGTAATCAGGCTCGCGGCTGCCGAAGCCGAGGCCAAGGGTGATGCGCCCGTTCGAGATGAAATCCAAAGAGGCGACGACCTTGGCCAGGTGGACTGGGTGGCGCGTGTTTCCCAATAGCACGGACGAGCCGAGGCGGATTTTTTGCGTGGCGCCCGCGGCGGCAGCGAGAAACGTCAACGGTTCGAGGTTATCGTAGACGATGCGGTCGATAACCCACACCGAGTGGCAGCCCATCGCCTCGCATTTCTTGGCGAAGTTAACGGCGTTTTCTGGTTTAGTCAGTTGCGTTGGATTCACCCAGGCGAGTCCGATGTTGGGCATGATTTTCTCCTAATGTGGTGCTTTTTAAGTACGTTACACAATTCAATCGTCATTCCGGGCAAGCTGGCGATAGCTAGCGCGACCCGGAATCCAGGAAAATCAAAGGCATCTGGATTCCCGCTTGCGCGGGAATGACGGAATCGGGCTCCCGACTTGTAAACGAACTTTAATTCCGGGACACCAGTGACGCATGTTAATTGGAACAAAATAGACTAGTCCGCCGCCTCTTTTCAAGTTTCGGCGTCTGCGCTATATCGAACTCGACAAAGGAGGAAAATATAATGGAAGCTTCAACGTTCAAACTCAAGACACCGCACATCACCGGCGGGCGAAGTCATATTCCGCTGGCGCAAACGGAGCATATGACAATCGGCCTCAACTACTACATCCCGGGGCGAAAAAATAAATTGCACACGCACCCCGGCGAAGATCATACTTTTGTCGTGATGGATGGCCAGGCGACTTTTTACAACAAAGACCATCAGCCGACGGTCTTAAACAAAGGCGAAGGCATCATGCTGCCGGAAAATCATTACTATTACTTTGCCAGCACGGGCGATAAACCCCTCGCGCTTTTTCGCGTGAGCGCGAAAAAGGGCAACAAGCCTAAAGTCGTGCGCGTAGATGCCGAGGGCAACAGGCGGACCGATGAGGAAATCGATTTCATCGTCGTCGATGGTCAAGTGGTTGAGGGGCAGTTCTGGGAACTGACTTAGACGCGTTCAAGGTTCAAAGTTTCCCGACCCGGATTTTTCCATGGGGGTCGCAGAGCGCCGGCCATGAAGTGCGGGAACATCGAGCCCAATGAAGATCACTGACGTCAAGACCATTCGTTTGCGCGCGGAGATACCCGCCGAAGGGCAAGTCTTCAGCCGCTCCGGAGTGAGAAACAGCCGTTCAGCGACGCTGGTGCGAATCGAAACCGATGAAGGGATCAGCGGCATCGGTTCCTCCTCGGGCAACGGCGAGTTGCTGGAGTTCATAATCGCAAGGGTGCTGAAGCCGCTGATTGTCGGAATGGACCCAACCGAGATCGACACCATTTGGGACAAAGCCTATGTGCGCGGCGGTCACAAAGAATTCGGCACCCGTGGAATCGGCATGGTGGCGCTCAGCGGTATCGATATCGCGCTCTGGGATATCCTAGGCAAAGTGCGCAGCGTGCCGCTCTACCAATTGGTGGGCGGCAAGTGCCGCGACAAAGTTCCGGTTTACGCAACTGCGTTGTACCCGGAGGAACCGTCGAGGGTCGCCGCCAGGGCGCGCGCCTTTGCCGACCAGGGTTTTCACGGGGTAAAAATAAAAGTTGGTTTCGACTTGGATCAAGATCTCCGTATCGTTCGCGCGGTGCGGCGCGAGCTCGGCAGAGACTTTATGGTCATGACAGACGCAAATCAGGGTTATCGCTTGGATGTGGCGCTTCAGGCCGCGGAAGGATTCGCCGACGCCGGCGCGTTTTGGCTCGAGGAGCCGCTGTTCGTGGAAGATGTCGAGGGTCACGCGGTGTTGCGCGAGCGCGGCAAGGTTCCCATCGCGGTGGGCGAGAACCTGCATAGCTGCGGCGCGTTTAGGGATTACGTCGTGAGTGGTGCGGCGGACTTCCTGCAACCGGATGTCGCTCGCGCCGGCGGAATAACCGAAGTCAAAAAGATTGCCGCCCTGGCGGAACGACATAAAACGCCGGTGTCGTTTCACACCTGGGGAGACGGCGTCGCACTGGCTGCCAGTATTCATCTTGCAGCGGCGTTGCAGGATTGCATCGTCATGGAACTGGATTACACGTACAATCCACTGCGCCAAGAACTGCTGCGCGAACCATTTCAACTTCAGGGCGGATTTCTCACGCCAATGGAGAAGCCCGGCCTCGGCGTCGAGCTAAACGCCGAAGCTTTGCAAAAATTTGCCTTTGCCGGAAGCGAGGAGCTTGCCGTCAGGCAGAAAACTCTCGGTTCGGTGTAAAAAGGCGTGAGGCATGAGGCGGAAGACGTGAGGAAGGTGCCGGCAACCCCCCGCCACCGCGAAACTTGATTACTTGTCAATCGAATTTCCCGCAGCGCTCTGTTGCGAATCGTGTCAATTCACACTTGCCAAAATCTTCCCTTAACTTCTTCCAGGTCTGATTTTCATCCCTTGAAGACTTCGGCGGCAAACTACGGTTTGTTTTGTGCCGGCGCGTTCCGTACGCATAGCACCGCGATTTTCGTTCTGAAACACGTTCAGTAGTAGTCTCCAGTTGTGGATAGTTGTCAATCGCGTCGCGGCACAATGCTTGTTCGCGGGCTTACTATTTCTAATTCACATTTTGGAGCGCGTTATGAGTTGGCCTGACGGTCGTTTTCGGTGCTTGCAAAAGGGAGTCGCAGCGGTTTTGACTTAGTTTCGAACTCCTCAGTAATTACGATCTCCGGCCCGTCACGTTCTAATTACAGTCGCCGTGCTTGCGCCCGGCTTCTGTAACCACCGGTTTGAAGTTCAACACTCGAGGTTCAACCGGGATTCCGCAGTCGCACTTGCACCGATGAGCGAGAAACAAACCTTCCATAGCGAAGCCAATGGGGTTTCTGCCTCTATGCGGACATCGCTCATCGGTGCTTTGCTTACGTATCTAAATTCCGTCATAACGGCGTGCCACACGCCAAAAAAGACTGCGAAACTGCAGAGTCGGATGTCTTCGCTATTCCAGGTTTATCCCTCGCTCACGCCGTCCTGTAGTTTCTACTGCGGAATCGGGGTTCAATTCTAGATAGAGATAGCGCTCGCGCGCTCCTGGTCACCGATCGACTAGCTTAAACCTTGAACTGTGCGGCAGTTAATCCGCTCTCCATATTCGCGCCGTGCGCAGTATGGTGATTCTTCCTAAGGTGAGATATCCAAGTCGATGCGATCTCAAATCGTCATAGTTTTTTTATATTGTTTTACGTTCGAGAGCTGTTAAGATTATCCCGCTCTTATGTATGAGCAAGACACGATTGCGGCGATCGCCACACCGGTTGGCGAGGGCGCCGTGGCGATCGTGCGCGTGAGCGGCCCGGACGCCGAGCGCATCGCGAGCAGCGTCTTCGTTCGTGCCGGAGACAAGAACGGCAGGCTCGTCTCGCACCGGCTTTATCATGGCAGGATTCAGGACCCCGGTTCGCAGAAAATATTGGACGAAGTTCTGCTTGCGGTAATGCGTAAACCGCGCAGCTACACTGGCGAGGATATTGTCGAACTGCACTGCCACGGCGGTGCGTTCGTCGTCCGGCGCGTGTTGGAGCTAGTACTTGCTCAAGGAGCGCGCCACGCTGAACCCGGCGAGTTTACCAAGCGCGCGTTTCTAAACGGCCGAATCGATCTGACACAGGCGGAGGCGGTTCTGGATATAATCCGAGCGCGCACGGAGAAAGGCGTCGAGCTCGCCGTCAGTCAGGCCGGCGGGGAATTGTCACGGTGGGTGCATGAGTTGCGCGAGAATCTCCTCGATATTGTGGTGCAGGTCGAGGCCGCCATCGACTTCCCGGAAGAAGAAATCGAGTTGCTGCGACACTCGGAGTTGATCAGGCAGATTGACTCCCTCAGAGTTAAGATAGAGGCAATTATCGCGACATATGACTGGGGTCGCTTAGTGCGGGATGGCGCCAGGGTATGTATCTGCGGGCGGCCCAACGTCGGCAAGTCCAGCCTGCTAAATGCGCTCTTGGGCGAGCAACGGGTTATCGTTACTCCGGTTCCAGGCACCACCAGAGACGTCATTGAGGAAGCGATTAATCTCAACGGCTTGCCGGTTGTGCTTTGGGACACCGCGGGGATTCGGACGACGGTTGATCAAGTGGAGAGCCTGGGCGTCGAGTTGTCGTTGGCGCATGTTGAAAAAGCCGATGCTGCCATTATCGTTGTCGACGGCTCGGCCGAGATTAGCGAGGACGACCGCCGCTGCTTGCGCGCCACGGCGCGCAAGAAATGCTTAATTGTGATAAATAAAGACGACTTGCCGCAAGCCCTCGATGGCGCCCAGCTCGACAGTGCGGTGTCCGGCGCGGCCGTGATGCGCGTTTCCGCCAAGAACGGCACCGGCCTAAGCGAGCTAAAACATGCGCTGCGCGAGCTCTTAGTGGACAAGGAGGTTGAGCCGCCGGTTGTCCTGACCAATCTGCGTCATAGAGCGGCCCTAGCGGCTGGTAACTCGGCTTTAAGTGATGCGGTTACGTCTCTGCAAAACAGGTACGCCCCGGAGCTTGTGGCAATCAATCTCCAGGAAGCCATGGAGCGGCTTGAAGAGGTCGTTGGTAAAACTACAAACGAAAATATCTTAGAACGTATTTTTAGTACTTTCTGTATTGGAAAATAGATACTTGAACTTAAAAGTACAGAGGCAATAATTCACGGAAGCTCGCCGAGTTTGACTGTTTTTTGTCAAAAGATTCGATTTCTAGTGAGGTTGGTTCCTGAATTGTTTCACGTGAAACGATGACACAGGCAAAGATTTACGATGTTATCGTGGTTGGCGCTGGCCATGCTGGAATCGAGGCCTGTCTGGCCGCCGCACGTATGGGCTGCGATACGTTGATGCTTACCCTCAATCTCGACCATATCGGGCAGATGTCGTGTAATCCAGCCATCGGTGGAATCGGCAAAGGCCATCTGGTCAAGGAAATTGACGCTCTAGGTGGCGAGATGGGCCGAGCCATAGATGAGACGGGGATACAATTCAGGACTCTCAATACAAAGAAGGGACCGGCGGTCCGAGCTTCGCGGGCTCAAGCCGACAAAGCGCTATATCGCTTGAGGATGAAGCGGGTATTAGAAAACTGCCCCGGCTTGACGTTACGTCAAGGAAGCGTCGAGCGGTTGCTGACAGAAGGAGATCATGTTAAAGGCGTCGAGACGCAGATCGGCGAAATGTTTCTAGGCCATCGGGTTGTACTGACAACGGGCACATTTCTAAAAGGACTGATTCATATCGGCGATCGTAATTATTCAGCGGGAAGAGCGGGAGATTTCGCAGTCCAGGGATTGAGTGAATCACTTATGAACCTGGGATTCAAAGTCGGCCGACTCAAAACCGGCACATGCCCACGGCTTGATAGCAGGACGATCGATTATTCTTACTTGCAGCCGCAATACGGCGACGATCCTCCTGTGCCTTTTTCATTTTGTGGGGACGCTATTAAACAACGCCAAGTCCCATGCCATATCACGTACACGAATAAGCGAACGCATGAAATTATCCAGTCTGGGCTCCATCGTTCGCCGATGTATTCCGGAAAGATCCAGAGCCGAGGTCCGCGTTACTGCCCATCTATAGAAGATAAAATAGTCCGCTTTGCCGATAAGGAAAGGCATCAGATTTTCCTAGAACCCGAGGGTCTCGACACCGTTGAAGTTTATCCCAATGGCTTATCGACAAGCTTGCCATTGGATATTCAGTTGGAGATGGTTCATTCAATTGCCGGGCTGGAGCGTGCCGAGATCATGCGCCCAGGATATGCGATTGAATACGATTATTTCGAGCCGACGCAGCTATTTCCATCCTTGGAGACCAAGCTAGTCAAGGGCCTGTATCACGCCGGACAAATCAACGGCACTACCGGATATGAAGAAGCAGCAGCTCAGGGAATTATCGCCGGCATAAACGCGGTTTTGAGCCTGCACGGCCAAGATGCTCTCGTTCTTTCCCGGGATCAGGCTTACATCGGGGTCATGATTGACGATTTGGTGACCAAAGGCACCGATGCTGAACCCTACCGGATGTTTACTTCGCGGGCCGAGTATAGACTATTGCTCCGCGAAGATAATGCGGATTTGCGATTAACCGAGATCGGCCACAAAATTGGCTTAGCGTCCATTGATTCTAAGCAGCGTACTTCTAAAAAGAAACAGTCCATTGATGAATTGAATAGATTTCTTAATGACAGGCAAGTGAAACCCTCGTCGGCGTTAAATTCGGTTTTGTCCACATTTGGTACCGCGCCAATCCAAGATTCCGTCACCCTGGCGCGGTTTCTCCGCCGACCGGAGATTGGCATGGAGCACGTTCATGTCATTGCTCCAGATATTCCTGCTTATTCGAGGGACATCGAAGCGCAGGCGGAAGTTCAGATCAAGTACGAAGGCTATGTAAACCGGCAGCTGGAAATGGTCGAACGATTTCAAAAAATCGAAAACTTAAAACTGCCGGAAAATCTTGATTACGCCGACGTCAACGGTTTGTCAAAAGAGGCGCGTGAAAAGTTATCGCGCGTCCGTCCGCGCTCTCTGGGGCAAGCTTCAAGGATCTCTGGTATTACTCCGGCGGCCATTTCTCTATTGTCTATTTACCTGAAGAAGAAAAAGAGCGCGTGACAAGACTGACCGTCGCTCTGTGAAGCCTCCAAAAAATTTCTGCGCCACTGAGGTTTCACGTGAAACATTCAGCTTCCATTTCTCAAAGCGTTGTGTTATTAGTCATAATTAATCTCTTATAGCTATAACTTATTGATTTATAAGGATTTTTATTGACTAACATTATAGCGATCGCGAATCAAAAGGGTGGCGTGGGCAAAACCACAACCTCAGTCAATTTGGCTGCCTCGCTCGCGATTGAGGGCAAGCGTACCCTTCTGGTTGACGTCGATCCTCAGGGCAACAGCACCACTGGGCTTGGCGTTGACCGTACACAGTTAACCCTCAGCCTCTACGATGTTCTCGCCGGCAAATGTCTTCTCGGCGAGGTTTTGCGCCAGACGGAGATTCCACAACTTCTACTGATTCCGTCAACCAAAGATCTAGTCGGCGCTGAACTCGAGCTGGTGGACGCCGAGCGAAGAGAATTTCGACTCAAGGATGCAGTCTCACCGCTCCGGGAATTATATGAGTATATATTGCTGGATTGTGCGCCATCATTAGGTCTGCTCACGCTGAATGCGCTGACCGCGGCGGACTCGCTACTAGTTCCGATTCAAAGTGAATACTACGCGCTGGAAGGGTTGAGCTCACTATTGGAAACCATGCGACTGGTGCAAAAGGACCTAAATCCGAATCTGCGGTTAAAAGGGATCGTGGTGACAATGTTCGACAGCCGAAACCGGCTTTCGCATCAGGTTGCCGAGGAAATTCGCGCGCACTTTCCCGACAAGCTCTACCGCACGGTTATTCGCCGCAACGTTCGTCTGAGCGAATCGCCGAGTTACGGCAAGCCGATCTGCTTATACGATCCAACGTCGACAGGAGCGCAAGACTATTTTGATTTGGCCAAGGAACTTATGGCTCAAGGAGAACAAAATGTCGGTACAGACAAAGGGATTGGGTAGGGGTTTGAGCGCGCTGATTACCAGCGCCGCGGAGCCCAAAGCCGAGTCGATAAACGAAAGTCATGGATTGCGCGTGCGCATCGATTTGATTACGCCAAGTCCGCTTCAACCGCGCCGCTCCTTCGACGAAGCCAAGATTGAAGAACTGGCCGCATCGATCCGCAATCAAGGCATCATTCAACCGCTCGTCGTTCGGCGCAAGGAAAACCGCTATGAGTTAATCGCCGGCGAGCGCCGCTGGCGCGCGGCGCTGAAGGCAGGGTTAAGTGAAGTGCCCGCAGTGATTCGCGATGCCAACGATAACGAGGCGTTACAACTGGCACTGGTGGAAAATCTCCAACGTGAAGATCTGAACCCCATCGAAGAAGCCAGCGGCTACCGGCGCCTGCAGGATGAGTTTCACTGGAGCCAGGAAGAGATGGCGGACAATGTCGGCAAGAGTCGGCCAGCTATCGCCAATTCATTGCGGCTTCTCTCGTTACCCAACGAGGTCCAACAAGAGATCGTTCAGGGAAATCTCCCAGCGGGCCAAGCCAGAGCCCTCTTGGGCCTCCACTCCGAAGCGCTGATGATATCCACCTGCCGCGAGGTGATCGCGAAAGGGCTTTCGACCCGCGAAACGGAGAGACTAGTCCGCATGCTCGTCACCGGCAGGCGGCGGCGACGCCAACTACCTCTTGTGGACCCGGATTTGCGGGCCATTGTCGAAAATATGCAACGCGCTCTAGGAACCAGGGTGCGCCTGTTACCTAAGGCGCGGTCGACGAAAGGCAAGATTGAGATCGAATATTACTCGCTGCCGGACTTGGAAAGGATTATTCAGACGATCACAAGCAACCAGACACGGTCGTAGTTAATCGGTTCAAGGTTCAAAGTGACTGTTGAGCGCTTAGCGCACCGTACAATGCTACTTAAGAATCTAAGAATCCAAAAATCGTTTGGGCATCCCGAATGATTACCGGGTTCGCGCTTCAGTCCTCTGCCACTCAGGGAAGTGGTCATAGACGATCCGCCGAGATATCTCAGCGCGGGCCAGAGGATAACGATGGACATTTACTTTGCCTTACGATAGGAAGCCTAGGAACCCGGCCGTAGAGAAAAGTCCCAGAAGTAATCCCGGAAGGGGGTTGTCGTGATGCATATCGCCTCGCTAACGCTTTGCGCTTTGCTCTTGACGGGTACGGTTCACGCAGCCGCACCGTTCTACGAAGGTAAGACAATGCGGATCGTCGTTGGCGCCGCTCCGGGCGGCGGCTTCGACACCTATTCCAGGACCATTGCGCGCCACATGGGCAAATATATTCCGGGCCATCCTGCGATCATTGTCGAGAATATGCCGGGAGCAGGTTTTATTGTCGCCGTCAATCATGTCTACAGGGTAGCCAAACCCGACGGCCTTACTATTGGCAATTGGATAGGTACGCTCGTGCTCGCGCAGGTCGTTGGTCGAAAGGGTCTCGAGTTTGACGTACGAAAGTTCGAATACATTGGCTCTCCCGTCAAAAACCACGACACTTGCGTTTTTACCAAATCAAGCGGCATCACAAACATCGACGCTTGGCGATCGTCTAAGACGCCGGTCAAACTAGGATCAACTCCACCCGGTGCAACGACCTACGAAAATGCCATGATTTTGAAAGAAGCGCTCGGCCTGCCGATTCAAGTCGTAGCCGGTTATAAAGGCACGTCCGAAATTCGCTTAGCCGCAGAGGCCGGCGAGGTCTCCGGCCTCTGCGGGCTCTCATGGGCGTCGGCGAAATCCACGTGGCGCAAAGGATTAGAGTCAGGCGACGCGATCGTGGTCTTGCAAAATACCCCGACGCCCCACGCCGAGCTTCCCAATGTTCCCCTCGCCATAAATCAAGCGAAGACGAGTGACGGTAAGAAACTAGTGCAGGTTGGCATTCACGACGCGAGCGCTATTACGTATCTTTACTCGCTGCCCCCCGGGACCCCGAAGGAACGCGTGCAAATCCTGCGTAAGGCGTTCGTGGAGACCATGAAGGATGGGGAATTTTTGGCCGAGGCGAAAAAGGCGAATTTGGACCTCGATCTTGTAACCGGAGAAGTGTTGGAGAAGACCATTGCAAATTTCTTTACGCTGGAAACTCCGCTTGCCAGCAAGCTCCGCGATATCCTTAAATAACCTGTCGGCCAACAAACGCGCTTCAAAACTTCCCTTCGCCATGCTCAAGGCTTGATTTTAACGAAGCAAATCGTTCAAGCCGCTGAAAACGCTTGGAACAATTTGAACTTTTCGAATGACTTGAACGGTTAGCTGTTTAGGAGGGTCTCTAGGTCATCCCAGGTAGTAACCGGCTCGGCACAAGTGAAGTTATGGCATACATAGGCGGTTGCTTTGCCGCCGATCTGGTTTTTACCTTGGAGCAATGGGGCGATTTTTTCGAGCGGCTCCCGGGGTCCGACCAACTGCAACGTGCTATTCGGAAGATAGGTCGAATGCACGCCGGTCAGTAGTGCCTTGGTCGCCGGATCGTTCGGTTCTCCTACGACGACAATCTCCTGGGGTTTTTGCAGATAGAAATCCAAGGCTGCTAACATATGCGCCAGACCGAAGGGCTGGGCCGCCATGGCGTCGCGGTAGGAGCGCAGGATAGTTTCGGCTTTTTTCAAGTAATCGTCCTCGCTGGTGTAATGATAAAGCCGTAGTAACAATTGTGCGGCCATCGAATTCCCCGACGGTATCGAGGCATCGAAGGCCGGCTTGGCGCGGCTGATCAACCGTTCATGGGATTTGCCTGTATAGAAAAAAGCGCCGTCGTTTTCGTCCCAAAACTCATCGAGCATAATGTCAGCAAGTTCCCTGGCTCTTGCCAGCAACGAACCGTCGAAAGTGGCTTCGAAGAGATCGAGCAAACCGACCCCGAGAAAAGCGTAATCATCGAGGTAACCGAGAATCTTGGCGATACCGTCTTTATAAGTATGCAGCAGGCGGCCATCCCGAACCATCCGTGAAAAAATAAACTCGATCGTCCGTGTGGCGGCGTCGCGGTATTCCGCCTTGCCGGTAATCCTGATCGCGGCAGCCAGCCCGGACAACGCGAGCCCGTTCCACGCCGTGATCAATTTTTCGTCACGAAACGGCTTGATTCGCTTTTCGCGTTCGGAGAATAATTTTTGTTTCGCCTGTGCCACCAGCGAGGTGATTTCTTCCACGCTGCGGTTAAAGTATTTGCTTGCCTGCTCCGGCGTCAGAATCGGATGGAGAATATTTTTGTCCTCAAAGTTTCCTTGCTCGCTGACGTCGTAGATGCGGCACAATATCTCAGCCGTCTCCGCGCCAAGAACTCGACTCACTTCTGCCGGCGTCCATACGAAAAACTTTCCTTCTTCGCCCTCGCTGTCCGCGTCTTGGGTGGAATAAAATCCACCCTCCGGCTGCAGCATCTCGCGCAGCAGGTAATCGACCGTTTCTTCGACCACGCGTTTGAATTGAAGCTCGGCGGTGAGGCAGTAGATCTGCGCATAGATGCGCACGAGTTGGGCGTTGTCGTAAAGCATCTTCTCAAAATGCGGCACCAGCCATTTCTCGTCTACGGAGTAGCGGTGAAACCCGCCGCCCAGGTGGTCATAGATTCCACCTCGTGCCATCTTCATCAGCGTGAATGTAATCGCGTCGAGATAAGACGTGTTCTTGGACTGGTGATACGCCCGCAGGAAAAGCTCGTAGACGCCGGCGTTGGGGAACTTCGGCGCCTGACCGAAGCCGCCGTGCTCGGAGTCGTGAGCTTGTAAGAGCTGCTCGGCCGCGCCGGTGACGGTGTCCGGTTCAAATGGCTTGGCACTCTGTATGGAGCGGGACATGCTCTGCAAGCGCTCGAGGATTTGCTTGACGCTGTTTTCGACATCCTGCGGCTGCTTGTGATAGGCGTTGGCTACGCCGCGCAATATCTTTGGGAAGCCGGGGACGTTGTAGCGATCCTCCGGCGGAAAATAAGTGCCACCGTAAAACGGTTTGCCGTCGGGGGTGAGAAACATCGTCATCGGCCAGCCGCCCCGACCGGTCATCATTTGCACGGCATTCATGTAGATCTCGTCGAGATCGGGGCGCTCCTCGCGGTCGACTTTGATGTTGACGAAAAGCTCGTTCATAAGCGCGGCGATTTGCTCGTTCTCGAAGGACTCGCGCTCCATCACGTGGCACCAATGGCAGGCGGAGTATCCGATACTGAGGAGCACCGGTTTGTTTTCGCGCGTGGCCTTCTGAAAGGCCTCCTCACCCCAGGGATGCCAATCTACAGGGTTATGGGAGTGTTGCAGTAAGTAGGGGCTGGTTTCGTGGACCAAAAGATTGGTGTGTTGGTGTTCCATCACTTACACGCTAACACAATCGCTCCAGGGCCGAAACCTACTACGCATGCGTTCACACCGTGCAACGCGTTTTGAACGATTGGAACTTTTTGAACGACTTGAACCCGGCGAGAGTAGCGGCGCGGATTAGGCGGCGCACTTGGCTTTGAAATGCTCCCAGGCGCGCTCCGTGGAGGCGGGTTTAAACGTCCGTTTGGCGATTCTTTCGGCTTCGTCGCGCTCGACGAACATCGGCGTGCCAAGCTTCATGGCTTCGCTCTGCAGCCGAGCCGATTCCTCGAGATAAAGCGCCAGCATGCAAACTTCGCGAATCGACTGGCCCACCACGACGGCGCCGTGGCCGCGAAGAATGAGCGCCTTAGCGCCGCCTAATAACCTGGCCATTTCTCCTGCTCGTGCCGGCGACTCGACTTGCCCGGTTCCACTATAAAGCGGCACGCCCTCGTAAAAAATCGCGCTGTAATTGTGCATGGGGCGAACGGTTTGTCCGATGACACTGAGGAGAACCACCGCCGGCGAATGGAAATGAAAAACCGCGTTGACGTCGCGGCGGGCCTTGTAAATCGCCTGGTGTATGGACGATTGCGGCATGGGTTTTTCGAAATCCACCACGAACAACTCGTGCGAATTTACCAACGCGGGGCTCTTGCGCGGCATGAAAAGCATTTCGTTCCCACTATCGGTGCGGGCGCTCAAATGGGCGAAAGCGTCGCTCAAACCTTCGTGGCTTATGATGCGAAGCGCGGTGATAAAGTCGCTTTTCACCGTGGCGATTGAATCTTCAGTCATTTCTCCGGCGCTGCTTCCGTCCGCGCCGCGGCAGCGATCATGGCCGCGATTTTTACCGTGTTTGCATCCTGGCTGCCATAGGCGTCGCGGAGCAGGTTATGAACTTTATGCAGCAACGCGAGATAGTCGCCGCGGATTTCTCTGCGCACCTCCGGGGCGAGGCAGGCGTAGCCGGCCGCAACGTTGATTAACCAATTGGGCAGATAATTTTTATCGACTTTCTCCTGGGCGTAAAGATAGCCTTCCAGCGAACCCAGCCGCGACGCCAAGTCGAAGAGAAGCCGCTGGGGTGATAGCGACTGGAATCTTTCCATCAATTTACCCCGTTATCCGCATCCCCGTGCTCAACGAATCTTCAAATCGAAAGCCACCGGCCCCTTCTCGCCTTTTCTGGTTTGAAACTGCACCGTGTCGCCTTCGTTTATGTCTTCAATTTGACTGCGCGGCGCGAGGCTGCCGCGGTGGAAGAAAACATCCTCGCTGCCGTCGTCGGGTTTGATAAACCCAAACCCCTTTTGGCGCAAAATTTTCTTGACCGTCCCCGTCATAACTCTAGCCTCCTGTTTGACCGGGCTTTTCGCGGCTTCCAGTCGTTCCAAATGTCCCAATCGTTCAAGACGTTTAAACTAGGACTCACCACGAAAACACCACATGTTCCAAACGTTCAAATCGTCCAATACGTTTAAGTCGTTCAACGAACCTCGCTCGGACGGCTTGAACGATTTGAACGGTTTAAAGTACTCAAACCGGCTACGCCCCAGAATCCTGTGACCTTTGCGACTAAAGACCTTCTTTGGTTGAGGCATGGCCGCGCGAGATCCTTGACAATCCGCAGTGTCCTCTCTACCGTGTTCTCTTCAAATACACATACATCCAAAGCCGGCTTGAGTTCAATTCTTTACTATATAACCGGTCATGGCTATGGTCACGCGGTCCGTTCCAACCAAGTCATCCGTAGTCTGAAAAAGGCGCGCCCCGATGCCGCTATACAGGTTCGCACGACGGCGCCCAAGTGGCTGTTCCCCAACACGATTCGCTATTCCCGCCAAGCCATCGACGCCGGTATCGTGCAGCGGGACAGCTTGGCGATGGATCTCGACGCCACGCTGCAAGCGTGCCGTTCAGTGCGTGAGACTTCACCGCGGATTATCGAAAAGGAACTTGCCTTCGTCCGTGATCACGACGTCCGGTTGATCATCGGCGATATACCACCCCTTGGGTTTGAGATCGCTGCCCGCGCCGCCATTCCCTCTATGGCAATTGCCAATTTTACCTGGGACGGCATGTATGGTGCGTATGTCAAGGAACATCCGGCATTCGGCGCGCTTATCGATGAGATGAGGCTATGGTACGGCAAAGCGACCCTCGCACTTACGCTCCCTTATCCGTGCGACATGAAAGTATTTCCGCGGCGCGAACCCATTCCTTGGATCGCCCGGGTTTCCAGGTTGCAGAAAGAGCAAGCGAGAAAAAATTTTTCTCTGCCCGGTTCAGCGGCCGTGGTATTGCTGAGTTTCGGCGGCCTGGGCCTTCAGCGCGTGCCGTGGGAGGAGCTAAAGCGGATGCGGGATTATGTCTTCGTGACTACTGCGGATGAGCGAAAGGTCGACGGCAACATTGTGTTTTTGCCCGACGCCCAGCGCCATTACGAAGATCTCGTGCGCGCCGTGGATGTCATCGTCACTAAACCGGGATACGGCATAGTCGCCGATGTTATCGCGCACCAGGTGCCGATGCTCTACACGGATCGTGGTGTGTTTCCCGAATATGCTAATCTCGTGGAGGCACTCAACGACTGCGCGATCGCGGAATTCATTTCCCAAACCGAGCTACTATCAGGAAACCTGGAACCCTACCTGAAACGGCTCTCGGATAAGGAAGCCAACTGGCCCGCCGTTGAGCTAAACGGCGCAGAAGTCGCAGCGCAGAAGGTTATAGCACTGATGTAGAGCCTTCTCGTGCCCATGTCGCCAACGAGAGCGCTTAACAATTAGCGGCTGAGCTGTTCCCAATGAGAAGGGAGGCCTATAACGTCATCGTAGCGAACCCCGAATTTGGTTCCTTCACGGCGCAGGCGCCTGACGAGCCGCTGTTCAACCCGGATTCCGCAATTGCGCTCCACAAGAAGCGCGAGGCGCAACCCTGCCGTAGCAAAGTCTCAGCCGAAGGCTGATCCGCCTGTGGCGGAGATGCCGTCTGCCTTTGAGCAGACATTCAGAAGCGGTGCTTCGACGGAACGTCAAAGCTCATAACAACGAAGTGCGAAAGCGCAAAATGACTTCGAAATTTTACAGTTGGACGCTTTCGCTACTCCAGGGTTCCACCTTGCTTGCCGTCTCCTCAGTCTAACTGCGGAATCCGGGTTCAAGCCGTGCAATACGTTGAGCCTGTCTCGATTTTACCACTGCTCGGGCCTTGACTTCGGGGCGAAGGCTATAGTATCGCCCGGTTAGTGGCATTATGGTGACGCCCACTTGAGTAGTTACGGCTAGGTTGTCTCAAAACCCCGGTTGTACGGCAATAATTCATCAAACCGTTTCGGGAGGTTGGATATGCCGGCATCGTTCGAGAAAAATTCACCGTCTTTCGGTTTTGCTAACCTACAAAGTCAGACCGATAGGGTGTTCGCGGAACCGCTTGAGCGCCGGTCGTTTCTGAAACTTATTCTCGCTGGCGCAGGTTCCCTAGCGTGGCCATACGGACTGGGCCACGCCCAGACCAAGGAGAAGGTTCTCCGGGTCGCGATGACGTTGTCCGACATACCGATCACTACGGGGCAAGCAGATGGGGGAGCGGAGGGAGGCCGCTTCATAAACCGGTCACTCTACGACGCGCTGTTTTCATGGGACTTATCCCGCGCCGACCGCCCATCGCGCATTATTCCGAGCCTGGCCGAAAGCTGGTCGGTGGACGCCAAGACCCAAAAGGTCTGGACGTTCAAATTACGCCGCGGGGTGAAATACCACGACGGCAGCCTCTTTACGGCGCGCGACGTGGTGTGGAATTTCGACAAGCTGACGAAGCAGGAAGCTCCCCACTACGACCGGCAACAGGCCCGGCAGGCAGCCAATTGGCTTGTCTCGGTAAGCAGTGCTCGCGCGATCGACGACTTCACTTTGGAGATCACGACCAAGGAGCCAAATGGCACTCTGCTTTACGAGCTGACCAGTGTTTTCATGTCAAGTCCGAGGCAATGGGAAAAACTCGGTCGAGACTGGCAGAAGTTCGCATTTCAGCCCTCCGGCACAGGGCCGTGGAAACTTGTCAACCTGGTGCCGCGCAATCGCGCGGAGCTAGTGCGTAATGCCGAGTACTGGAACCCGAAGCAGGTGCCGCAGACCGAGCGCATGGTGCTTAGACCCATGCCCGATGCCACGACGCGAGTCGCGGCGCTGCTTTCGGGCCAGGTAGATTTCGTGGAAGCGCTGCCGCCGGATGCGGTGCCGCAGGTCAAAGCGTCCGGCATGCAGGTTCACTCAAACGTTTACCCGCATATATGGCCGTACATGCTTAGCCACATGCCGGATTCGCCCTTCAAGGATATTCGAATTCGCAAGGCGGCGAACTTGGCGATCGATCGCGAGAAGCTGGTGAAATTGTTGCGCGGCTTGGCGGTACCGGCAAAAGGCATGGTGACACCGGATCATCCCTGGTTCGGCAAACCTACCTTCGACATTAAGTATGACCCTGACTCGGCGCGCAAATTGCTCGCCGAAGCGGGTTACGGGCCGAAGAATCCGGTAAAGGTCAAGTTCTTGATGTCCGCCGCCGGCTCAGGCCAGATGCAACCGCTGTCGATGAACGAATTCATTCAAGAGAACATGCGCGAGGTCGGTATCGACATGTCGCTCGAGAGTATGGATTGGGAGGCGCTGCGCTCGCGCCGCATGGCCGGCGCGCAAAGCCCACAGAACAAGGGCATACACGGGATCAATTACAGCTGGTCCATTCAATACCCGATCTTCGGCCTCATTGGCCAGACGTTTCACGACAAGAATCGCGTGGCGGGATACAATTGGGGGAATTTCGCCGATCCTCGGGCCGATGAGCTTGCGGCGAAGCCGCTACGGGAATTCGATATCGATGAACAGAACAAACGGCTTGGAGAATTGCACGCATACCTCGTCGATCAGGCAGTTTGGATCTGGGTGGTGCATGACATGAATCCGCGCGGTCTGGCGGGCCATTTAAAGGGCTTCGTCCAGGCACAGAGCTGGTTTCAGGATCTGACGCGGATCCGGATCGAATAGGTGTGAGGGTCGCGTCGGAGGTGTAATCCATGCTCTGGTACACTCTGCGGCGCGTCGTTTATGTTCTGCCGATACTGTTTGGCGTATCGGTAGTCTGCTTCTCCTTCGTCCATCTGGCGCCCGGCGATCCGATGAGCGCGGTAATGCCGGAATTTGCCTCGACGGAACTGATTGCACAGATCAAGCGGTCCTATGGCTTCGACCAGCCGTTGCCGATCCAGTATTTGCGCTGGCTCGGGGCCGTGCTGAGCGGAGACCTGGGAGTGTCGATCATTTCGGGGCGGCCGGTTTGGGGCGAATTGCTCCCTGCCTTACTGAACACCGCCCAACTCGCAATTGCGGCCGTCGGACTCAGTCTATTCTCAGGAGTGGGCCTTGGTGTGCTGGCCGCTTATTCTCGCCGCTTCGCTACTGACCGGGTGATCACTACCGCGGCAATTCTGGGCGTATCCGTACCGCACTACTGGGTAGCGATGGTCCTGGTTGCCATTTTTGCCGTCACCGTGGGTCTTCTGCCGGCCATGGGAATGGCGCCCCCGGATAACCGGGGATTTGGCCTTGATGATCTGCGATTCATGATTTTGCCGGCCCTGGCGCTGGCGATGATCCCCACTGCGATCATCGCGCGGAGCGTGCGCGCGACAGTAATCGACGTACGCAAACAGGAATTTGTTCAGACACTTTATGCCAATGGCCTGCGGCGGCGCCGTATCTTTCTTCACGTCACCAAGAATGCCGCGCCGCCGGTGCTGGCAATCATGGGCTTGCAGGTCGCTCAACTGCTGGGCGGATCGATTCTGGTGGAAACGGTTTTTGCATGGCCGGGAACCGGCTATCTGCTCAGCAACGCAATCGCGACCCGCGATTTGCCGTTGCTCCAGGGCACTATTCTTGTGCTGGCATTTTTTTTCGTGATGATGAATTTCCTGGTAGATCTTGTACAGCCGTTACTCGATCCGCGAATCAAAAGGCAATAAGCGATGAGCAGATCGACAGTTGATTCCACTCAGCCGCAAATCGAAATCGTTCGCCGCCCGGCGCGCATCCAGCTCACCTACTGGCAAGGCGTGCACCGCCGGCTCAGGCGAGATCCGATCTCGATGGTATGCGCCGGCATTTTGCTGTTGATAATTGCCGCGGCTGTATTTGCGCCTTGGGTCGCGCCACTGGATCCCTACAAGACCAGTTTGCTCCGCCGTTTGCAGCCGATCGGGACGTCCGGGCATCTCCTCGGCACGGATGAGCTCGGGCGCGACATGCTGAGCCGGTTAATCTATGGCGGCCGGGTCTCGCTGTTAATGGGAATTTTGCCGATAACGATTGCCACTTTGGTTGGCAGCTCCGTCGGTATTGTCGCAGGATTTCTCGGCGGCAAAACCAACATGGTGATCATGCGGATCATCGATGTTTTCTTTGCTTTCCCGTCGGTGCTGCTGGCTGTCGGATTGGCCGGCGCTCTCGGCGCAGGCCCGGAAAACTGCCTCATCTCGCTCGCGCTGGTATTTACGCCGCCGATTACCCGGGTAGCCGAAAGCGCCACCACGCAAATTCGCAATCAGGATTTTGTCGAGGCGGCGCGAGCCACCGGCGCATCGGCGCCGAGCATTATCATCGGTCATATCATGACGAATGTATCGAGCTTGATTCTCACCTATGCGTCCAGCCTGATCAGCGTTGCCATCGTCCTCTCGTCCGGATTGTCGTTTCTGGGTCTTGGTATCGCGCCCCCCACTGCCGACTGGGGGCTCATGTTGAACACCCTGCGCCAGTCGATCTTCATTGCACCAGTTAACGCCGTGTTGCCAGGGGTAGCGATCCTTATTACCTCGGTTTGTTTCAATCTACTAAGCGACGGCTTACGGACTGCCATGGACGTAAAACCATGAACTTTGGGCCAGCCACGAGCGAACGTCCTACGCACCCCTTCACCGGGCCTTCGAACCGCGTCGAAGCAGATCAGCCGGTCCTCAGCGTGCACGAGCTCAAGAAATACTTCCGGCTGAGCGGCGGGCCATTTGGCGCTTTCGGCGCCGCGCGCGGCTATGTGCAGGCGGTCGATGGGGTGAGCTTTGCCATTGCCAAGGGAGAGACCCTCGGCGTCGTGGGCGAATCCGGCTGCGGCAAGTCCACCACCGCGCGCCTGCTGATTCGACTGATCAAGCCCGATCACGGCAGGATACTGCTGGATGGCCGCGACGTGGACGGGCGAAACGGCATTTCCATTCGCCAGCTGCGCCACCAGGTACAGATGGTATTTCAGGACAGCTATGCTTCGCTGAATCCGCGCCACACGGCGGCCGAAGAGGTGAGCTTTGGATTAACCGCACAAGGTGTTGCTCGCTCCGAGGCGCGGCAGCGCGCCAAGGAAGTTCTCGATTTTGTCGGCCTCGAACCAGGGGTGTTCGCAGACCGCTATCCGCATGAATTGTCGGGAGGCCAGCGCCAGCGTGTGAACATCGCACGCGCGCTGGCTATCAACCCGCGGGTGCTGATTCTCGATGAAGCGGTTTCGTCGCTCGACAAGTCGGTTGAGGCCCAGGTTCTGAATCTGCTGATCGATATTAAAAATCGGCTTGGTCTCACTTATGTCTTTATTTCGCATGATCTCAACGTCGTACAATTCGTCAGTGACCGCGTTCTGGTAATGTATCTAGGCAAGATTGTGGAGATTGGACCGGTCAAGAAGGTTTACCATTCCGCCGGCCATCCGTACACGCGGGCGCTGATCGCGTCCCGCTTGAGCATGGATCCGCGCCGCCGCATTTCGGCGCCACCCCTGGTGGGCGATCTTCCCAGTCCGATAAATCCGCCTTCCGGTTGTCGGTTTCGCACCCGCTGCCCGATTGCGGAGCCCGTCTGCGCAACGAAAGAGCCGCTTCTTGTGGCCGTCGGTGACGGTCCCCTTCACGTCGCAGCCTGTCATGCACTGGCGCCGCGTAGCGGGCACAGTCTGGCTGGCCGGACCACTTCGCCGTCGGGAGATTGGGTGCCGTGATGGCCGGTCGTTCTGGGCCAGCAGACCGGCCTTCGTCACACCTGTTGGAAGTGCGCCAGCTGTCGGTCCGCTTTGGTTTCGGGGCCCGGGCGCTTGGCGCGGTGAA
Organism: Binatia bacterium; assembly: GCA_036555515.1. Taxonomy (GTDB): domain Bacteria; phylum Desulfobacterota; class Binatia; order UBA9968; family UBA9968; genus DATACQ01. The sequence goes on from DATBLC010000048.1 coordinate 28,076, forward strand.
CGGCGTTGATTTCCAACTGGCACTGGGGGAAACGATGTGTCTGCTGGGCGAGTCCGGTTCAGGAAAGACCGTGACCATGCGGGCGTTGATACGGCTGCTTCCGCCGACGGCGCAAATCACCGGACGGATCGTGCTGGACGGCATCGATGTTATGGGGCTCGACGCCGACCGGCTTCAGGCGCTGCGCGGCACAAAGGTGTCAATGATTTTTCAGGACCCGCTTACCGCAATGGACCCGGTGTTTACGATCGGTAGCCAGATTGCGGAGACCATTGTATGCCACGATGGCGTGTCCTATGCGGCGGCGCGGGCGCGCGCGCTGGAATTCCTCGAGTTGGTGCAGATCCCGTCAGCCCGCCGCCGGCTGGATGCATATCCGCATGAGCTGTCCGGTGGCCTGCGCCAACGGGCAATGATCGCTCTCGCCCTGTCCTGCCGGCCGAAATTGCTGCTCGCCGATGAGCCGACGACGGCGCTAGATGCTACCGTGCAGATCCAGATTCTGCTGCTGTTGCGAGAACTGCAACGCGAGCTCGGCATGGCGACGATTTTTGTCACCCATGACCTGAGCGTGGCTTGCGAAATCGCGGATCGGGTGGCGGTCATGTACGCCGGCCGCTTCGTCGAAACCGGTACGATTGCCGACGTGATCGACTCACCGCGGCATCCCTATACAATCGGCCTTTTCGGCTCGACGGTGCATGCCGGCACAGACAACGGCCTGCTGACACCGATACCCGGCGCGCCGCCTGATCCGTCGGACATGCCACCGGGCTGTGCCTTCGCTCCCCGCTGTCCTCGGGTGGTAGCGGCCTGCAACGAACGGATTCCGGAATTGACCGAGTTCGCGCCGGGCCGGCAGGCGCGCTGTTCGCGGATAGCCGAGGCGGAGAGCGCATGACGAGGGAGCCGAATCATGAGTGTGCCCCAAGTGAAACTTCAAAAAACAAAGGAGAATTTTATGGCGCAGCATATTCACGGACCGCTTTACTATGAACGGATGGGACGCAGGGGGCCGGTGATCGCCTTTGTCCATCCCAACCCAATGGATCAGTCGTGCTGGATTTTTCAGATGGCACACCTTTCGACTTGGTATCGCTGCATCGCCATCGACATCCCGGGCTACGGCCGCTCGCCCAAGGCCGATGCCGGTCTGACAATGATCGACATGGCTGAGGCGTGTTGGGAAGCGATAGACGACGCGGCTCCCGGCGAAAGCGCGATTCTGGTCGGCTGTTCGGTCGGATCGTCGATCGCTCCTTATATGTACCATCAGCGCCCCGAAAAAACCGCGGCGCTGGTATTGTCGGGCACCGGCTATAACCCCACAAAGGAATTCACCAAGCGACGCATCGATGCTTACACGGCCAACGGCATTGACTATCGCTGGAGGTACACTTTTGAAGATCTGAGCCCGGCCTTTCGCACCACGTCACTGGCGCATTTCTTTGCCAATCTTTTTACCGAGCGTAACCAGTTCGCCGATGTTGAGACGATTCTCCACCAATTCAAAGCGCTGGCGCAGCCCTATCCGGAGAGCCATCACGAGCGCATCGGTTGTCCGACGATAATCCTGACCGGAAGCGAAGACGGCAGCCACCAGACAGCCTTCGCGCTTCAGGCGCGCATCCCCAATTGCGAGTTGAAGGTCTTGCCCGGAGCCGGCCATGCATGTCAGATGGAGCAGCCCTGGTTATTTGACCGCTTCATGATCGAATTTTTCACCAAACACGGCCTGTATCCCGTTGCATCCAAGCCGGGTTAAAGGATTGGGTGAGTGGGTGCTGCTCAGGATTTTTATCGACGCCGGAGTAACAATAGAGTGGCGCGCAAGAATAACCCGACGTTGTCAGCACGTCGGCCTGGAATTAGTTTATGCGCCACTTGAAGGATTTGAATGCTAGCTTAAGGACATGAGTCAGGATTTGACGCTCCAGGGCTCTCTCACTACCACTAAATCGCGAACGGAATCCGCGTTACGTCCAGGTTGGCGGCGAAGTGTTCCGGCGACGGCAGCTTGATGTCAGCATTGTGTATGACCAGTGGCACGTCGGTTTCATGGAGCGAGCCGTGAGAACGGTAGGTAGGTTCCAACGCTTCGCCGGCCCCGTTCAACTCACCGAATACGGTGTCCTGGTCGCCGAACACGGCGAGATCGCCGATCCGCTCGGGCATCAGGTGGAACCGCTTGGCGGCCTCGGCTCTGGTGAGAACTTTTTCGATACCTTCGAGGCCCATGATGCAGTCGACCGCCCTGGCTTCATCGGCCGGAGATTTTAACCAAACCCAGGCGGCGCCACCGAAGGTACGGTGATGTTTGACGTAGCGATCCTTCTCCGCTGATAGCGCGAAACGCAGCGCGACGCCTCTTTCTGAACAGGCTTTGACAAGGTCCCAGCAACGCTTCTTGTAATTCATGCCATGATCGGCGGTGAGCAAGAACGCCGCATCCGGAGCGCAATGGCGAGCCTCATCAATCAGACCGTCGAGACGCGAGAGATGCTCTTCTGAATGCGGATCTTCAGGAGACCACATATGCATTGGATAATCCGTGGTGTGCACGTATAGGAGTTGGATGTCCTGTCGTTGGCGCAAAATGTCGATGGCGACCCGCCATAGCCAGTAGTTTATTTCGCGGCTGTAAATGTCCGGCGGCTGGCCAAAACGGTCGACGAAGCCAGGCGCCGGGCTTTCCGCGGCGACTGCCACGGTTGCGCCCTTGGAAAGCAATCGAATGGTTTTGTTCTTGCAAGTGAGCAATGCCGAGGTCTTTCCTTTTGCCGCGCTTCGCTCGATAATCGTCGGCATGTGGATGAAGTCGGCGCTTTCCATGTAATCCGCTTCGCCCGTGCGTTCATCGAAGTAAGAATTTCCCGTGATGCCGTGATCTTTCGGCCATGCGCCGCAGCAAATGGACACGTTGTTGGAATTGGTCACGGTGGGATAAACGGCTTTAACGCTACGAAATAGCCCGGCCGCAGCCATGGATTTCATCGCCGGTATCGAACTCTGGTTGAAATAGTTCATGCCGAGACCGTCGATCATGCCGACGACGACTCTTTGTTTGTCGACAATCATGTAGTTACTCCTATATGACCCGGCGGCGCACCGCGCCGCTGAGTTGCTCGACCGCGATTACGAGTATGAAAATGGCCAGGATCGCAGTGGCTGCTTGCTTGTATTGAAACAGATCCATGGCAACTTTGAGCTCGATACCGATCCCTCCCGCTCCTACCAAACCGAGGATCACCGACGAACGCGTCGCTTTCTCCAGGCTGAACAGCGCGCTATTGACGAACGACGGCATAGCGGCGGGCACGACGGAACAAAAGATGACATCCAGACGCCGGGCGCCGATGGCGCGCAACGCTTCCTGCGGTCCGCATTGTGCTTCTTCCATTGCTTCGGCAAAAAAGCGACCGCAAAATCCCACGGTGTCGATCATGATCGCCAGGGTGCCGGCGAACGGACCTAGCCCCACTGCGACAACAAACAGCAGCGCCCAAACCAGATCGGGCACAGTCCGGAACAGCGAGACCAATCCGCGCGCAACGGCGTAGAGTGACGGGTGCGGCGAATGCATGCGGCTCGCCAGCATGGCCAGAAAAAAACTCCCAACGATGCCGAGCGTGGTGCCGACCAGGGCCATTTGAAAAGTCTCCAGCAGCGCGGCGGCGATCCGGTCGAAGCGCTGAAAATCCGGCGGAAACATTTCGCCGATGATGCGGCGAATGTCAGGCAAGCCGTTGACCAACTGGCTTAGAGATAGGCCCACGCTGTTCGCCGAGTAGACGAGCACCAATGCGAGCAACAGGAGCGCAAATGAACCTAGGCCGGGCAATTCCAAGCGCGGCGGCAACTTCTCAAGGCTGTTTTGGTGGGTCGTCATAGAGTTCTCGCAGTGTCGAAAGGTTCTGCGCTTTACTTGGACCGTCAAGCGTTAATACGCCATGCCGCAATCCCAAAAGCCGGTCCGCGTAGGTGAGCGCATGCTGCAGATTGTGGGAGGTAAAAACGAAGGTCAGCCCGACAGTTTCCAATAGCCGGGCGAACCTGTCCATGACTTCTTCGGCTGCCTTGGGGTCGAGGCTTGCGACCGGTTCGTCAGCGATGATGATGCGCGGCTCCTGCATGAGCGCGCGGGCAATGGCGACGCGTTGCGACTGGCCGCCGGAGAGGCGGTCGGCGCGCCGCCCGGCTAAATCGGCGAGGCCAACCAGATCTAGATAGTGCATGGCCTGTTCGCGTTCCAGACGCGGCGCCAAAGTTTGAAACCAGCTGCGTGCGCCGGCCCTGGAAAGTGAACCATGCAGCACATTGGTCAGAACACTGAGCCGCGGCACGAGGTTGTGCTGTTGAAAGACGAAACCGACCTTCGAACGCAAGCGGCGCAGTTCCCTCCCTCCCGAGGTCGATAATTCGACGCCCAACAAGCGCACCGTGCCGCCATCGATGGGCGTCAAGCCGACACAGCAACGGAGCAGCGTCGATTTGCCCGCGCCGTTGGCGCCGATCAGGCCCACGGCTTCGCCGGGGAGAATCTCGAAGCTGAGGTTCTCGAGCACCGGAGTGTTCGCGCGGAAGCTTTTCTTGAGTTGGGCGGCGGCGAGATCGGCGGTTGTGGCGCGTTCGACCGCCATAGCGCGGCATCGATCGCCCTGGAGAGCGAGGGTGGCAGACAGCGCAGGATTCATTAGTTGCCTCCGACGAAAGCCGCAAACTGCTTATGGCCGATGGTGCGGTACATGGCTCTGACCGAGTCATAGTCGCGGTCGTCGATGCGAGTGATAAACTTCATGCCTTTGTACTTCTGCGTGTCCTTGCCGGTAAGGATGGCCGCGACCAATGCGCGCGAATGGATCTGAAACGCGCCCCTGAATTTTTCGATCGCCTTTTTGTCGACATGAGCGCCGGCCAATAACAGATCGTTGGGCAAATCGCCGCCGCGGGCAATCACTCTGAAGGCACCGGGCTCTTGCTTATCCTTATCACGCAAAGACAGGTAATTGCCGTAGGTCATGCCGAAGGCGGCGACGTCGCCGCGTTTGAGCGCTTCCCAACCGATGTTTGTGCTGACATGTTGTGCTTGTATGTCTTTCAAAGGATCGAGTCCCCCATCCTTCAAGAGTTGCATCGGGCCAAGATGCTTCGAAGTCGAACCAACGTCGCCAAAGGCGAGTTTCTTTCCTTTTAAGTCTCTTACCGAGCCAATACGGTTATCTGCCATCGTGACCAGCGCGGAAAAATAGTCGGGACGGGAAAAGCCGATCACTGGATAAGCTTGCGTGAGGCTGCGAAAGACCACGTATTCCGCCGGCCCGGTGAGCACTATATCGATCCTGTGCGATTTGAGCGACTCCACAGCGGCAGTCCGGTTGGCTACCGGAAAGAAGCGCATGTCGACGCCGGCAAATTCGCTCAACGCTTTTTGAAAGGCGCCATACTCGGTTTGTAGCTCTTCCAGGCCAACAATGTCGGTGACCGCCAATCGCAACTCCTGCGCGCGGCTATCGCCCAAGGAAGAAAAAAGCGCCAGAAATAGGCCGGCCACCGCGATCAGCACGGGCGCGAGATTGGAGACGACAGCAACAGATCTTTTCCATTTAAGCATATAAATGGCCTCCTCCTTTGTTAAAGGAGTTATTCAACTGGGGCCAGATTACCGCCGCGTGACGATTAAGAAAACTTGTGATGACAGGCTTGTTAAGAATCGATCACGGGCAATTATGGGATCAAAAACGAGCTGGCGCGCGGCATATATCGAGAGCAGCTACGTCTAAGCAGATAAGAAAGACTTATTAAGGAGTCCACAATTGAGTAACCAAACAGCGACCGAGGGGTGAGACCTGGAGAGCGCGGGCACAGGAGCGCAAAGGTTGTTTTCACGCCCTGCCGGCGGGCATTTCCACCTATGGAGAGGACGGGGTGGTGGC
>DATBLC010000049.1:0-13766 GCA_036555515.1 Binatia bacterium
ACAGAGTTCGGAGAGAAGAGGAGTTTACCACGAAGGTCACGAAGGGGGAGAGTATTCACCGCAGAGGCGTGGAGGTCGCAGAGTTCGGAGTATTTTTAGAAATTAATCCCTTCGTGTGCTTCGTGCACTTCGCGGTGAATCCCCACCTCTGCGTACGCGGCGTCTCAGCGGTGAGATATCCTATTTACCAGGCGCGTTCGATGCGAACCAGGCGACGGTGCGGCGCAATCCTTCTGTAACCCCCACCTTCGGTTGATATCCCAGTAAATCTCGGGCGAGGTTGATGTCGGCGAGGGAATCGCGTACGTCGCCCGGGCGCGCTGGCTGGTAATCGACTGTGGCTCGCACTTTTAGGATCTCTTCCAAGAGTTTGATGAGCTGGTTGAGCGTAACCCGTTCGCCGCATCCGACGTTGATTACAGCGCCCGGCGCGCGGTGGGCGCTGAGCGCCAGGATGTTTGCCTCTACTACGTTGTCTATATAAGTGAAATCGCGCGATTGCTCGCCATCGCCGTAAACGACGATCGGATCCCCTTTGCTCAATCGGGTAGCGAACTTGGGAATCACCGCCGAATACTCGGAGGAGGGATCCTGGCTGGGGCCAAACACATTGAAATAGCGAAGGCTCACCGTTTCCAAGCCGTAAAGGCGAAAATAAAGCTGGCAATAGCGTTCGCCAACAAACTTCTGCAGCGCGTAGGGTGACATGGGGTTGGGCGGCATGTCTTCCCGTTTGGGTAGCACGGGCGTGTCGCCATAGGCCGACGACGAGGAGGCGTACACGAAGCGGCGGACTTTATGCTTACGGCAGCTTTCGAGCAAATTGAGAGTAGCCGTTACGTTCGCTCTGTTCGTTTCGATTGGGTTTTTGACCGAACGTTGTACGGAAGGAACCGCGGCTTGGTGCAGCACATAATCGACGCCGTCGAGCGCATTTTCGCTTATGTCTGGATCCGCCAGATTGCCCTCTATAAATTCAATCTTCCCTTCAAAATCAGACAGTCTCTCCCGTTTGCCGGTAGCGAGATTATCGATGACCCGTACCCGCCCCCCATCCGCCAGCAGCCTGCGAACTAGATGGGAACCGATAAAGCCGGCCCCGCCGGTAACTAAAAATTGATCAGACACGCCATTACTCCCTAAATATTCACCACGGAGGCACAGAGTACGCAGCGAAAAAGACATTCACCACGAAGGCTTGTCCCGAGTGAATGCGAGGGAACTTATACGACACGAAGTTCACGAAGGAGGAGATTGTTCGCCACAGGAACACGAAGGTCGTTTTCGAATTTCGAAATTCGGATTTCGCAATGAGAATATTTTCAAATTCGTGAACTTCGTGACCTTCGTGGTGAAATCTCTCTTCTTTCCGAACTCTGCGCTCTCCGCGCCTCTGCGGTGAAATATCCCGCATTTCTTCTCACCAATTTTTCTACCTTCGTGTCCTTCGTGCACTTCGTGGTTAAATCTTAACTCTCACCCAGCCGTTCACCGTATTGTTGCTCATAATATTTCCGATACTCGCCGCTCTTGATGCGATCCCACCAACCTCTTTGTTCCCGGTACCATTCAATGGTTGCCTGTAACCCGTCGTCAAGCGAGATCCGCGGTTGCCAGCCCAGTTCGCGGCACAATTTGCCGGCGTCAATGCCGTAGCGCCGGTCATGCCCCGGCCGGTCGGTAACGTAGCGCAACAGGTTTGCGGGCTTGCCCATCAGGCTCAAGACCCGTTCTGCCATGTGAAGGTTCGTTTGTTCGCCGTTTGCGCTGACGTTATAGATTTCTCCGACTTGTCCTTCCTCCAGCACGCGCAGCAATGCCCGGGCATGATCCTCTACATGAATCCAATCGCGGATTTGGCGGCCGTCGCCGTAAAGTGGCAGCGGCAGATCGTCTAGCGCATTGGTGATGAACAGCGGTAAGAATTTCTCCGGGAACTGATAAGGGCCATAGTTGTTCCCGCAACGGGTGATCAAAGCCGGGAAGCCGTAGCTGTTATGGTAAGCCCGAACCAGCAAATCCGCGGCGGCTTTGCTGGCGGCGTAGGGACTGTTTGGCCGCAGTGGATGCTCCTCCGTAAAGGGCGGGTCTAACGGTTCGAGGGAGCCGTAAACCTCATCGGTCGATACTTGCAAGAAGCGCTGGACGCCGAGACGGCTCGCGCTGTCCAGCAGGACCCGAGTACCTTCCACGTTGGTGCGGAGAAAGGGCGCGCTGTCGAGCAGGCTCCGGTCTACATGGGTCTCGGCGGCAAAATTTACGATGGCATCGACCTCTTCGCCACTGATAGTTTTCTCCACCAGCTTGGTGTCCGAAATATCGCCGCAAATAAAATGATAAGCGCTTCGGGCGCGCGTCCGTTCTTCGTTGGCGAGATTCTCCATGTTGCCGGCGTAGGTGAGCAAGTCGCAATTTACGACCCGGTATTGCGGGTGCTCGCGCAGCACCAGTTTAATGAATTGGCTTCCGATAAAACCGCAACCGCCGGTTACCAACAATGTTTTCAATCAGCACTCCCCCCTGCCGAAATATTCTCACCACGAAGGGCACGAAGAAGATTATTCACCACAGAGGCAAAGAGGACACAGAGTTCGGAGGACAGATTTTACCACGAAGGTCACGAAGAGCACGAAGTAAATAATTTTTTCAAAAAAGATTTTCCGACTCCGTGATTTCTGTGTCTCCGTGGTGAATATTCTCTTCTCTTCCTTCGTGTCCTTCGTGCACTTCGTGGTGAAATTCTTATTTCCTATCTTTCATCTCTTTGTAGACGAAATTATTATCCGCCTCGCTCAAGCAAGGCCAGCCCCGGTCTCTCTCTGAAAGCAACGGCTGTTTGACTGGCCAGTTAATCCCGAGCGCGGGATCATTCCAAGCGACACCCGATTCGCACTCCGGCGCATATTCCTCCGTCACCATGTACAGCAAGCTCGCTTCCGCGCTTACCACGCATGCGCCGTGGGCAAATCCCGGAGGTACATAAAGCATTTTCTTGTTCTCTGCCGAAATATTGACGGCCAGCCAGCGCCCGTAGCGCGGCGAGCCTTTGCGGATATCGACGACGACGTCAAAAATCTCGCCGAGAGCCGCGCGCACCAACTTACTCTGGGCTCGGGGCTCTTTCTGGTAATGCAAACCGCGCAGCGTATGGCGCGGCGAGTGTGAGTGATTGTCCTGGACGAAACGGTCGGCAATGCCATTTTGGGCAAACTCTGAATACTTGTAAGTTTCCATGAAAAAACCGCGGTCGTCGAAAAACACTTTGGGCTCGATGAGGATGACCTCTGGTAATTCTAGGCGGCTGAAACGGAAGGGCATTACAACAGGACCTCGGAGTCATCGCCGATCATCAGGCGGTACGCCTGATGCGTGTTTATTTCCTTAATTACGGCTGAGTTTTTGCCGATCAAACTATCTTCCAGCCGGTCTACTCGTTTGACGGTCGCATGCTCCAGAAAGACGCAATGTTCCAAAACTGACGCCGTGATTTGGCAGCCGTCGCCAATGGAAGTAAAAGGACCGATAAAGGAATCTTCGATATAGACGTTTTCGCCGATGACAACGGGTCCGCGAATCTTGCTGCGCACGACTTTACTGCCTTTGCCGAGCTGGACCCGTCCGGTGACCAGGCTTTGCTCGTCGATCTCGCCGGTAATTTTCCGTTGAATCCATTCATCGAGTACAACGGTGTTAGCGGTGAGCAGATCGTCTTTTTTGCCGGTATCGAGCCACCAACCGTCGATGCGGCGGCTTAGCACCTTGCGTCCGTCGTTGAGCAGCGCTTGAATGGCGTCGGTAATTTCCAGCTCGCCGCGCCAGGAAGGTTTGATGCCGTCGATGGCGCTATGAATTTTCGGCGAGAATATATAGATGCCAACCAGGGCCAAATTCGATTTTGGCTGCTGCGGTTTTTCCACCAGGCTCGTCACCCGCCCCTCAGGATCGACTTCGGCGATGCCAAAAGCTGAAGGTGTGGCGACGTCCTTCAGGAGAATCATCGCATCGGCGCAGGAGCCGTCGAACTCGCCGCAAAACTCGGATATCCCAGTGCCGATAAGATTGTCCCCCAGATACATAACAAAGGGGCTTTGACCAAGAAATGGACGTGCGATCTTTACCGCGTGGGCCAGTCCCAGGGGCTGGTCTTGCAAAATATATTTTATACTCAGTTTCCACCGATCGCCGTCACCGACGGCGTTCTGCACCGCCTGACCCGTTTCGGGACAGATAATCATGCCCACGTCGGTGACTCCCGCGGCCTCGAGGTTGTCGAGCACATAGAATAGGATCGGTCTGTTGGCTACCGGAACGAGTTGCTTGGCCGCCGTGTGGGTCAGCGGCCTCAGGCGCGTCCCGCGTCCACCGGCCAACACCAGTCCCTTAAGACCATTGGCTTTCGACGTATTTGCCATGAAACGTGCATATTAACATAACTACGCGCCGCGTGCAGCCGGTCGTTTGAAATTGAAATGACCGGTGACCGCTGACGGTGGACCGCCTGGTCGACCGTCTTCCTGCATGGCTTTTTCCTCGAACATTAACCTTGAACTTTGAATCGAGACGAACGGTGGCCGCATCGTAGCCTGTTTGCCGTCGGCGGTCGTCGGTCTGCTGTCCTTTAGGTTGACAAGTGCCGCTGCGGTTTAGTAGCGTTGGTCCATCTGTCCGGAAAAAGGAGCACGCTCATGTTCGCACAATTGAAACACTTGGCCATCGTCACCAGCAACGCCAATCAAGAAGGCGATTTCTATCGCGATGTCTTCGGCATGAAACGCTCCGGACTGGCGCGGGCCGGGGGCGCTGTGGTAGTGCGCGACGGATACGTCGGCCTCAATCTCAATCCCCGGGCGCCCGGGCGCCAAGCTGGGTTTGACCACTTCGGCTTCGAGGTCCAGGATGTGGAATTGGTTTTTTCACGCTTCAAAGAGAAGTATCCCACGGTTCGTGTGCTCAAGCGCCCGGGCAATCGCCCCTTCGCTGGCATCAGCACCCATGACCCAGCGGGCAACGTCTTTGATCTGTCCCAAGCTAACATGGAGAATCGCCGTGACCTTTATACTGAGGCGGATCAGGACCAGCCGCGGCGAGTCGGCCATATTGCGCTGCGCGTGTTGGAACCCGACATGATCGGCGAGTTTTATCGAAGCGTGTTTGAGCTCACCGAGTTGGAAAAGCCTGCGGGCGACCCCAATCACTATCTCTCGGACGGCAAGGTAACCCTCGCGGTTATGCCCTGGCAGATTAATGATTTCGAGGGCTCCGGCATAGAACGCCCTGCGCTGGACCATATCGGCTTTAAAGTCGAAAGCATGGCGGCGTTCAAGGCCGACCTGCAAAAGTTCGCCGATCAGTATCCGCCGGCGCAGGACACCCGGCCGGAGAAAAATCCCGAGCGCGAGATCAGACAGAAACTCTTCGCCAAATGTTGCTTCGGTCAACACCAAATGTCAGATCCAGATGGCGTCCTCATCGACGTCGCCGAAGGTTAGGAGAGCACATTTAATCGCAGAGGCATGTCCTGAGCTAAGCCGAAGGAACGCAAAGGTCACAAAATAAGAGATTTCACCGCAGAGACGCGGAGTTCGCAGAGTCTGGAGTATTTTTACTCGAAATTACTCGGCGCGCTCCGTGCCTCCGCGGTGAGTTTTAGTTTTAAATGGGGCCGAGAACGGCCCTCTTTTTTTTTGTCTTGACCGAAAGTGAATGTTTTTCCGTTCCGTTACTTGCGATTGACTTGCCGAAGCGCAACCGCCATATTAATTTATAAGGCGTATTTTAGCGAGGAGACGTGCAATGCAGGTTTACTATGATCGAGACGCCGACTTGAGCGTCTTGCAGCGGAAAAAAGTCGCTGTGCTCGGCTATGGTAGCCAGGGGCACGCCCACGCGAACAATCTGCGCGACTCGGGGGTCGATGTGGTAGTCGGATTGCGGCGCGACAGCAGCTCTTGGGCCAAGGCTGAGAATGCCGGTCTGAAGGTGACGGAGACCGCCGACGCTGCGGTGGCCGCCGATATTGTGATGGTTCTCTTGCCCGATGAGCTTCAGGGCGATGCTTACGAAAAGGAAATAAAACCGGGACTCAAAGACGGCAACAGCCTCGCCTTTGGCCACGGCTTTAACATTCACTTCAAAAGGATCGTGCCGCCGGCGGGCGTCAATGTCTTTATGGTGGCGCCCAAAGGGCCCGGGCATCTGGTGCGCAGCGAATTTCAAAAAGGGCGCGGCGTGCCCTGCCTGCTAGCGGTCCATCAGGATCCGTCCAAGGACACTAAGAAAATCGGCTTGGCCTACGCCGCCGCCATAGGCGGCGCGCGCGCGGCGGTGATCGAAACTACTTTCAAAGACGAAACGGAAACTGATCTTTTTGGGGAGCAGTCGGTGCTATGCGGCGGGCTCTGCGCACTCATCCAAGCCGGTTATGAAACCCTAGTCAATGCGGGATATCCGCCCGAAATGGCGTACTTCGAATGCGTCCATGAAGTCAAGCTCATCGTCGATCTGATCTATGAAGGTGGGCTCACCAATATGCGTTATTCCATCAGCAACACGGCGGAATATGGTGATTTGACCAGGGGAAAACGGGTCATCGGGCCGGAAGTGCGCCAGGCGATGCAAACAATTTTGCAGGATATACAGTCCGGCAAATTCGCCGAAGAATGGATCAACGAATACAAGTGCGGCATGCCCCACTTCACCGAGCTGCGTAAAGAGGCGGCAAATCATCCTCTGGAAAAAGTGGGCGAAAATCTGCGCGCCATGATGCCCTGGCTGGCGCAGAACCGCCTCGTAGACAAGAGCAAAAACTAAAGAGAATTCACCGTAGAGACACGGAGTACGCAAAGTTCGGAGAGAAGAGAGATTTTACCACGAAGGACACGAAGTTCACGAAGGAAGAGATTATTCACCGCGGAGACACGGAGAACACAGAGGTCGGAGAACTTTTAGATCAAAACTTCTTTACTCTGCGACCTCAGCGCCTCTGCGGTGAATTCTAGTCTTAAACGATTTGAACGATCGGAACGCTTTTGCCTTGAAACCTTGAACCTTAAACTGCGGTCAGGAACAGAACGTCTTGAACGTTTGAACGGCTTGAACGCGTCCAATAATTATGGATGAAGATCGCGGTTGAAGGATTTCCCTTTGTTCTTGTCGCGCTAGCTTTATCGGGCCTTGGATTTTTTCTCGGTTGGGCGTTGATCGCGTTCGCCGGCGCTGGGATTGGGTTATTTCTCGTTTGGTTTTTTCGCGACCCCGAACGGCATGCTCCTGAAGGGAAGGGGTTGGTGGTCGCTCCCGCGGATGGCAAAATCGTAAGCCTTGCGAAGATCGATAATGCGCCGCTTTTGGCAGGCCCCAAGACCCGGGTAAGCATCTTTATGTCTCCGTTGGATGTCCATATAAACCGCATGCCGGTGCAGGGGACCATTGAAGAGGTATGTCATCGACAGGGCCGGTTTTTGGCCGCCTACAAAGATGAAGCCGTCGAACAAAACGAGCAAAACGCCATGCGCATCGCCGATCTTGAAGGGAGAAAAATCGGGGTCGTCCAAGTTGCCGGATTTTTGGCCCGGCGGGTTGTGTGCAAGGCGCGTAAAGGGGATACTTTAGATAGGGGAGAGCGTTTCGGGCTTATCATGTTCGGATCACGCACCGATCTTTATCTGCCGCCCGACGCTGGAATCACGGTCGTGGAGGGTCAAAAAGTGAAAGGCGGCGAGACCGTCATTGGGAGGTTTAGATGAGTGGCGTTAATGCTCGTGAGCCGGAGCAGTATCCAGCGGCCGGCAAGGTTCGTCTGCTGCGCCGACGAGTGCGGCAGCGGATGCCTCTGCGCAACCGCATGCCGGCGGAAAAGCTGCGAAAAGGGATATACCTCATCCCTAGTCTTTTCACCGCGGGCAATCTTATGTGCGGCTTTTTTTCCATCGTTTCGACTTTCAGCGGACAGTATATTCAAGCGGCGCTATTCATTATCTTCGCCCATATTCTCGACGGCGTGGACGGCTATGCGGCACGGTTGACCAAAACGACGAGCCAGTTCGGTATTGAGTTCGACTCTCTCGCCGATGTGGTTTCGTTCGGGGTCGCGCCGGCTGTGCTAGTTTATTTCTGGGCGCTGGTGCCTTGGGGCAATTGGGGTTGGCTCGCCGCCTGTACTTATGTCGTTTGCGGCGCGCTGCGTCTGTCCCGATTCAACGTCCAGGCCGGCACGTCGGCAAAGGGCCATTTTATCGGATTGCCGATTCCCGCCGCCGCCGAGATGATCACCGCGACGATCTTTCTTTATTACTATCTCGGTGGCGAAGGTGCTCCCAACAAGCAGGTGACGCTCTTGCTTGTCATCTATGGCTTGGCGGCCTTGATGGTCAGCGGCTTTCCCTATTTCAGCTTGAAGCACGCCGACCTTAAGAAGCGCTTCCCTCTTTGGATATTGGTTTTTGGAATTATTTTGATTAAAGTAATCGTCATGGCGCCCCAGGTCATGTTTTTCACGTCGTTTCTGTTATACACATTATCCGGGCCTCTTTTATGGAGTTGGACGCTGATCCAGCGCCAACGGGGGAAAAGAGGAGGGATGGCTGAGGCGCAGCCTTAACTCCTAGCTTGCGATCTTGCGAACATGACTCCCGTTGGCCCTGCCGCGGGAGTTTTTGTTTTTGGGCGGTTTCCTATGAAATTATTCACCACGAAGGACACGAAGGAAGAGATTATTCACCAGAGATGCAGAGGACGCAGAGTTCGGAGAGAAGAGGGATTTCACTCCGAAGAACACGAAGTCTAAGAATATATATTTTTGAAACCCTTCGTGCCCTTCGTGGTAAAAATTCTCTTCTTTGTGGTTAAATGTCTTCTGCCCATTGATGGAGGCTAAACATGTCAAACCAAGTAAGCGACAACGATAGCGTTAGAATTTTCGACACCACACTGCGCGACGGCGAGCAGTCGCCGGGAGCGAGCATGACCGTCGAACAAAAGGTCGTCATCGCCCGGCAATTGGAAAAGCTCGGCGTGGACGTGATCGAAGCCGGCTTTGCCGCCTCGTCGGAAGGCGATTTCGAATCGGTGCGCCGAGTGTGCGAAGAGGTCACGCGGCCGCGCGTCGTGAGTCTCGCGCGGGCGCAGGAGGGCGATATTGACCGGGCGCTCAAAGCCGTCGAGCGCGCCAAGGTTCCGGGCATCCACACATTTATCGCGACCTCCGACATCCATCTCAAGCACAAGCTCAGAATGTCAAGGGAACAGGTCATCGAAGCGGCAGTCAAGGCCGTGAGCTACGCCAAGAAATTCACCGACTACATTGAGTTCTCGGCTGAGGACGCCTCGCGTAGCGACCCGGACTTTTTGATTCAAGTCTTTCGCGAGGCGATTCGCGCGGGCGCCAAGACCATCAACGTGCCGGACACCACCGGCTACGCGATCCCGTCCGAGTTTGGCGCGCTGATGGCCAACTTGATCGAGCGCACCGCAGGGGCGGACAGGGTTACCTGGAGCGCGCATTGCCACAACGATCTCGGGCTCGCGGTGGCGAATTCATTGGCGGCGGTGCACAACGGCGCGCGCCAGATCGAGTGCACTATCAACGGCATCGGCGAGCGCGCCGGCAATACCTCTCTGGAAGAAGTCGTGATGGCGCTGCGCACGCGCAAAAACTATCTCGATCTGGACACCGGTATCACCACCGAGCAGCTCTATCCGACCTCGCGTCTGGTGTCTCAGGTCACCGGAATCCAGATCCCAATCAACAAACCCATCGTCGGCGACAATGCCTTCGCCCATGAGGCCGGCATACACCAGGACGGCGTGCTCAAGCACAAACAGACCTATGAAATCATGACGCCAGAATCCATCGGCATTCCCGGCAACCGGCTGGTGATGGGAAAACACTCCGGGCGCCACGCCTTCGACGAGCGGCTCAAGCATCTGGGCTTCAATCTCGGCAAGGAAGACATGAACCGCGCCTTCCTGCGCTTCAAAGAGTTGGCGGACAAGAAAAAGAACGTTTACGACGAAGACATCGAGGCCATCGTCGGCGAGGAGATTCTCAGGGTGCCCGGGCAGCCGGACCGCTACGAGCTGCTCTATCTCAGCGTCAACTCAAGCTCCGAGGGCACGCCGTCGGCGACCATCAAAATGCGCGTCAACGGCCAGGAAAAAATGGACTACGCCACCGGCGACGGCGCGGTGGACGCCTGTTACCAGGCGATCACGAAAATTACCGGTTCGCAGTCGCAGCTGGTTCGATACAACGTCAATGCCATAACGGGCGGCGCCGACGCACAGGGTGAAGTTTCCTGCGTGATCGAAGACGACGGCTTTCGCATATCGGGACAAGGCGCCCACACCGATGTCATCATGGCTAGTGCGCTCGCGTACATCAATGCGCTCAACAAGCTCGAAGGCCGGAAACACTATCGCCAACTGGTCGGAAGAGAGGGACCATGAGCTACAAGATCGCGGTTTTGCCAGGAGACGGCATCGGACCTGAGGTCATGGCTGAGGGAACTCAGGTTCTCAAACAAGTCGCCGAGCTTTACGGTTTCAAAGTCGAGCTCGAGGAGGGAATCGTTGGCGGCGCGTCGATCGACGCCCATGGCAAGCCACTCGTCGATTCGGTTCTCAAGCTGGCGAAAGAAAGTAACGCTGTCCTGCTCGGCGCCATGGGTGGGCCCAAATGGGACGGATTGGACTATTCGATCCGCCCGGAACGGGCGTTGCTTGCTTTGCGCCAGGAGCTCGGACTATTCGCCAATCTCCGGCCGGTAAAGCTGTTTTCGGCGCTGGCGTCCGCTTCCACTCTCAAGCGCGAAGTGGTCGAGGGCACGGACCTCTTGGTGGTGCGCGAGCTCACCGGCGGGATTTATTTCGGACAGCCCAAAGGAGTCACGACGCTGCCGGATGGTACCGAGCGCGGCGTGAACACCGAAGTGTACACGACGCCGGAGATCGAACGAATCGCCCATGTGGCGTTTCAGGCGGCGCTCAAGCGCCGTAAGAAAGTTACCTCGGTGGACAAGGCCAACGTTCTCGAGGTCACCGAGTTATGGCGCAAAATCGTCACGCGAGTGCACAAAGAGGAGGGCTATGCCGGCATCCAGCTCGAGCATATGCTGGTCGATAACTGCGCCATGCAGCTAATTCGCAATCCTAAGCAGTTCGATGTGGTGGTTACGACCAATATGTTCGGCGATATTCTAAGCGACGAAGCGGCGATGCTGACCGGTTCCATTGGCATGCTGCCCTCAGCGAGTCTCGGCGGTAAAGTTGGCATGTACGAGCCGGTACATGGCAGCGCGCCGGATATCGCCGGCCGGGATAAAGCGAACCCGCTGGCGACAATCTTGAGCGTGGCCATGATGCTGCGCCATTCGTTGGATCAAAGGGGCGCGGCTGATCGCATCGAGAAAGCCGTGGAAGATGTCCTGAATGAAGGTTACCGCACGGCGGATATTCAGGAGCCGGGCTGTAAATCAGCCGGCTGCAAACAGATGGGCCGGCTGGTTCGCGAAAAGATCGAAAAGGCGAGTTAAACCAGGATTCACCACAGAGGCGCGGAGTGCGCAGAGTAAATGATTTTACTAAAGAAAGACTCCGGACTCTGTGTCCTCGGTGTCTCTGCGGTGAAAATGCTTAACAGAATCGAAAATTGAGGACCTGGTCGTGAAAAAAGATAAATACAACGTCGCCGTAGTCGGCGCCACCGGCGCTGTCGGCGAACAGATGCGCGAAGTTTTGGAAGAACGCCAATTCCCGGTGGGCGAACTGCGCCTGCTGGCTTCGGAAAGATCCGCCGGTCAGCTTCTTCCCTTCGATGGCCGGCAGATTCGGGTTGAGATTCTTAGCGAAGACTCGTTCAAGGGCGTCGACATCGGGCTTTTTTCCGCGGGCGGCGGCGTGAGCGCCAAATTCGCGCCAGCGGCGGTGGCCGCCGGCGCCGTGGTAGTGGACAACACCTCGCAGTTCCGCATGGAGCCGGACGTGCCGCTCGTGGTGCCAGAGGTCAACGGCAATGAGATCGCGGGCTATAAAAAGCGGGGTATAATTGCAAATCCTAACTGCTCGACGATCCAGATGGTCGTCGCGCTAAAGCCGATCCACGACGCCGCGCGCATCAAGCGCGTGGTGGTATCGACTTATCAATCGGTTTCCGGTGCCGGGCGCAAAGCGATGGAGGAACTGAGCCAACAGGTGGGCGCGCTTTTCAACGGCAAGGACTTGAGAAAAGAAAAATTCCCGCATCAGATCGCATTTAACTGTATTCCGCACATCGATGTTTTCATGGAAGGCGGCTACACCAAAGAAGAGTGGAAATTGATCAGCGAGACGCGGAAGATCCTCGGCGAGTCCTCTTTGCCGATCACCGCGACCACGGTGCGCGTGCCGGTTTTCTGCGGCCATTCGGAGTCGATCAACGTCGAGACCTTAGTGAAGCTGTCGGCGGCGGAAGCGAGGAAAATTTTGCGCGAAGCTCCCGGGGTGATTGTGGCCGACGAACCGGAAAATAACGTCTATCCGATGGCGATCGATGCTACCGGCAAGGACGCAATCTACGTAGGAAGAATCCGCGAAGATGATTCCGTTGCCAACGGCCTAAACCTCTGGGTGGTCGCCGATAATCTGCGCAAAGGGGCGGCATTGAACGCCGTGCAGATCTCCGAGATTCTGATCCGCGATTATATCTGAGCGCCCAAGCTCATTGTTCCAGTCGTTCCAATGGTTCCATGTGTTCCAATCGTTTGAACACGATCGTCTGCGCAGGAGTGACCCGGGCTACCTTCGGTATTTGCAACCCGTGACCCTGTACGCGAGACCTAAGACCTTTTCGTGAATATCAAACTCACCGTTGAGTACGACGGCACCAACTACCATGGTTGGCAGGTTCAATCCAACGGCGAAACTATCCAATCGGTTCTGGAACGCGCCCTGTCAACATTTTTCGGCGCGCCGATTCGCGTCACCGGTTCGGGGCGCACCGATGCCGGCGTGCACGCCCTCGGCCAGGTTGCGAATTTTCACGCCGAGAAAGAATTCGACCAGCACCGATTGCTGCGCGGCCTCAATGCGTTGACGCCTCCGGACATCACGGTCAAAGACGCCGAAGCCGTCCCTGACTCCTTCGACGCGCGCCGGGACGGCCGCGCCAGGGTTTACCAGTATCAAATCTTGAATCGCTCAATGCCTTCGCCATTCTACCTAAATCGCGCCTGGCATTTGCACGAGCCTTTGGATTTTGCAGCGATGCGCGCCGCGATTCCCTGTCTGATAGGCGAACATGATTTTTCGTCCTTCCGCGCCGCAGGTTGCGACGCGGCACACCCGGTGCGAACGGTCTATGGGAATGCCTTAGAGAGACGCGGTGACCTGCTCGTTTACAGTATCGAAGCCACCGCGTTTCTACGCCACATGGTCCGTAACATCGTCGGCACGCTAGCTGAGGTCGGAGAGGGGCTGCGCGCGCCGGAGTCGTTTGCCGGACTTTTGGCAGCGCGGGATCGAACGCAATCCGGGCCGACGGCGCCCGCCCATGGATTGTATTTGATGGAGGTGAAGTATTGAATTGACAATACAATTCGGACCCCACCGCGAAGGCGCGAAGAGCACCAAGGAAGGGATGATCACCGCGGCGGCGCAGGTCGTGAGAAAAAATTGCCATTCGCCCTTCGACGGGCTCAGGACGAACGGCTAAGTGTTTGAATTTCCATCACGGCAATCCGGTCGTGCTGAGGCTCTCGAAGCATGAACGGATTTTTTCTCACGACCGCAGA
>DATBLC010000050.1:0-27520 GCA_036555515.1 Binatia bacterium
GGGGCGTCTTGTCCTGGATTCCGTTTCACTCCATCCAGGCTACGAACTCGAGAATCGGAGTTATGGAGTGTTTGGAGTGACGGGTCCGGAATCTCCAATACTTCATTACTCCATCACTCTATTTTTCCAATATCCGCGTCACCAGTTGACGAGATTGACCAACCCAAGGCTGATCCATGGCACGTAGGTGACCAAGAGAGTGACCAGCGCCAAAACCACGGTGAACGGCCAACCTGCCAGGAAAACTTCC
Organism: Binatia bacterium; assembly: GCA_036555515.1. Classification (GTDB taxonomy): domain Bacteria; phylum Desulfobacterota; class Binatia; order UBA9968; family UBA9968; genus DATACQ01. The sequence continues at coordinate 251 of DATBLC010000050.1, forward strand.
CAAAAGGGCATGCGCGCAATCGCAGCGGTGGTGAAGAGCACCGTGGCGACGGGCGGGGTCTGTTGACCGACGCCGAGGTTAATGGTCACGATGATGCCGAAGTGAATCGGGTCCACGCCGAGCTGGCGGATCAGCGGCATGACGATGGGGACGATCAAGATGATCGCCGCCGCCGAATGCAGGAACATTCCGGCAAAGAGAAAGAAGACATTCAGGAAGAGCAGGATGAGGTATTTGTTCGACGTTGTCTCGAGAATCATGCGGGCAAACTTTTGCGGGATTTGTTCGCTGGTCAAAAACCAACCAAGCACGGCCGAGGAGGCGACGATGAGCATGACCACGGCGGTCTGTCCGGTAGAATCCTGCAAGACCCGCGCGATCTCGCGCACGGGAAGCTCGCGGTAAATGAACGCGCCGATGAGAAACGCCGCGATCACCGCCAGGGCTGCGACTTCCGTGGCGGTGGCGATGCCGAGAAAGATGCCGCCCCAAATCACAATTGGAATGAAAAGCGCCCACAATGCGCGCACGGTCGACCGTCCAACTTCGTGAAAGGAAAATTTTTGTTCCACAGGCAGGTTGTATTTCCGGGCGTAGTAGTAACTGAGCGCCATCATGCACGCGCAGGCAAAAAAACCGGGGAGAAAGCCGGCGAAGAAAAGCTTGGCCACCGACACCTCGGCCATCCAGGCATAGATGATCATCGGGATGGAGGGAGGGATAAGAATCGCTGCCGAGGCGGCGTTGGAAACGATGGCCGCGCTCAGCGCCCGCGGATAACCGCGCTTCTCCATGGCCGGGATCACGACATTGCCGATGGCCGCCGCGTCCGCGACGGATGAGCCGGAGATCTCGCTCTGAATCATCGTCGCCACCACCGTCACCATCGCGAGTCCACCGCGGATGAAGCCGACCAGGCTATTGGCTAGATTCACCAGCCGAAGCGAGATCCCCGAAGTTTCCATCAGGCCTCCGGCCAATATAAAGAGCGGAATTGCGAGCAGCGGAAAACTCGAGGCCCCGGAAAAGAGATTGAGCGGCACCACGCTGAGAGACGCGCTTGCCTTCCACAGGAGGAAAATGATGGTGGTGATCGAGAGGGCGAATGCGATCGGGACGCTAAAGATCGTAAGGATAATGATTATTCCGAAGATGAGCCACTCCACGCCGCTTCAGCTCCTTTTCCGGTCCGGCTGCCAAAGCACAGATGAAGCAGGCGCTCAAGGCTGATAAGCAGCATGAGCCCGCCGGCGACTGGCAGCACGCTGTAGACCCATCCCATCTTGACCCACGGCAGAGAGATCGCGGTCTCATCGCCCATCTTCTGCATGAGATTCCAGCCATAATAAAAAAGCACGACATGAAATCCCAAAACGAAAAGCTCGGCGACAACCTCGATCCTTCTTCGGGTGCTCGATATGAGCCGGTTTACGACCATGTCGAATCCGATGTGGCGGCGGCGGTACGACGCCACAACCGCTCCGTAAAAGGTTAACCAGACCAGCAAGTAAGAGGCGAACTCATCGTACCAGGCAAGGGAGGCGCTAAGGACGTAGCGGAAGAAAACCCCAAGGGTAACAACCACGACCATAAGGACGAGCAAGACCACTGCCCACCACTCAAGAACGGTAATGAATCGGTTTAGGATTCGCTCCATGATTATGGGCCGCGAGGCGAGAGCGGGGAAGGCTCTTGCCTCTTGCCTCAAGCCTTTTACCTCTTCGTCAGCGCAGCGACTGAACGAGCTTGATAAGATCGGCGCCGCCGGCCACTTGCTTGCCGAACTCATCGTAGATGGCTGCCGAGCCTTTGATGAATGCTTCTTTGTCAACCTCGTTTGCCTTCATCGGCGGCGCGAGTTTGCTCATCAGCTCTTTATCGAGCCGCTCGCCCTCGGAGCGCGCGAAATCTCCCATATCCCAGGCGATCTTGGCGAGCGTGTTCTGAATGTCTTTCGGCAGTTTGGCCCAGATTTCCTCGCCGATGACCAGGTAGGCGGGAGTGTAGACATGGCCGCTGAGCGAGAGAAACTTTTGCACTTCGTGGAATTTCGCTGAGGCGATTTGCGGGAAGGGATTTTCCTGTGCGTCCATGACGCCGGACTGGAGCGCCGAATAAACCTCAGAGAGCGGCATGGGCGATGGATTCGCGCCATAGTCCTTGAACATCTTTACGCGCCAGACTCCGCCTGGCACTCTCAACTTGATCCCTTTCAAATCGTCGGGCTTGACGATCGGCCGCACATTGTTGGTGATATGGCGAAAGCCATTCTCCCATACTCCGAGAATCCTCATTCCTTTGGCCGGCAAGCCTTCGAAGAGCGCACTCTGCACCGGTTTGCTCTCGGCGACTTTTTTCATGTGGGCCCGGCTGACGATGATGTAGGGCATCTCAAAGACACCGAATTTCTGCTCCGCCGTGCTCATGACGGTGGAGGGCAAAAACATCTCCGGCGCGCCGACTTTGATGCCGCGCATCATCTGCTCGTCGCTGCCGAGCTGGCTGGAGTGGAAGACTCTGATCTCCATTTTTCCCTTGAGCGCCGCGTTGGCTCTCTTGGCGTATTCATCCGTGGTAATCGCAAAGAGAGAGCCGGGGAAGCCGACATGGCCAAGCCTGAGAGTAATCGTCTGCGCCCGCGACTCTTGGGCCCAAAGGGTCGCAAGGATCACAACAAGAACCGCTATATATCTCCGCATCATTGTATATGCTCCTTTCCTATCCATGTGCGTTCAAGTCGTTCAAACCGTTGTTGTAGAGTTTGAACTTTTTGAACGACCGTTATCGGCAATCACCGGTTTTTTGTGCGCGCCTCGTTAAGGATAGTTTCCGCTCTACTGATGTTGAAAACGCCGCAGCTACAGAAGCGCGCCATGGTGCGGGCCACCGCGGCGGCGCTGCGCCGATTCTCCTTGACCCAATCGATCATTTTCTTGGCGAAGTTGGCCGAGATCATGCCGTGCCCGCACATCGTCGTGAGCTCGAGAACGGTGGCGTCGGGCAAGCGGTCGACTCGCCCGCAAAAGCCCAGGGAGTACTCGACGCTGTGACGGGTGATGCCGCTCTCGCGGCAGCAACGCGCCGCTTGGTCGATGGGTGCGCTGATGTTGACCGAGATGCCAAGCTTCGCCTCGCGCACGTCGTCGACGAAAGCTTTCATATCTTGGTAACGGTCAAAGACCGCCGCCACCGTGGTGTGCCCCGCAATGCCTGCGATCACTTCTTCGGGGTCGGGTCGATCATCGCGCCGCCAGTGGGCTTTCGGATTCAAATCCTGGCGCGGGCGCAGCATGCCGCCTTTGGTGGCGTCGCCGAGGTTCACCGGATGGTGCGTAAGCGCCAGGCGCAAGAAGGCGCGATACTTCTCGACAAGGCCATTATCGTTGATGCCGCGGCTTGCCATGGCGAAAACGATAAAGTCGTCCTGAACCGGCTTTGGGTTCGGCGGTCTCTCGAATGCGTAGTGTCCGCTGTAGCGGTGCAGCGTGTTGGTCATCCCAGCTCTGATCGGCAGTAAATTGTCAATGCTCCGCCATGCATTTCCCTCTCCCTATTGCGCCCCTTATTGCGAGACAGGGCAGGGGTGGGGGCCAGGTCGAAGCGAATCACCCTCAGCTTTAATCCACTCGCTCCAATGGAGGGAGTGGAGACAGAGCAATTTGGCATCCAGCTAATCATGAAAAGCCGTGATTCTTCCAAGTCCCAAATTGGTTTTTCCTCGATAGGTGGGATAACCCTCCCGCTCCAACATCTCCTTCAGCGCCTCTTCGCCCGCGCTGTTGCAGCGGGTTGAGACGCCGACGCTGATCACCGTCTCCACCTCACCGGAAAGCTCCTTCACTTTCGACAGAACCAAAGGCACATTATCCAGCTTGGATTTGATCTCGACGATGGCCGAGAGAATTTTCTCGTCGAGAATCTCTTCGCGGATCGCACCGCGCGCCGGGTCACTCATGAGCGAAGTGACGGGATTGTTGCGTTCAAATTCCACGCCCAACCCGGCCAAGGCTCGGGTGATCCGCTCGATGTCGCGAAAGCGCGCGCCGACGCCCGGCCGGCCGAACTCAATGACAAATCCGGCTTCGCCTTCCTTAACTCGATTTGTCACATCGTTGGTCTTCACCTCCGCGGTGCCGCGCCCGTGGATGCCGGTGGATTCATGCGGTACCTGCGGATCGGAGAACGCCCGGCGCACGAGCCGAGGCCAGATCAGCTCCTCCGCCACGATGGCGTCCGTAGGACAGATGTCCGGCTCGGGGTCGAAGCGAAAGCGAAAGAATTGGGCGGTCCTTCGGATCGCGCGCACAAAAACGGGATTGAGGTGCTCCTTCGACATGCCACGATAGCAAGTAAAGCATTCCACGCACTCATCCGCATTGATGCGCGCCCGGTTCGCCGACGGATCGATGTAGATTGCGCCCATGGGACAGACCGGCAGACAATTGCCGCAAGCAACGCACTTTTTGGGATCGATTTTCATAAAGGCGATCGTTGATTTGTGGTTTCCAAGAGATAAGTTTCAGCCGCCGCGAGGCCGGCCCCGAGGGGCAACTTCACGCCGAAACTTTTCAGTGCCATCTCGACTCCGGCCAAGACACCCAACAACTCTAACTCATTAAGGCTCCCGAGGTGTCCAATGCGGAAGAGTTTTCCTTTGACTTTGCCCAGACCCTTTCCGAGCGGGAGATCGACGAGCTTGAGCGTATGAGCAATGAAGGCGTCGGAGTCGAACCCTTGGGGCATCGCCACAGCGGTCAGCGTGTTGGAATAGTTCGCGGCGTTTTGCCCGAAGAGTTTCAGAGTCATCGCTTCGATTGCGCTGCGGCAGGCGGCGGCCAGCCGGGCGTGGCGGCGAATAACATTGTCCAGCCCTTCTTCGAAGAGCATTTTGAGACTTTCACTTAGACCGAATAATAATGCGGTCGCGGGGGTGTAGGGAAAATGACCCTTGGCATTGCTCTCCAAAACCGCCTGCCAATCCCAGAAAGAGCGCGCGCACTTGGCTGATCGGTTCGCCTTGAGCGCTTTTTCACTCACGGCTAAAAGCGCCATGCCCGGCGGCAGCATGAGCCCTTTTTGGGTCGCGGTGAGGGCGACATCTAGTTTCCACTCATCAAAGCGCAAGTCCGTGCAGCCCAGGGAGCTCACCACATCGGCCAACAGCAGCGCAGGATGCCCCGCAGTGTCGATGGCTTTACGTACGACTGCGAGGTTGGTGGTAACCCCGGTAGAAGTTTCGGTTTGAACGATGAGGACTGCCTTGATTCGCTGTTCCTTATCGCGACGCAGGCGCTCCTCGATCGCGTCCGCCGCAACGCAGGCGCCGTATTCGACTTCCAACCTCTGCACGTCGATGCCGTGGGAATTGGCCATCCGGCAAAACTGGTCGCTGAAGTAGCCGTTCACGCAGCCAAGCACTTGCTCGCCCGGGGAGAACGTATTGACGATACAGCATTCCCATGCGCCAGTGCCCGAGCCGGGAAAAAGAAGAATGCGGCCCTGGATAGTCTTAAAGAGAGTCTTGAGGCCATGCAATACTTCACTGAGGAGGGCCGCGAATTGAGGTCCGCGATGGTCTATTAGAGGCTGGGACATCGCCCGAACGACGCGCTCCGGCACGATGCTCGGACCGGGAATCTGCAGAAACGGACGACCAGCCATAGTATGTGCGCACGCTATCCAATGCCAGCCGGCGATGTCAAGCGACATTATTCGCCGCGCAGAGCACACTCCGTGTGCGGTTCAACGTTGGGAATTGTGCCATGCGGTTTATCAGGGATCGAAGAACCTTGAACTTTGAACCAGCTCGCCTGCGGCGAGCTTAGTCTTTGGAAAGCTCGAGGCGATTGCCACTGGGGTCGACTACGTAAACGGAATAGCCCGGACCGTTACCGTGAAGTCGCATGCCGTCGGTTCTAATGCCCTTGGCCTCCAGCTCTTTGATTAGCTCCTGAGGGTCGCCGGGGCCTTCGACGTCGAAGGTATGGTGCGGCACGCCCGGCGCGCGTTTCTCCGTGGCATCAAAGAAGCCGAGTCCGGTCTCTCCGGCGCGCAAGCGGAGGACTTTGACTCCGGCAATGGTCTGTTGGGCGGTGATTTCCGCGCCCAGCGCTGCCTGATAGAAACGCGCCATATCATCGAGATTCTCCGCATGAAAATTCCACGAACGCATGCGCAGTACTTTCATATCATTACCTCCTCCTTAGTTAGAAATTCGCGGACACTAGAGTATGCCAAACAACATACAAAGTTATTTGATCGCGCCCATGGTAAAGCCGGAAATGAAGCGATCGACAAAGAAATTGTACAGAATCGCAACGGGCACGCTGGCGATAAAACAGCCGGCCATGAGTGAGCCCCAGAAGTAGACGTCGCCGTGCACCAGGAATGTGGGAACGCCCACGCTGACAGTCATGTTTTTCACTGAAGAGATGAAGGTCACGGCATAGACGAACTCCTGCATTACGAGGGTAAAACTAAAGATTGCGACGGTGAGGATGCCCGCGATGGAGATCGGCACCACAACCCGGACAAATGCGCCAAACCGGCTATAGCCATCGATCATGGCTGCCTCTTCCACGTCTCTTGGGATCGCCTTAAAAAAACCCATCATTAGCCACGCGGAAAACGGCACCGTGAAAGACGGGTAGACTAAAATTAAGGACCATAGCGAATCATCTAAATGGAGATTCACCACCACCCGCGAAAGAGGGATAAATAATAGCGTCGGCGGTACCAGATAAGTGAGAAAGATACCGATACCCATCCTTTCACCCCATTTGCTTGTCATGCGCGCCAAGGCGTAGCCCGCCGGCACGGCAAGAACCACGGTAATGATGACGACAAGCACACCCACGAAGGCGGTGTTAACAAGCCACTGGCTATAGTCGGTTTCGGCGAACAATCGGTTGACATGTTCCATTGTCGGCAGCTCGTAAAAGAGAAACGGGTTGTGTTTAAGGTTATAGAGGTCGCTTTGCTGCTTAAACGCCGTAATAAGCATCCAGGCGAACGGGAAAGCGAGAAAAGCCGTGATTATGCCGAGAATGCTCCACTGCGCAGTCCACGCGCCCCAGCGTCTCAGTTGCTCGGTATTCAAATCAGGCTACCTCAGTTCGGCGGGCGAAGCGGAGAAAGGCCAGGGCAGCCGCGAGGAGCAGTGGAAACAAGAATAGCGAGATCGCTGCGCCTTCGGCGAGGTCGCCGCCGGCGATCCCCGTGTAGAACGCCAGGCTCGCAAGCACTTGCGTAGTATCAAATGGCCCGCCTCGGGTTAGGTTGTAGATGATGATCATGTCCGTGAACGTAAAAACTAAACCGAAGATCAGCGCCACCAAACTGATCGGCAAAAGTAGGGGCACCGTTACTTGAAAGAAATGGCGCCAGAAGCCCGCGCCATCCACGGCCGCCGCGTCATGAATATCCTTTGAGATCGAGCTGTGACCCGCCAGCAGGATTACCGTGGCCAATGGTAGTTGCCGCCAGACGTGGACGGCTATGACCGAGCCCATCGCCAAATTTGGTACTCCAAGCCACATGAAGCCCTGTCCCTGGACGATACCGAGAAGCCGCAGGGTCCAATTCAATACGCTGTACGTGGAATCAAAAATCCAGAGCCACGCGATGGTGCCGACGGAAATCGGCGCCACCCAAGGTAAAAGGATGAGGAATCTGAGCAGCCACTTGGCGCGGAACTCTTTTTGCAGCGCAAGCGCCAGCGCGTGGCTCAAGAGCAAAATCACGAGTTGGGAGAGCAGCCCAAAGATCATGGTGTTTTTGAGTGCCGTTTGGAATTTCGAAGTACCTACCAGGTTGGTAAAATTGCGCAGCCCAACAAACTCCATAACTTGGCCGCCGGTGGTGGTATTGCTGACACTATAGTAAAGCGCCATGAAGAAGGGCGCGCCAACCAATAGCACGATGTACAGGACGGCGGGACCGATCAATAATAGCCCGAGCCATCGTTCGCTGTCCAAGATCAATGAGGCGCCGTTATGCGAATCTGGCCGTCGAGCCGTCGATGCGAATTGTGTCCCCTTATCCATTTGAGTGTTTACAATTGAAGCGGGCGTGCCGTGATGCGAAGCTCCGTGGCCTTATCGAAAAACCGCATCTCGCGAACGTCAACCGTGAACTCATAGATCGCATTCGGTTCGATCTTGGCAATTACCGTTGATGGCAGCCGCGCGGTAACTTTTTGATCCATAAAGGCGCCGCCAAGCGTTCCGTACGCCAGGCGGTCGCAACCCAGGTATTCTAGCCGGGTTATGCGAAAGGGAAATGAAACTACTGTCGACGCGCAGTCTTGGGTCCCTTTGGGCAGAAAATGCTCCGGCCGAAATCCCATGATACAATCTTTGTGTTGAACCAAATTCATCGGCGGCGAACCGACGAATCTCGCCACGAAAGTATCGGCGGGCTGATCATAAATCTCCTGAGGCGTGCCAATCTGGCGTACCATACCGGCTCTCAGCACCGCAATGCGATCGCCCAAGCCCATTGCTTCAACCTGATCGTGGGTTACATAAATAGTCGTCGTGCCGATGCGCCGCTGAAATTGCTGCAGCTCCTCTCTGGCCGAAGCGCGTAGTTGAGCATCAAGATTCGAGAGCGGCTCGTCGAGCAAGAACACGGCCGGCTCGCGCACAAGAGCACGCGCCAAGGCGACCCGCTGGCGCTCGCCCCCGGAAAGCTCCCGCGGCTTGCGTTGCAACAGATTGCCAATACCAAAAAGCGCTGCCGCCCATTCGACCTTCTTTGATAGGCCAGACCTATCCGTCCGCTGGGCCTTCAAGGGGAAAGCGATATTCTTGAAAACGGTCATATGGGGATAAAGCGCATAGCTCTGAAAAACCATGGCGATCTGCCGCGCTCGGGGCGGCAGATCGTTGACCATTTTCCCGGCAATTAAGATATCGCCATGGCTCGCCGTTTCCAGGCCTGCGATCATACGCAGCAGAGTACTCTTGCCGCACCCGGACGGACCGAGCAGGACGAGAAACTCGCCGTCTTTTACGTAAAGGTCGATGCCATTTACGGCGCACACGTCGCCGTAAAATTTCTTGATCCCGCGTATTTCTACGGTGGCCATGGGGCTTGACAGTTCAGGCGTTGGCGGCCGCCTGACGGACGAAAAACAAACGCAAAACCGGATATCCGACCTTGACGTTGGGGAATTCGAAGCCTTTGTTGCCGATCTGCTGGACTGGCCGATAGCGGCGCTACGGCGCTACATGAGCTTGCGCTCACGCCATTTTTCCCAGATACGCTTGCATTCCGCTTCGGCTTCTTTTACTGCGTCTTCGGGGCTCAGCACACCCTGCGCGGCCTTGGCAAACATGACGTTGATGATCCATTTTTGGTAGATCTCATCGATGGCAGCGTTAGCGTAACCCGGATAACCGATGTTTGTCGCCCAGTTTAGAACGTCCCCCAAAACTTCGTACTTGTTAGGCGGTTTGGCCTTGCTGTCCTTGCCGATGAGCTTTTGCAAATCCGGCACGGTGCGCTGGAAGCAGGGAAAATCGTAAAACTCACCGTTGGTAAACGCTTGGCGAAAATTGGCGACGTAGTCGACCAAAAACTTTTTCGCACCGCCGATGTTTTCGGCGAATTTCCAGATCACATAAACGTCCATCACATGCTCCAGGCCGATGCGCCGCGCCGGCCCGGCAGCCGCCTTAGCTAGATGAATCCTTTCAGTAAAGGATGGGTTGTCCTTCTCACCCGTTCGGGTAATCGAAATCGCGTTGAGCGCGAGGGAGATCGTCCCCGCCAACATCGCCCGGTTGTTGGAGGAGGCGTCCCAAGTGAAAACTTCCGGGGTCATGGCCTCCTGAAACAGCGCCTTGACGAACTTGACGGCCTCGACGGTGCTCTTCGAATTAATCGTCAAATTCCCATTGGCATCCTGTTCGTGGGCGCCGAAGGAGTACATAATGGTGCGCACGGCCATCGCGGTGTCGATTTCCTGGGCGAGGCCGATGCCCACGGGGATGTTGTGTTTTTGCTTGATCTTGCGCCCGCCGTCGAGGATTTTGTCCCAGCTGTCGGGCATGACGCCGACATCATCCCACAAATCCTTGCGCCAGTTTATGGGATCAGGTGTGAAGGACGGCGAGAAACCGAAGTATTTTTTCGTCTTGGGGTTATACGTGCTTTTGATGGCCAGATCGATGGGCTTGCCAAACTTTTTTTCGCACTCCGCGTACACGTCCTTCATGTCCACCACCTGCTCTTCGTAAAACGGCGGCGGCCAGTTGAAAAGAAATAAGTCATGACCTTTTTGCGCGGATACTTCAGCTGCGGCGCGGGCGCTGAGGCCGGCAATGCCGATGTTGTCGACCGACACTTCGGTATTGTTTTTGCTGCCCCATTCCTTGACATATTTCTCATTGAACCATTTATCGAATGCGGGAACAAAGTGCACCCACTGTAAAATCTTGAGGGTTTTTTTTGCGCTAACGGCCTCCGATCGCCGCGGAACGCCAATGATAGAAGTGCCCAGCCCGGCTCCCAGCGCCCCCGCTGTAGTAGTCTTGATGAAATCGCGCCGAGTGATTCGTTTCTGTGTCATCGGAAACTCCTTTCTATTCGGCGACCTCAATGTTATTCGGAATCGACTTTAGCCGTGGGCCTGATCTCGATTCATCTTAACATGAACTCAACTAGAGTTTGCTCGGAAAGTCGGAAACACTCGGAACGTTGCTCGCCCAACATTGCAATCTGTGGCGGAATATATCCGACATGCGAACCTGAAGTCAATTTTCTTAGCGCGACATCGGAGCGTCGATTCGTTCTTGACCGACGACTATGCCAGAAATTGAAGATAATCCCGGGCGCTATCGGGGCCTCACCTCAACACGGCGCGGCAGCGGTACCCGGGTCTTACATCATATGACTCCAAGCGTGGTAGGAGCTCCGGACCAGCGGGCCTGATTCCACATGGCGAAAGCCGAGCTTCTCGGCTTCGGTTTTGAATTCGCTGAATTCCTCGGGCAACACATAGCGATCCACTCTGAGCTGGCGATTCGTCGGCTGCAGATATTGGCCGATGGTCACAATATCGACATCGTGTTTTTTTAGGTCGATCAACGTCGTCACAATTTCTTCGTAAGTTTCGCCGACGCCGACCATGAAGCCTGACTTGGTAAGAACGTCGGCGCGCATTTTTTTGGCCTGTCGCAAGACATTTAGCGAACATTCGTAGCTATGGCCCGGGCGGACTTTGCCGTAGAGGCGAGGCACGGTTTCGATGTTATGATTCAAAATCTCGATGCCGCAATGCATCACGGTTTCCAAAGCCCGAAGGTTGCCGTCAAAATCAGGAATCAACAGCTCGACGCGAATCTCCGGATTCAATTGTTTGATCCAGAAAACCGTCTTGGCGTAATGAGCCGCGCCGCCGTCCGGCAGGTCGTCGCGGTTCACCGACGTCACGACGATATGATCTAAACCGAGATCTTTCACGACCAACGCAACGTTGCGCGGCTCGTGGGGATCAAGGGCCAACGGTTTGCCCTTGTCGATGGCGCAAAAGCGGCAGCCGCGGGTGCAGGTGTCGCCAAGAATCAAGAACGTCGCGGTTTTATTACCCCAGCACTCGCCGATGTTCGGGCAGCGCGCCTCTTCGCAAACCGTATGGAGGTTTTTTTCGCGCATCAGGCGTTTCAAACGGAGATAGTTGGGATTTCCGGGAGCTTTGACTTTGATCCAGTCGGGATGTCGACGGGGCATAAACTTTAACCGTTCAAAACGTTCAAGCCGTTCAAGACGTCGAGTGAAGACTTAAATTTTCTCGATCCGCGGTCAAAGTGAAATCTTCTAATCCTGTTTTGATATTCGTATAGCGGAACAGATCAGCGAAGTGTTGGAGAAACTTTTCGCGTACCTCCCTCATCGACAGTGCCGAGCCTAGTTCTTTTTCCATCGACGTCACGTCGGCCCAAGGAAGGCCGCATGGGATGATGCGCTGAAAGTAAGACAGCTCTGTGTTCACGTTCAAAGCAAGGCCGTGAAAAGTAATACAGCGGCGCACAGCGACGCCGATGGCGCCGATCTTTCTATCACCAATCCAAATCCCGGTGTATGGCGGGCGGCGCGCGGCAGCAATGGCAAAATCCGCCAGCGTCAAGATAGCGCTCTGTTCCAGATTTCTCACGTAATGGTGCACGTCTTTGCGCAGCTTCGAGCGTAGATCGATGATTGGGTAAATGACCAGCTGGCCGGGACCATGATAGGTCACGTCGCCGCCCCGGCTGGTGCGATCGACCGGGACATCCTTCGGCGCCAGCACGTTGGCCGCTTTGCCGCCACGACCTAAGGTGTAGACATGCGGATGCTCGACGAAGAGCAAACAGTCGCCGACAAGCTGTTTCTGCCTGAGGCCAATTAACGTCTCTTGCAGTGCGACCGCCGCATGATACTCCATGCGTCCGAGATCTTGGTAAAGCAGTATCGTCATATCCTTTTCGCCACTCACTCTTACCGCCCATGATTGAGACTTTCAAGTTAACGCTCCGGCTTCGATGTTCGGGGACGGTCCCAGAAATCCGCTCCTAATTGACAGAAAAGAGCGACTGTGGCTACAGTCGGCGAAATTTCGACACGGAACAGCTAGTCTTATGCCACAACCACTATCCAACCCGCCCTGGTTCGTGCGCAAAGATTTGGACGGGTTCTTCGGTCTGATGATCGACAACCTGATTCAGCTCATTCTCATCGTCAGTCTGTGTCGCGAACTGATTCATCTGCCGGATAGTTACATCTTCGGCAAAATTTTACCTGGCGCGGCGATTTCAATCCTGGTGGGCAATGTGTTCTATGCCTGGCAGGCGCGCCGGCTCGCGCACGAGACGGGCCGAGAAGATGTGACCGCGCTGCCCTACGGCATCAACACCGTGAGTCTCTTTGCCTTCGTCTTTTTCATTATGCTGCCCATCTATCTCGAGACCAAGGATCCGGTGTGGGCTTGGAAAGTCGGGCTGGTGGCATGCTTTCTCAACGGCGTGATCGAAATCATTTGCGCATTTATCGCCGAAGCGGTGCGCCGGGTAACACCGCGGGCCGCGCTGCTATCGGCACTGGCTGGGATCGCGATCACGTTTATATCAATGGACTTTACTTTTAAAATTTTCGCGCGCCCATTGGTCGCGCTGCTGCCCATGGCGCTGATATTTGTCGCCTATTTTTCCCATCAGAAGCTACCTCTAGGCTTACCCGGCGGGATGGTCGCCATCACCATCGGCACGATCCTCGGTTGGTCACTTGGCGCGATGGACGGAAAATCTCTGATCGTAGACGTTACGTTTGCAGCGCCGAGCTTTGCCGGCGGTTCGCTCTGGGAGGCGCTTATGCACCCGGCATTTCTCAATTATTTCTCGGTGATTTTCCCCATGGGAATTTTCAATGTCGTCGGTTCGTTGCAAAACATCGAAAGCGCCGAGGCCGCGGGCGATCGATTTAAAACTTTTCCATCGCTTATGGCCAACGGCATCGGCTCCGTCGTGGCAGCTCTCCTTGGCAGTGTCTTTCCGACCACCATCTATATTGGTCACCCGGGCTGGAAACGGCTCGGCGCGCGCTCCGGCTATTCCGTGCTCAATGGAATCTTCATCAGTTTTCTTTGCCTCACAGGCACGATCCAAACCGTGCTCGGTCTCATACCCTTGGAAGCAGGGATCGGCATTCTCCTCTATATCGGCATCATAATTGTCGCGCAGTCCTTTCAAGAGACGCCAAAGGACCATGCCCCAGCAGTAGCACTAGGCATCGTTCCCGCGTTGGCTGGCTGGGGGTTATTAATGGTCGAGAGCGGCGTGAGGGCCGCGGGTAAATCGCTGTACGAGGTCGGATTACCCAGATTCAGCCAGGAAAGCCTGGCCATTCACGGCATGATCTCGCTGGAACGCGGCTTTATTTTTACTTCGATGATTCTCGCGGCCATCGGGGTGACGCTGATCGAAAGACGCTTTGAACGTGCCGGCCTGTGGTCCCTTGCCGCAGCGGTGTTGTCCGCCGCAGGCGTCATCCATGCCTACGATCTTACGCCAGCCGGAATTGTCAATCGTTTTGGATATCTCGCGGCGCCAGAGTTTGCTGCAGGCTATCTGATGCTCGCGCTGCTGTTTTTTGCTTTCGGGATAATGGCGAAACGCCAGTGAAGGCGCTGCCTGGTCATGCGTCTGATCCGGCTTTCGGGTGTCAGGTTTCAGATGGCAAGGCGTGACTGCGTCAGTGTCCCGAGCGGTTTATGGCGCATAAATTTTGTCGTTGATATGAGTTACCCGCCAGATCCGAGCAGTCACGTGAAGGCGGGTGTGGCCGCCCGGCTCGAGACGGAACGAGCGGTAATTATTCAAGTGCGTCCCGGTGACCCGACAGATGATTCCGAGGATTGGAAAGTTATGGCTCACGACGACCACGGTTTCACTTTCATCGTGACGCTCCACGATGCGGTTCAGTCCTTCCCAGGCGCGTCGTTGAACATCTATTAATTTCTCGCCCCCCGGAACCTGAAGTTCCGCCGGCTCGGTGCGCCACCTCTGAATAAAATCGGGAAATTGCTCTTTGATTTCGTCGAAAGTCAGTCCCTCGAGGGCGCCGTGATCGAGCTCGCGCACGTCGTTTTCGATCCGCACTGGCAGGCCGTGCCGCCGGCTGATGAATTGCGCCGTGCGCCTGGCGCGAATCAACCCGCTCGAATAGATGGCGCCGAGTTTTACTTGGCTAAGGTTAGCGGCAACTTCCTCGGCCTGGCGTTCACCGGCTTCGCTGAGCGCTCGATCCGAGGAACCCTGGCAACGGCCCTCAAGATTCCAGTCGGTGGCGCCATGTCGTACAAGAACGACCTCCAACGTTGTTCCTCGAGCCTCCGGACTAGCTCTCTCCGACGCCAAGGTTTTGAATCCTGATATCGGCTTTTGCTTTAAGTCCCTCGATGAATTTTCTTAACGCGCGCTGTTGGGCTTCCGAAAGGGCTTGCTTTTTGAGCGAGTCTTTTTCTTGTTCGAAGCGCGTCATATCGGCCGGTTCGCTGGATTTGAAGGTGATGACATAAGCAGCGTCTTTTTGCATGTAAACCTTATCCGCAATCGGGTTTTGCGCGGATACGGGAATCCCGCGCATCGTCAAATCTTGCAATTCGCCGATCTTAGGCAACTGCCCGGCGCCACGCGCAAAAAATCCCGTTTCGTCGAGTTTCAAGCCGTTTTGTTCGGCGAGGCGCGCAATGTTTTTCTCTTTCCTGAGTTGCTCTAAGAGGGTGTTTGCTCTCTGTGTGAGTAGGTCCTGGGCTTTGCTACCGGTGATGTGCTGTTCGATTTTTGCCCTGACCTCTGCCAGCGGCGGCACCGCCGCTGCCTTTTTCTGTTTTAGCCGCAGCAAATAATACGCCGCGTTGCCCTCCACGACGGGGCTGACTCCTTTGGCGTCCAAGGCAAAGGCATTTTTGTAAAACTCTTGGTTTTGGCCGATTTCTGGGAGCACTTCGCCGTCGGCAAACAGGCGCGTCACAGTGACAGGGCTGGCGGTGTCCCCGGCGAGCTTGGCGAAATCCGCGCCCGACAAAGCTTTCTCGCGATCACGGTCGGCGGCCGCGGCGGCCGCGCGTTTTGCTTTTTGCGCGGTGAGTATTTTTGTTATCTCCGCACTCGCTTCCTTCACGCTTTCGGTCCTCGCTTCCTTGGTGTCTTCGACCTTGACGATTTGCAGACCGCCCGGCGCGTCAATCGCCTCGCTGACCTGGCCTTTGCCCAGGCTGAAAACAGTTTTTTCCAGTTGCGGCGGCAGATGTCCCTGCGCGACCCAGCCAGCGTCGCCGCCGCTGGCGCTGGCGGGATCGGCGGAAACTTCCTTGATGATCTGACTGAAATCTTTTCCACCACGGGCGTCTGCGACGATGCGCGCGGCGCGCGCCATGACGGCTTCCTTTTCTTTGGCCCCCGCGTCGGGCGCGAGACGAAGCGAAATATATTTTACCTTTGCCTGCCGGGGTTTGCGAAACTTCGCATCCCGGTTGGCCTTATAGTAATCCTCGACCTCCTGGTCTGTGATTTTTTCCGTCGCGGCGAATTTGTCAAAGGGATAGGCAAGGTACTCGACTTGAACTTTTGGCGGTTCCTTGAGCATCGCCTGATTGCGTTCATAAAAATTCTTGATTTCGTCCTCCGTCAGTTTAATCGACGTGGTGAAATCGCTAAGCGGCAGCCGGATGAAGTGTAGATTGATTTTCTCTTGCGCAAAACGATAGCGCTCCTGCAACTGGGCGTCTGTAATCCGCACCGCGTCGAGCACTACTTCGTAAAGTCTTTGTAACATTAATTGCTCCCGGTGCTCGTCTTCGAATTCCGCCGGAGTGATTTTGTTGGCGCCAAGAACTTGCAGGTACCGTTCTTTCACGAAACTCCCGCCGATCTGGAATTCGGGCGCTTTGGCAATGGCGAGCGCCAACTCATCGTCGGTGATCGTGATACCCAAACTGCGCGCTTCCTGCAACACCAACTTTTTGTTGACGAGATCCTCGATAAGCATGGCCTCGAGATTCAGGTTCTTGAGCATCTCGGGGGTCAGTGAGCCCTTGAAAAGCTCCCGGTAACGGTTCACTTCTCGCTGATAGCGCTGGGCGAATTCGCGCTGCGTGATAATCTCGCCGTTGACTGTGCCGATATGGATAATTGATGAGTCCTGATAATTCGTACCGCCGTAAAAGGCGACAAATACCACGATGATAAGGCCGAGGAGAAACGTGATTATCCAAGACCTTTTTCGTTTTCTTAAGAAATCAAGCATGTGTAAGGAGACCTTTCGGATGCAAGGTGTAGCGAAAAACGCCGAAAGAATAATATGTAACGGAACTTAACATTGCAACGGGGCAGTTTTGCCCGCTCGCTATTTCTCCTTAGATATTGTTATGTTGCGGCTAATCTATAGTTCTGGTATGCTACTACGGCCTAGTTCTTTTTGAGGCAAAAGAAGGAGTCGCCTGATGTTCGATGCCCTTTTCGGCGTCTTTTCCAACGATCTTGCAATCGACCTGGGGACCGCCAATACGCTGATTTATGTGAAAAACCAAGGAATTGTGTGTAATGAACCTTCGGTCGTCGCCGTCCAACAAAAAAATGAGCGCGGCGGCAAACGCGTACTGGCCGTAGGCGCCGAAGCTAAGCGCATGCTCGGCCGCACCCCTGGAAGTATCGTCGCTATCCGGCCCCTCAAAGATGGGGTCATCGCTGACTTTGAAATTACCGAAGCGATGTTGCGCTATTTTATCCAAAAAGTACATAATCGCCGCACATTGGTTCGACCTCGGATCATCGTTGGCGTCCCTTTCGGCATCACCGAAGTCGAGAAGCGGGCCGTGCGTGAATCGGCCGAGTCGGCTGGCGCCAGGGAAGTCTATCTGATCGAAGAGCCGATGGCGGCAGCTATCGGGTCGGGCCTGCCGATTACTGAGCCCACCGGTAACATGATCGTAGACATAGGCGGCGGTACCACCGAGGTGGCCGTCATCTCCCTTTCCGGTATCGTTTTTTCCCGTTCGGTGCGCGTCGGCGGCGACAAGATGGATGAAGCCATCTCCCAGTTCATTAAGCGTAAATATAATCTTCTCGTGGGTGAACGCACTGCGGAGTTGATTAAAATCACCATCGGTTCGGCCTATCCCAGCGATGAAGTTCAAACCATGGAAATCAAGGGCCGCGACCTGGTTGCCGGCGTGCCCAAGACGGTGGTGATCACCGATGAGGAGATCCGTGATTCACTGCTTGAGCCGATCAATCAGATCGTTGAGGCGGTGCGGCTCTCATTGGAGCGGACACCACCGGAGCTTGCTTCGGACATTGTCGACCGCGGCATCGTGCTTGCCGGCGGCGGCTCGTTATTACGCAATCTCGACGTCCTGCTCAGAGAAGAGACGGGACTGCCGGTCATGATGGCGGACGATCCTTTGACCGCCGTAGTCATGGGCGCCGGCAAGGCGCTCGATGAAATAACGCTGCTCAGGGAAGTGGCGGTTCACTGATCGCGGCCCATTCCTAAGCTTCCCGCCTTTTTCGGCGACCGAGCCTTTCATGTTCGTATTTCTGCGCAAGTACCAAGTTCCCGTCAGCTCCTGCTTTTGCGTTTTTCTGTCCATCTATATTCTCACCGCGGCGGCCCGGGGACATTTAAAAAGCGATCCGGTCGGTCCGGCGCTGCTTTGGATATTGCGGCCGCTTCAACTCATGTCCCAGACCGCCATCGGATGGATCAAGGGCGTCCAAGAAAGCCACCTCACGCTGGAGGGCTACAAGGTTGAAAATGAACGGCTGCGGCAAAAAATCGCCGAACTTGAAAAAGAACGCAATCGTCTTTTGGAAGCGGAAGCGACCAACCGGCGCCTGCAGCAGTTGTTGGAGTTTCGCTCTCAGATGCCGAGCAGCGGCATCACAGCATCGATTATAGCCGCGAGCGCCAGTTCGTGGTTCAAAAGCTGCCTTCTGGACAAAGGCAGTACCGATGGCATACGCAGAGGCATGGCGGTGGTAACGCCATTGGGCGCATTGGGCCGGGTCATCGAGCTATTCCCTCACACCGCCAAGGTGCTGCTGATTACCGATCCCAACAGTGGCGTTGACGTAATCGTGCAACGCACACGGGCGCGCGGCATTGTTTCCGGTTCATTGGAAAACGGCCCGGTCATGAAATACGTCAAACATAGCGAGGACGTTCAAGTCGGCGATCGTCTCGTCACTTCCGGACTGGATGGCGTCTTTCCCAGAGGCATGATGGTGGCCACCGTAACCACAGTGCGCAAGCAGACTGCCGGACTTTTTCAGCAGATTGGCGTCATGCCGGCGGTCACGCTCGAGCGCACCGAGCAGGTGCTTGTGGTGAACGCTCTGCAGACTCGGGAGGGGAAGTGATCCTCTCCACTTCTTCGTTAAAGCATGCAAACAGATGAGATTCTCGTTGCTAATCTTTGTGATCGGGTTATTGATGGTGCTATTACAAACAACCTTTTTGCGGCTCTTTCCCGTGGTTCCCGATCTGGTATTGATCGTTTGCGTCTATTGGGGGTTGCATCAGCCAACGGCGGGGGCGGTGCTGGGATCATTCGCGCTGGGCTACTCCGTAGACGTCGTTTCCAGTCCAATCTTGGGACTTAACGCTTTCGCCATGTCCGTTGTCTTTCTGGCGGTTTATTTGAGTTCGCGGTCGATATGGTTGCACAGCTATGTTGCGAGTACATTCGTGGTGCTGCTCGCAGCGCTAGTGAAAGGAGCCGCTCTCGTCTTGGCGTGGGCGATCTTTCTGACCACGGAGGGGTTTTGGAGTGGGGCACTACGGTATATAATTACGGAAGCGTTGATAGCCGCTATGATCGCGCCGCTGATATTCGCGCTTTTGCGACGCGGCCAAAGTTATCTCCAAAATGCGCGTCGGCCAGCGCAATAGGTGACGATGACTCTAACCGATCTCGGAAGAAAAGATGGTGCCCCCGAGTTGCGGCCGCGCACGCGGTTGATCTACTTGCTTGTAGCCCTCGCGTTTCTCGGCATCATGGCGCGCCTGATCTTCCTGCAAGCGATTCAGGGCGAACGTTTTAGCTATCTCTCGGAGAATAATCGGATTCGCATCAAGAGGATTCTCGGCACGCGTGGCATGATTTACGACCAGCGGGGCGATCTGCTCGTCGATAGCCGGCCATCGTTTGATCTGCTTTTCGTGCCCGAGGACTCGCAAAATCCGGAAGCCACGCTGCGGCAATTGGCGCGCTATCTGGGCCGTGAGGAAAGCGAGTTTCTAGAGAACTTCAGGCAAAGCAAAAGCCGGAGCGCGTTCGACGACATTATTTTGGGGAGAGACGTCGATTGGGCCACGGTGGTGGCGGTGGAAACCCATCAGCTGGATTTGCCGGGGGTTACGCTGCGCGTGCGCCCGCGGCGCAATTACGCCGATGGACCCGCGGGCGCACACGTGCTCGGTTATCTCGGAGAGATCGGCCCGCGACAACTCAAGAATTTTAAGCAAGAGGGTTACGAGCTGGGCGACGAAATTGGGCAATATGGTTTGGAAAAGAAATGGGAGCAATACCTCCGAGGTAAGGGCGGCGGGCAGCAGGTGGAAGTGGACGCTTTGGGGCGACGCGTGCGCGTGCTTTCCGAGGTCATTTCCGGCCCCGGCTATACCGTCCATCTGACCCTGGATCGCAAGCTGCAACAAACCGCCTATGATGCGCTGCAGGGCAAGGAAGGAACCATCGTCGTTATCGATGTCCATAGCGGCGCGATCCTGGCAATGGCAAGCACGCCTGCCTTCGACCCAAATGTTTTTGCCCGCGGCATCAAAGGCGATGAGTGGCGCGCCCTTATTAAAGACCGCCTGCGCCCGCTGAGCAATCGCGCCATTCAGGGGCAATATCCTCCAGGATCGACCTTCAAGGTAGTGATGGCCATCGCCGGTCTTGAAGAAGAAGCGATCCAACCGGACACGAAAATTTCCGATCCAGGCTTCTTTCCATTCGGCAACCGCAATTTTCGCGACTGGAAAAAAGAAGGGCATGGTGCTGTGGACCTGCACAAATCGCTGGTGGAGTCCTGCGATGTTTATTATTACACGCTGGGAACGCGGCTTGGCGTCGACAAAATCGCCAAATGGGCGCGCGCTTTCGGCCTGGGCGAGAAAAGCGGCGCTTTGCTCGACGACGAAAAAACGGGTCTGGTGCCGGACACGGAATGGAAAAGAAAGCGTTTTCGCCAGCCATGGTATCCGGGCGAAACCCCCTCGGTGGCGATCGGCCAGGGTTATCTCACAGTGACGCCTCTGCAGCTCGCTAACATGATGGCCGCGGTCGCTAATGGCGGCACCCTGTACCGCCCGCGTCTTGTCAGCAAGGTCGAGACGATCGAAGGCCAACGGGTTTACGAACAGGGACCGGAGGTCATCCGGAACATCGGATTAAAACCGGCAACCCTAACCCGGGTGCGCGACGCTCTGACCGACGTGGTGCAAGGGGCCGCCGGCACCGGCAAGGCGGCAAGGTCACCCATGATCACGCTTGCCGGTAAGACAGGCACCGCACAGGTAGTTGAAATGAAGGGCGCCTATCTCAAGAGCGAACAGCTCGCATATTTTACCCGTGATCACGCCTGGTTCGTATCTTACGGTCCCGCGGACAAGCCGGAGATCGCGATCGCCGTACTCATCGAGCATGGCGGACATGGCGGCTCGGCGGCCGCGCCTATGGCGAAAATGGTCGCCGAGAAATACGCCGAAATGAAAAACTCGCCGCCAGCCCAACTAGAAGCCCGCGCCGAAGGAGCAAAACGTGCAAATTGACCGGCGCTTGATTTCGCATTTCGACTGGACGCTTTTTTTCCTTGCAGTGAGTCTTGTGCTGTTGGGAGTGGCGACTATTTATAGCGCGAATTACGATATTGCCGCGCAACACGCGGGATCGCTGCCGTCGCGCCAACTGTTATGGCTCGGTCTCGGTTTGGTCGCCATGTTTGCCGCCCTGGCGCTCGATTACCATTACGTTGACAGGTTGGCCTATCCCTTCTTTGGCGTGATTCTCGTGCTCCTCTTGGTGGTGGACGTTGTCGGTCATTCAGGCGGCGGGTCGCAGCGTTGGCTCAACCTAGGCTTTTTCCGCCTGCAACCGTCCGAACCTGCAAAGGTCGCCATCGTGTTGGTAATGGCGAAGTACTTTCAGGAGGATGAACCACGCGGCGGTTACCGCCTGCGCGATCTTTGGGTGCCCTTTGCACTGGTGACGCCGCTAGTAATTTTGACTCTGATTCAGCCGGATCTGGGTACCGCGATCATTCTCGGACTGGTTTTTATGAGCATGATTCTCATGGGCGGGCTTCGGCTGAAATCTTTTCTTTGCCTGGCCGGCGCCGGGTTAGCTTTACTGCCCATCGGTTGGCAGTTCCTGCGTCCCTATCAGCGCGGGCGGGTGCTCACCTTCATCGACCCCGACCGCGACCCGCTAGGCGCGGGTTATCACGTCATCCAGTCGCAAATCGCAGTCGGCTCCGGTCGACTATTCGGCAAGGGCTATCTGCGCGGCACGCAGAACCGCCTCGACTTCTTGCCCGCCCAACACACCGATTTTATCTTCGCGGTTTTCTCCGAGGAATGGGGATTTGTTGGCTGCTTCGTCTTGTTGGCGTGCTACTTCGCCTTGATCGTTTACGGCCTCAAGCTCGTGGAGCGCGCCAAGGATCGCTTTGGCGCGCTCTTGGTTTTTGGCTTGCTTTCAATAATTTTCTGGCATGTGGCCATCAACGTCGCCATGGTTGCCGGCGTGTTGCCCGTGGTAGGCGTACCACTGCCGCTGTTTAGCTACGGCGGATCGGCTTTGGCGACCATGATGTTCGCCATCGGCTTGATGATCAACGTCAGTATGCGCCGCTATATCTTCTGACAAAATGGAGTGATGGAGTATAGGAGAATGGAGTAATGTTAGAGCCGATAGGTATTTGCATTCACGCCTACTCCATCACTCCGCTATTCCAACATTCCGTTTCTTCTTCGCTTACTGCAGCGCCTTTTCGATGGCGCTTACGAGTTTGACTTTCGGCGCCGCGCCGACGATCTGCTCTTTCACGGCGCCGCCCTTGACGATGATCAGATTCGGGATGCCGCGGATGCCGTAGCGCGCGGCGGTGGCGGGATGATCGTCAACATTGAGCTTTGCTACTTTCAACTTTCCGGCGTACTCGCTGGCGATTTCTTCGATGATCGGCGCTATGGTTTTGCACGGACCGCACCACGGCGCCCAAAAATCCACCAGCACGGGCAGGTTGGATTTGAGCACTTCAGTTTCGAAATTATTGTCTCCCACTTCAGCAATGTTGGCCATGATCTTAGTCCTCCTTACAGCGTCGAAAGAAATTTCAAAAGCGTGCGTACTCCGAATCCTGTCCCGCCTTTAGGACAGAGGGTTTGATCCGATTCGGCGAACGCCGGACCGGCGATGTCGAGATGAGCCCAGGGAACATCGGCGACGAATTCTTGCAGGATCAGAGCTGCCGTGATTGCGCCGGCGTGGGCGCCGCCGATGTTTTTCATATCGGCTACACTGCTCTTGATCATTTCCCGATATTCTTTGACCAGCGGAAGCTGCCAGAGCTTTTCACCCGTGTCTCTGGAGCAACGCAGCAGACGTTCCGCGAGATCCTGATTGTTACTAAACAAGCCTCCGACTTCGCCACCCAGCGCAACCATGCAGGCGCCGGTGAGCGTCGCCAGGTTGATCATGTAGTCCGGTTTTTGTCTTGCGGCGAGAGCCAAAGCATCGGCCAAAATCAAGCGGCCCTCAGCGTCGGTATTCAATACCTCGATGGTTTTACCATTCAGATAGCGGATCACGTCGCCCGGTTTTTGCGCGTTGGCGCCGGGCAGGTTGTCCGTCGTGGGAACATAGCCTGTGACTTCGATGGCCGGGCGCAGTTGGGGAAGCCGGCTCATGGTAGCGATAATCGCGGCGCCGCCGGCCATGTCAAGCTTCATGGTCTCCATCGACTTCGACGGCTTGAGCGACAGCCCGCCGGAGTCAAAAGTGATTCCTTTGCCCACGAGGGCGATTTTTTTGCGCGGCTTTCCCGCTGGTTTGTAGCGCATGACGATGAATCTCGGCTCCTCCTGGCTGCCGCGGTTCACCGCGAGCAGCCCCGCCAGTTTCATCGATTCGATTTTTTTCCTGCCCCACACCTCGACCGAAAGACCGCGCCCGCGGCAAAGACGCTCAGCTTGTTCGCCGAGGAAGCGTGCCGTGGCCACAGAGGGCGGTTCATTGACCAGATCACGCGCCAAAAATACGGCTTCGGCTACGTGTTGCGCCGCGTCGATCGATTTGTCCAGTGCCGCGCTGCGTCTCAAACCCGGCTTAAAAAGGGTGAGCGTTCTGACGTCGGCGGGCGGCTTGGCGTTAGAACGATATCGGGTGAATTGATAAGAGGCGAGCAGCGCGCCTTCGACAGCCGCGCCAGCGCTCGCTTCGGCGTCGTCGCTTGGCGCGAAAAACAGAGCGACGTCCTGGGCGCC
Organism: Binatia bacterium; assembly: GCA_036555515.1. Classification (GTDB taxonomy): domain Bacteria; phylum Desulfobacterota; class Binatia; order UBA9968; family UBA9968; genus DATACQ01. The sequence continues at coordinate 24,284 of DATBLC010000050.1, forward strand.
GATGGCGGAAGCCTCGCGGCGCCCGCGCGCGGACGCTTTGCGCCAAGCGTCGCGGTCCGATTCCTTATCTTGGCCCAGACCCACCAGCAAGATATGCGATGCGGGCAATATGCCGGCGGTTGAATAAAGCAAGCTGGCGCCCTCGGCGCCGGTAAATTTGCTTTTTTGAATACGCTCTTTCAGTTGTCCATTGAGACGGCGATCCAGCGCGCATAACGGCGCTTCATTCAACTTCTTTTCCGAAACGGGCAAGACCAGCAAGTCGGTCTTGATCGTGTCGACGCGGGTGTCTCTGATCCTTAATTCCATGAGCGTCTCGCTTAGCCTTTTTGCCTGATAAGATTCATGAATTCGTTGCGGGTTTCCAGGCGCGTGCGGAAGGCGCCGAGCAGTGTGCTGGTGATAACGAGTGAATTCTGCTTTTGGATGCCGCGCATTCGCATGCATAGATGTTCCGCTTCGATGACCACGGCGACGCCCAGGGCGTCGAGTTTTTCCATGATGATCGTGGCGATCTGGTTGGTGAGCCGTTCCTGGACCTGGAGGCGGCGCGAGTAAACATCCACTAGACGGGCAAGTTTGGAAATCCCGACGATCTTGTGGTGGGGAATATAGGCTACGTGAGCCTTGCCGAAAAACGGCAGCATGTGGTGTTCGCACAGGGAATAGAAATCGATGTCTTTCTGGACGATCATCTCTTCGTAATCTTCGGTGAAAAGGGCATCGTTTATGACCTTTTCGGGATCCATGCTGTATCCCTGGGTCAAAAACATGAGAGCTTGGGAAACCCGCTCCGGCGTCCTGAGCAAGCCTTCGCGCTCGGGGTTCTCGCCAATGGTCTTAAGAATGCTACGAATGTGCTCTTCCATCGATGCTCCCAGTGGGGCAGGTATTGTGCGTGCGCCGTATAGTCACGCTGTGCGAGACGTAATCTTGAGAAAGCTAGCATTTGCCCTAATGAGGGTCAAACTAACGCCGAAGCAGCTACAGTCTTTGCAGCAACCAGTTGGGGGTAAAGCGCAACACGTAGGCGTTGAGAAAGGTCATGTAGTCAGTGATCAATAGAACTCCGGCGATGATCAGCAATATGCCGCCCATAACGTGAACGGCGTTAATGTAGCGGCGAAATCTCTGCGAGAATTGAAAGAAGGAATTCACCGCTAGCGCGCTTAAGAAGAATGGTGTCGCCAATCCCGCGGCGTAGCTCGAGAGCAAGAAAACGCCGCGGCCAACCTCCCCGGTTGCGCCCGCCAGAGCGAGCACCGCGCCCAATACCGGTCCCACGCAAGGTGTCCAGGCAACCGCGAAAGTGATGCCGACCAAGACCGAGCCTAAATAGCCCGCTGGTTTGTCTTTGAAATTAAACTGGAGATAGCGTTCCAGCGCGACGATTTTGAAAAGCCCGACGAGATAAAACCCGACCAGAAGAACGAACATGCCGCCCGCGACGCGAATGAAATTCCGGTAGCCCAAAAACAAGCCGCCGAAAAAACTGGCCGACGCGCCGAGAGATACAAAAACCAGAGAAAAGCCGAGGATGAAGGCGACGGAGTTCAAAACCACACGGGTGCGCACCCTGGCCGCGGCTTGAACGCCGCGCATCTCTTCGACGGAGACACCCGAGACGAAGGAAAGATAGGACGGAATCAGCGGCAAGACGCAAGGCGAAAGAAACGAGAATACTCCGGCCGCGAAGGCAACGAAGACGTTGACATCGGTCATTTTTTTTCTGCGAGGATTTGACTGATCAAATTGCGGGCGGCCGGACTATACCACTCAGCCGGGCCCCAGGCGCGCGCCAGCCCTTCGCCTTTTGGGCCGATGAGATAGGTGGTCGGCAATCCCCATGCGCCGTAAAGAAGCCCCACTTGGCCTTCCGGATCGAAGGCCGCGGGGTAGGTAATTTTCAATTCTTTGAGAAAATTCATCGCGTCTTGTTTGCGGTCTTTAACGTTGATGGCGAGAATCACGAAGTTTCTGCTTTTGTATTCCTGGTACAATTGCTCCATTGCCGGCATCTCTTCCCGGCATGGGACGCACCAGGTCGCCCAAAAATTCAAAAACACCATCTTGCCGCGAAAATTTTTTAGAGAAATAGTCTTGCCGTCGAAACCCGCAACAGTGAAGTCCGGTGTTGGGCTATTGTCTTTCATCGGCTCGAGATTCTTAATAACTTTGTAATTAATCTTGGACTGGGCCGCCGTGGGGACGGCTACCAAGAGCAGCCAACCCAGACCAACCAGAAGGGCGATAGATCGAAATATGATTATGTTACTCATCGTTAGTTACTCTAGCGAATGGTCCCAACCGAAGCAAGATTCGCTTGATCAAAGAATGTAGCACGGAGCTGGTAATATGTTGCGGGCTCAAAAAGATTTCACAGGCAAGGCGCACAGTTTTCGCGGTTTGAATTCGTCGGCACGAGTAACGAACACAATTTTCGCGGCGGGCTTGAATGACAATTGCAATTGCCTTCGGGCCGCCCAAGTAATTGAGGATTAGAGGATTGACGCTTGCTGCAAAAACATAGCCCCCCGAATGCGATACCGGGGGGCTTGTTTTGCTCGATAGCCAGAACAGCTATCTTACCGCCTGAGATTCAAGGAGGGTTCAAATCACCACCACAACCTCACATCTTAATTCTTACTTTTTTTTCTTTTTGGCTTTCTTTTTGGCCTTTTTAGCTGCCATAGACACCTCCTTTTAGGATTCCATGGGGTGGGCAAGATATGTCGGGGGAACGATGCGAGACTCAGGCGAAGGAATGTTCGTTGAAAAACCCTCCCATATTTTGTACGTGGCGCGATTATAACGACACAATTAATAGTATGTCAAGAAAAAAATGGCATTTTAGAAATTTTTTGTAAAAATTTTCATTCCGAACAAGTTTTCTCGCCGGCGTCGATTTACGCTTTCAATAATAGTGTTAAAACGTCTTCGCTGTGAAAGCATGTTTTATTGCGACAGCCGAAGCCAAATGTGGGACTTATGAACAGCCGAGTGGCGGACAGGGTGCGGGCTGTGGCACACGATATTGCAAGGGAGCGAGAGTATCTAAATTGATGCTTGCCTAATCTCGCTGTCGGTAGCTACGCCGTCGCACGCAATTTCGCGGTAAGCGACAGACTGTGTGAAAACTTAGGAGCCCTTCGACAGGGCGGACGGCTAAAGGCTTGATTGGTTGGTAATGTCTGACATCCCTTCGTGGTGAGCCCAGTCGAACCATGAACGGAGTTT
>DATBLC010000051.1:0-5993 GCA_036555515.1 Binatia bacterium
TGGCCGTCCTTGGTTAAATACACCGCAGCCGGTGTGCGGTACCCTAGACTCATGTGGAGCCTTTCGTAGTTATAAAATTGCCGATAGCTTGTTACCGCCTCGATCAGTTCGGTTCGATTATTCGGCAGCACTCGATACAAATGCTCCAGTTTTAGCGACCCGTGATAGCGCTCCTCGCGTCCGATGGTCTGCGGATGATATTTCCGTGAGCGAACATGGACCAACAGCTCGCTCTTCTTCACGAAGTTTCTAAACCGTCTGGACTTCATCGCCGGCCCGTTATCGGTCACCAGGATGATTTGCGCGGGAAGCTCGTGCCCCAACTTCACGATCTCTTTGAGTGCCGCCTCTGTGACGGCAATCAGATCCAACGCCGTCTCGGTGTCCAGGACCTCGGAGACCAGGTTATAGCGGCTGAGATATTCCGTCACACAACCAATGCGGGACTTCTCCCCATCCTCGGTCACATAATCGGTAAAATCTCCCTGAGCTTCTCGGGAGCCCTTAACATCTGGCGGCGACGCTCGGCCGCTTGGCGCAGATCCTGGCCGATCCGCTTGGGTTGGAGTAAACCCTCGCGCCTAAGCACCCGATAGCAGCTCATCCGACTGCTTGCGGGACTGTCAGGGGATAGTTTCCCCCATGCCATCGCATAGGCTCTCACCCGACGGTGGCCGGCTTCCACTCGCTTGAGCGCAACCTCACGCAAAACCTCAGCGTGCTTTGGTGACTCGGCTTTTCGAGGATGAGACTGGTAGTCGCTCATCCCGCGCACCTGCCGGTAGTAACTCGTCCGCGATAAACCGAGTAAATTCATCGCCCCTTTGACCGTCAGTCCTTCAGCCACCCGGGCCGCTTCCACTTCCGCCCAGCTGGGCTTTAGCTCCTCGCAAGCCGTTTTAAAAAACGGATCTCCACGGCCTGTTCACCGATCAACTTCTGAAGCTCTTCGACCTGGCGCTCCAATGCCGCCTTCTCTCTGCCGGACCCCCGCTGCCCTTCAAACGCCAACGCTGCTTTGCCGCCGTCAAAGAATTTCTCCCGCCACCGATAGATCAATCCCTCCGAGACTTGGTGCCGCCTGGCGATCTGTCCTATGGGTTCCTTTTGGCTCAGCGCCTCCTTCACAATCTGGTAGCGCTTCTCCGCCGTCCACCGACTCGGTTTGGCCATCTTCTCCTCCCGGCTGTTTCCCAGCCCATATTGGCCAAACAACTCTCACTTATCCAGTGTTCCGAATCTGGTGGGACGCGACACTCTCATTGGCCGATGCGTTTGAACCTACTGGCGGTCGATTTTTGATTGCGGTACATGCGGTACAATTGTCGCGCAACCGGGAGATACGACAAACCCCACCAGCGCAGGTTTCCGAAATAGAAAGGCCGTCGCCGAAATACGGCGTAAAAACATTCTCGCGCCTTGAGCCATTCGCCTGAGCGCAGCAGCGTCCTGCCTTGTTTACACGCGTGTTTGTCAATAAGCCATTCGACTTGTTTAAGCCGATCCGGATGATCCCGCCACAATTCCGCCAATCGCTCCAGAAGAAGCGCCCAATTCGCGTCGTACCAGTCACCGATTCTGGTGCTCGGCATCCTGCGATATTGCACGAGAGATTGCGGCAGGAAATGGAGCGGAGTCACGTGGGCGATGCGCGCGAATAAATCAAAATCTTCATGATAGTTTCGACGAAACAACGGGCTAAACCCGCCGCTCTGCGAAAACAGCTCACGCTTCAGCAAAACCGTCGATGGATATGGAAAAGGTTGGCCCTCGAAAACCAGCGAAACAAGGTCCCGGTCGTTCTTCCGCCTGCGGCGCTTTACTTGGGTCGTTACTTGGGTCGTCAGAAAGTTCCGCTGTAAAATAGCTTCATGTACGTCGATCGTATCCATATCGGAATAAACAAACGCAATTGCCGGATTCATCGCCACGGCGTCAAACTGAACGGCTAGTTTTTGCGGGTACCAAATGTCGTCGGCGTCAAGAAAAGCAATCCATTCTCCGCCGGCGCACATGACACCTAAATTTCGGGCCGCTCCAGCGCCGCGGTTTTCCTGGCGGTGATAGGCGACACGGTCGGAGAATTGACGGACGATTTTCTCCGTTTGATCAATGGAGCCGTCATCCACGACGATGATTTCAAAATCCCTAAAAGTCTGATCGAGTGCGCTCCGAATCGCGTCGCCGATGAAGCGCTCGCCGTTAAACACAGGGATCACGACGCTGACCTTAGGTGAAGACCTGTAGCAGTTCACGGTCGATTCTTTCAGAGTCGAAACTCGGGATCCCAGCTTCACGGGGTCGGGAGGCGCGCGCAAGGTTCCTTAAGGCAGCGCTCGCTCCGAATTCGAGCAAGCGGCGCCGTCAGCTTGCATTAGCAAGCGGTATTCGGCTGCTCACGTTGGTAAACATCAGGGTCTTGGCACTCAGATCCATCTGGATGACCCTAGTTTGCCGTTGAGATACCCCCACCACTTCCAAATTCTTCCCTCGCTTTTGTAGGCCTTTTGAGCGTTCCCAAGGAACCGGTAAATCCCGTAGCGGATGCAATGGGCGAGTAGAGCGGGAAGTACTTTGAAACAAATGGAATCCTGTCGATAAAGACTCCGACCCATCCCCTTTTTATACTCCACCCGGCGATGATACGTCCGACCGTAACGTTCCGGCCTGAGTTCGTGAAATACGACAGCATCCGGCGCATATCCGATCGAAAAGCCCGCCTTGCGGATGCGCATCGAGTATTCCATATCTTCACTGAAACCCGAGGCACCGGGACCAAGCCGCGGATTAAACAGACCTACCTGCTTGATGACTTCCCGCTTCAAGGAAACATTAGCTCCAGTAAAATTCCGGACCAAGCGAATCCTATCGCCATAGTCGACAATCGGGATATTGTATTCCCGGAGATGGCTCTGATTCGCCGGCTGCCCTTCGGGATCTAAACCGGGAAGAACTCGCCCCTGAACCGCACTGAAATCGGTATCGCGATGACACTCCCAATGTTTGATGAGCCAGTGGCGGTCCGCGACAACATCGTCATCGGCGAGAATGAGGAGGTCCCCTCGAGCGACACCGATGCCGCTGTTTAACGCGTTGGATTTCCCCCTGGCCGTCTCCCGCAAAAAAACAAAATCAAACGGATGCTGTCTTCTGCCGTTTTCCAACAGAATTCCCTCCGTGCCATCCGTCGACCCGTTATCGACCATAATCACTTCCGTGGGGAGCGAATCTGAAAATTCCAACCCGTCGAGACTCGCCAGCAATCTCTGTACGCTTGCGGCGCGATTGAACGTCGGCACAATGACAGTTATACACGGAAGGAGTTTCGTGTTAAAAACCCTCCTACCTTCGAAATATCAATGATCGAGTACAGATTCCAACGACGGGGCAATAGCTTCGAGCCAGAAGCGCTCCTTCGACGGTTAGGGCAATAGTTGCATGGATAGGATTTTTAAACCACCTTTTTCTATGACCGAAGCCATAGCGCAGGACCGAAAGAGGTGTCAATTCCTTTTCTGCTGGATCAAAATCCCAATGTTGCTTCGGTCGGCTTGGACGGCGCAGGCGGTCGGGCTGCGCGAAAGGTTCCTCATGGCGCCGCTCGGTCGAACTCGGAGCGAGCGGCGCCGTCGGCTGGCATTGGCAGGCGGTATTCGGCTGCAGATGGGCTGAGCCAGGATATTGCGAACACTGTTCGCGCGCTCGATCGTTCCAGGTCGTAGGCGTTCGACGAAGGGGCCACGGTCGTTGGGGAATATGCGTTCTTGCTCAGATGAACTATTGCGGGGTAGCGCTGAACAGAGTACACCACAAGCAAAACTCCGGCTCGCTGCCACGGTGAGTGGAGGTGAAATGAGGCAGGGTGTGAACAAAGAGGCGGTGAGCAGCTTTGTAGGGCGCGGAGTACCCACCGGCGTGGTGTTTCGGCTGGGCGCGCTTCGCACGTCCTACATCAATGCATTTGGACAGCGTTAACAGGGGAGGGAACAGCTTGACAAGACCAGAGCGTTTTCCGGATTTTTTCCTCATCGGGGCACCGCGGTGCGGCACAACGGCGTTGAGCAGCTACGTCGCCGATAACCCGCAGGTGTGCTTCTCGCGGCCTAAGGAGCCACACTACTTCTCGTTGTTCGCGCCGCACGCTTCGCTCGACGACTTAGAGACCGCCTACCTGGCGCGTTACTTTTCTCACTATCGGGAGAGTCATAAGGCGATCGGAGAGGGGTCAGTTTCTTACCTCTACTCTCCCGACGCCCTCCGGCGAATCTTGAGCCTCAACCCACAGGCCAGGTTCATTGCCATCTTACGTAATCCGCTGGACATGCTGCCCTCGTATCATTTGCGGATGCGCTTCAGCCTCATGGAAGATGTAGAAGATTTTGCCACCGCCTGGAGTTTTCAGGAAATGAGAGCGCGAGGCGAGCGGATTCCCAAACACTGCCTTGACCCCCGCCTGCTGTTGTACCGTGAGGTCGCCGGGTTCGGACTGCAGATCGAGCGCCTCTATCAACTCGTCGGGCACGACCACTCCCTTGTTCTTCTCTTCGACGACCTCGTGCGCGACCCACTCACAGTGTACAAACACGTGCTGAAGTTTATAGAGGTTGAGTACGACGGCAGGACGAGGTTCCAGCGGAAACTCCAGAGCCACATCTACCGCTATCGTTGGCTACAGCGCTTGCTTTACGCCCCGCTGGCGAGTAAGGCGCATGTCGCCGATACTTTACACCTAATCTGGAAGATGAACCAGAAGAAGAAAGCCACCGGGCGAAAGTCTTGGCTGGAACAGTTGGTGCGGTGGAACACGATTAACACGCGCCCAGCCCCGCTCGCTCCCGACGTCAAGCAGATGCTGCGAGACACGCTGGCGGAGGATGTGACCAAGCTCTCCAATCTGCTGCAGCGCGATCTGAGCCATTGGCTGACCGAGCCATAGTGCTGTCTAGGAGCCTATCCGAGAAATAATCGATGGAAGAGTCAATTTCCGTTTTTGGAAAGCTGGCTCCGATAATGCTGGCTGTTAAAGACTCGACCTGAGCGACATAACGATGAAATTCCGCTGCGAGCGACCTATTTCGAGTTCATGGGGTATTTGGAGGGACTTGTTCCCATGATTGTCAGATTAAGTCTTAGCACTTACAATTTAGGAATCGACGTCCAGTGTCTCCGGAACCCTAAGTACAGGTTCGATTCCTGTCGGGCGCACCACGCGATAACCTGTTATCTCCATTGACGAATCGCCACTTATTCGCTGGTAAATTACGACTTGAAGTTTTTGCGCGTGAGCGTCCGCGTGACCACGCTTTGCCGCCCTGGCCGCCGCCGCGGAGCTTCCTGAACTGCACCGTGTACATGTTAAAGAGCATCTCCATGCTCGTCCTCATTTGGTTTGCTATCCAGATCGGGTCACGACCCGCCTGTTTATCCTAGTTGGGAACTGCAGGCAGAGTTCGCGACGAAGTCAGTCGAGATGCTTGAGACACTACCGTTTGTTGAGCGATATGCTTGGTACTCCTCGCCTGCCGGGACAAACGACCGCAACGACGGCACCGCGCTTTATAATGAGAACGGTGAGCCGACGCCAGTAGGGATTGGTTATCGGAGAGCAAGGTTGAAAGCAGGGCTGTTTTCCTCGGCCCGTTAGCGCAACTCGGCTGCAAGCCGATTGCTGTCAAACCGCCCAGGAACGCTGAGTCGAGCCCCATAAATCAGACTCACGGCAATAGTCGTCGAGCTCCGCAGGTACCACCCTTTGGTGACTTCATATCCGGAGCCGCTGGCCACGGTCGACGCTGGCCTTGCATACGGGACAAAAAGAACTGATTTCGGATGCGCGACCCGCTTTGGTGTTTAGCAGATGAAATGAAACGGCCTGATTCCGGTCGAAGTGTGAATCTGAACCGGAATAACCCCGGGCCAAACGAAAGCAACTCCGGCTGCTAAGCGTTGGCCTTATGGGTTTCGCAGAGCCTGCTACCACTGAAAGGCTGAAT
>DATBLC010000052.1:0-2754 GCA_036555515.1 Binatia bacterium
GCGGAATACTATCCGGCAATCTACTGGTATTCGATGCTCAAGATTCCTGATAAGACTCTCTTCCCGGGCACGGGAGAAAAAGGCAACGGTATGCCGGAAAGACTGAGACATCAGGAGCAGTGGTTGGACGTAGTCAAAACCAACGGCTGCAATACTTGTCATCAGCTTGGCAACAGGGCGACACGCACGATCCCAAAAGAACTCGGTACGTTCAAAACTTCAGCCGACGCGTGGCAGCGGCGCATCGTCTCCGGACAGGCAATGACCTCGATGCTCAACGCCATGAGCAGAATTGAACCCAAGCGGGCCGCTGAGTTGTACGGAGATTGGACTGATCGGATCGCCGCCGGCGATCTGCCCAAGTCGAAACCGTCGCGTCCGCAAGGTGTCGAGCGCAACGTTGTGATTACAGTGTGGGATTGGAGCAATCCCAAAGCTTACCTCCACGATGAGATTTCCACCGACAAGCGTAACCCAACCGTCAACGCCAACGGTCCGATTTACGGCGCTACCGAGCTAAGCACGGATTTGGTTCCGGTGCTCGACCCGGTGCGCCACAAAGCGCTCGAAATCAAACATCCGGTGCGCGATCCGAAAACCCCGTCGGCGAAGACGGACCCGCTAACGCCGTCCCCTTATTGGGGCGCAGAACCGATCTGGGATAGCCAGTCGAACCACCATAATCCGATGATCGATGAAAAAGCGCGCGTGTGGTTTACCGCGAGAATCCGACCGCCGGACAATCCCGCGTTTTGTAAAAAAGGATCGGATCATCCCTCCGCCAAGGTTTTTCCGATGAACAGCGCGAACCGGCATCTCTCGATGTACGATCCGAAAACCAAAAAGTTCACGTTGATCAGCACCTGCTTTTCAACGCATCATCTCGTCTTCGCCGAAGACGCCAATCATACCCTTTGGACCAGCGCCGGTGGTGCCGCCAGCGGCGTCGTCGGCTGGCTAAACCGGAAGATGTTTGAAGAGAGCGGCGATGAGCAAAGGTCGCAGGGGTGGACACCGCTTATCCTCGACACCAACGGCAATGGCAAGCGCGACGAGTGGATCGAGCCCAATCAGCCGGTGGATCCAACCAAAGACAAGCGGGTCGTGGCAGCCTTTTACGGCGTTGCTGTGAGCCCAGTGGATGGTTCGGTATGGGGGTCTTCCTTGGGGTTTCCCGGCGCTGTCGTACGCCTCAATCCGGGTTCAAATCCGTCAGAAACTGCGCTTGCGGAAATTTTCGAAGCGCCCCTCGAGCAAGGCGGGTACGGTATTCGCGGCATGGACATCGACCGCAGCGGTGTAGTCTGGTCATCGCTGTCGAGCGGCCATCTGGCGAGCTTCGACCGGCGCAAATGCAAAGTACTCAATGGTCCGACCGCGACCGGCAAACACTGTGCCGAAGGTTGGACACTTTATACACTTCCCGGACCTAACTTTGAGAGCTTGAATGAGCCGGGCAGCGCCGAGGCGAGTTACTATACTTGGGTCGATCAGTTCGACACATTCGGCTTGGGCAAAGACATACCGATCGCCACCGGTAACCTGAACGATTCGCTGCTCGCCCTGGTCGACGGCAAGTTCGTCAATCTTCGCGTGCCATATCCTCTCGGCTTCTACGCTAAATGGATGGATGGGCGCATCGAAAATCCGAAAGGGGACTGGAAGGGTAAAGGGCTGTGGGCGACCACCGGCACCCGCACGCCATTTCATATGGAAGGAGGCAAAGGCACCAAGCCCAAGGTCGTCAAATTCCAGTTGCGGCCCGATCCGCTGGCGAAATAACAGATTCAACCCGGATTCGGCAGTTGTGCTCGACGGGAAGCGCGAGGCGCAATCCTTCCGTAGCAAAGTCGATGGGTTTCTGCCTCAGACATCGAGCAACGGTGCTTCGACGGAACGTTAAAGCTCGTAACAACGAAGGTGCGATAGCGCAAAATGACTTTGAAATTTTGGGCTGCGGAATCCCGGTTCAAAGGTGTCAGCCGCAGAAAATTCTTTAACTCTCCAGTGAGGGCGGAAGTTAGGTCAGCCCCTCAGTAACTGGCAAAGGGGCCTGATATCGCTCAAGGTCTCCAGGCGCTCGATGGATTCACGCGCGCGCTCGGTGGCGTCGCGGTCAAGGGTCAAGCGCGCGCAGTCGGTGAATTTTCCTCTAAGCTCTTCCTCAGTCATGGGCACTTCGGGGCTTCCCTTAGCGTGCTCTTTCTCGCAAGAATGGCTCTGGCCGTTTTTTAATCTCATCGTGACGCGGCAGGGTCGGCCGCCGGGGCTGGTCGCTTTGAGATTGGTATCGAGCCGCATCTCGATCCTCTCCGCCAATTTGAGAATCTTTGGCTCGCGCACGGCCTCGTCGGTGAAAATGTCGAGGCCGACTTTTTTATCGATGATTGCCCGGGCCAAAAGATAAGGCATGCAAAATTTTCCCTGAATGCCAGTTTGCGGAACCTTGAAAACAATGCGGTTGTAAGTATGCTTGGTCACCGCGGCGTCGACAGAGTCGATCATATCGGCGCTGATACCCTGCTTGGCGCAAAGTTCAAAGGTGGCATCGATGGTGGGATGAGTGAGCCCGCCGCAGGGGTAAGGCTTTATCCTGACGCCATCCGTTTCCATGGCGAAGGTTTTTCCAAGCTCTTCAATGGGCCGCGTATCTATTGGTGACCCGTGATAGAAATTTTCGTAGAAGCCGACTCCCGCCTCGATGGCCTGGGCGTTGGCGGTGAAGCCCGAGTGCGCGAGCTTGGCCGCGGTGAC
>DATBLC010000053.1:0-5621 GCA_036555515.1 Binatia bacterium
CATCTGGTCCGCCGCTTGTTCGAGATCCGGATCGGCCCAAAGATATCCCTTAGGATAGGGGCCATCTTGTTCAATGGGACCTAGCCGGTAACTCACAAGAAAACTGTTCTCAGGTGTTGTGAAATCCATGTTACCTGAATAACCGGTAACGACTACCGGCTTTGCCGCTCTCATTGCCTCTGCGATTGGAAGTCCGAACCCTTCCGATCGATGGAGTGACACGTAGCAGTCACAAGATTGTACCAACCCATCGATTTCTTCTCGCGTATAAACCGCGTCGGTGAAGCATATGTTTTGGTGTGCGTGGGCCATTAATCGCAGCGACTCCAGCTGATCGGGGTGATGGCTCCCGTGTACCGACTTAATATACAGCAGCACATCTTCCGCCGGGCCAAAGGCGCGTTTGAACGCTTCAATGACTCCGAAAGGATTCTTTCTCTCGATCGAGCTATCAAAGTCGAACACGAACAAAAAGACAAATTTGCCATTGGGAATTCGAAAATGGGCACGATCGAAGCGCGAGTAAGAAACGTCGCGAGCAAGTGCGATGGGCATTTTGATAACAGGTATCGGGGACACGATCGAGAGGCATTCTTGGATAAAATTCGAGTTAGCCCATAGCTCATTAAAATAGTCGAAATTCGAATACCACATTTCTGGAAACTCCGAGAGCTCCCAAAACCAGCAGCCGATATTATAGCGGCCTTCAAAGTACCTGCGGCCTTTGAGTTTTGCGAACTCTGGAACCACGTCAAAGTTCAGATGAATCAAGTTGGCGCTGTGAGGATTGTCTCGCGCGAATTCCTCTATCTGTAGCTCCAAGTTAGCCGCATTGGGATCCACGATGTTATTGATGACATAAGGAATAGAAGCCGCTTGTAAAGCTCTCAAAGAAGATCGTACCGCTTCGCCGACGCCGGTCTCCGACCCAAGGTTTCCCGCCACGTTCACGCCAAAAGGCCTCTTCTTGTCCGGCCATGGATAAGCGATACGATGCGGGATCATTTCGCTCTGTGTGAGTGAGCCAGGGAGGTTATGGAGTAGTCTGGAGCGAACGCTTTTAAGAGCTTCCCAAATCCAGCCGTGTCGCGCTAGCGTCCTGTTGAGCGAAGGCTTGAGTAAAAGTTCAATCGGTTTAAGAAACCTAATGTAGAACCAAGCTAGCATGCCCTCGGACATACCTGTCCCAATAAGCTCAACTACACCAGAGGCGCACCGCCGAAATGCCGTTGATCCGTTTCTGTGACACTCATCCGAGTACGTCTACCTGCGCGCCGCTGCATAATTCAGGCTGGGATCGCTTCGATTCAGCGATTCAACGCGCGCAACGCTTTTTTGGCGAGGGTTAGAAATTCACCCCGCTTGAGATGAGCCACCGCCTTCTGTGCCAGGATGGCTGGGCCCGGAGGGGCCGGTTTGCAGATGCCATTTTCGAACCTAATCAACCCACGTTTGTTGACGTAGGGCTGGTAGATCCACTCCTGGCTGTGGCTTCCCTCGCCCAGCTTCTTGAAGACTGCCGCGCGAGGCGGGCAATCGTAGACTAGCTCCCACTCGGGCGCTTCGGCCAAAAAGTCCCGGAGAATTTGACAGGCATATATCCACGTGTCGTCGACAACCAGGAGACCGCCGATTTTCAGCTTCGGGGCGGTATAATACCAATCGATATACGGCGCCGGGAAGCCGTGCCGGCCATCGATCACCACGAGATCGAGCATCGGCAAAGCGAGCTGGGGGAGTGCGTGCTCGGAATAATCCACGATGAACCGAACCTTGTTAGGATCCACACCGTGATCGCGGCAGTAGGCGCCGACCCGCTCCACCTCCTGCGCGTCAGGGGTGATCGCTATGTGGCGTGTCTGCTTCATGGCAAAGAGAACCGTGGAAGCGCCACTGCCGGTCTCAAGCGTGGTAGAGTCGGCACTGACGCGGGTTTCTATGAAACGGAGGATTTCCGGCGAAAGCCCTTCGTATTCCAGCTCACCGGGTCCGGTCTCAATGAATTTCGGCTGGTCCCGCAACAGATCGTCCAACCTAAGCATATTCCGTTATACCGCCCTTGCCACACAGAGTGAGTTCCAGGTGTTTTCATCGGGATCGCGGTCGAATTGCGGAAAGGCCCCTAGACGAACGCAAGTGAAACCCGCAGATTGCAAGAGCAGATTCAGCTCGAGTGGAAAGAAATAACGGACAACGTGTTCTTCCTCGGTCTCGCTCACAAGTCGGTCGCTGCTGAACTTCCACACATGGTAGCTCACCTTGCAGAGGTGGCGGTTTGTGTCAAGTTCGCTTGTCGAGGCGCGCAGGATCTTTCCATTGGATGTCGGAATGGTTCGTACGCGCTCCGAGGGGCGCTGAAAAAGCACCGCCGGACCGTGCCACACGTCGAACAAGAAAACGCCTCCCAGATCCAGATGACGCCGGACCGCCCCAAGGCTGGCGATCACGTCCTCGTTGGTGAGCTGATAACCTAGCACCGCAAACATCATCAAGGCCGCATCAAAGCGCCGTCCAAGATCCAAGCGTCTAATGTCTGCCTCAAAAAACTGTGCGTGAGACGACAACCCGGCTGACGCTGCCTTGGTGCGCGCCTGTTCCAGCATGAATTTCGAGCGGTCAACCCCAACCACTTCGAAACCGCGGCGGGCGAGCGGCAGAGCGTGGTTGCCGGTGCCGCACCCTAAATCTAGAATGCTCGAGATCTTGGTTTCGCCATAGATGCGGAGCAGCCGCTCGATCAGGTCGCACTCCGCTTCATAATCTTTGTCCGCGTAAAGTGTATCGTAAGACGCCGCGTAATCCGATCCGAACGGCTGGGTCACGACAAGACCTCGTGAACCGCTTCAGAAACGGCATGTAGCTGTTGTTTCGTCAGCGCTAATCCGGACGGAAGGTAGAGGCCGCGGCGCGCGAGGTGCTCGGTGACGGGGTACCCCTCCTCTTGAAAGAGGCGGCGTCTGCGCAAAACAGGCTGCTCGTGCATGCCGAGAAAAAAAGGCCGGGTCTCGATGTCGCGGCTCTTGAGCCGTCGGGCAAGTTCAGTTGCGTCCATGCCTATTTTGTCTGAAACAACGATGCCGTACATCCAATAAACGCTTCTAGCCCATGGTTCCTCCGCGGGCAGCTGCAGACCATCAATGTCTGCCAACAGAGCGTTGTACGTTTGGCCCATAGATCGTTTACGTGCGACGATTTGCTCCATTCTCTCTACCTGCGCGAGCCCGAGCGCCGCTTGGACGTTGGTAAGCCGAAAATTGAAGCCTAGTTCCTCGTGGTAGAACCTGTGTTCGGGTTGGAAACAGAGATTGCGCAAAGAACGGACGCGCTTGGCTAGTAGAGGATCGTCGGTCAGTACCATGCCGCCTTCGCCTGTACTCACGAGCTTATTGGCGTAAAAACTAAAACAGCTGAGATCGCCGAAGCTGCCACAGCGGCGCCATTGGGGAGCCGTCGTATCTCGGCCGGAGAGGTATTCAGCGCCGTGTGCTTCCGCTGCGTCCTCGATCACCGCCAGGTTGTGTTGCTTTGCAAGATGGAGCAAAGGATCCATGTCTACAGGATGGCCGTAGATATGCACCGGCATGATTGCGCGGGTACGGGGTGTGATTTTTTTTTCTACGCCCTCGACGTTCATGCACCAAGTACGCGCATCTGAGTCAACGAGCACGGGTACGCCGCCGTTGTAGATCACTCCGAGAGCGCATGAAATGATAGTAAAGCTCGGCATGATCACTTCATCGCCGGTTTTGAGCCCGATGCAGGCTAATGCCACCTGCAGCGCGACCGTGCCATTCGACACTGCAATCCCGTAGCGTCTCCCGCAATAGGCCGCCCAGGCCTGTTCGAAATCCTCGATGAATTTGCCGGCCGACGAAATCCAACCCGAACGGAGGCATTCGAGCACGAATTCTTCTTCGCGTTTTCCCAAAACGGGTTCGTTCACGGGGATCAATTTTGCGTACCAATCATGCGGCCCGGCCTAAATCCAACAGACGATTACAAAAGTCGGCCATGCCTCTTTCCGGGTTCAGACGTTCGTGATAAAAACGCTTCGCCTCACTGCTGTAACTGTCGTACTCGCGCGTCATTTCTTCAAGCAAATCTCCGGACTCTGACAGCCGGCGATAGATTTTCCCGCATCTATAGCGGGAAAATTCACGTTCAAAAACCGGCAATGGCCGAGCCAGTATCGGCAGGCCGCACATAGCATAATAGGAAACTTTTCCGGACGCGAATCCGAGGTGATAGAGATTCTTGCCGGTCCACAGATCGCCGGGAATTGGCTTATATGGCGCAAGGCCGAAATCCGCCGAGCCCACCAGGGCGCCCATCCCTTTTCTGCCGACCGGTGCGCCCGAGATAATGATTTTCCCCGTCTCGGTCAGCTTGTCGAGAAATCGCTGCAACGTGCGCTGCACATTGGAGCGATTATGAATTACGAGGCAGTATTCGTCCGGCCAGTATGAGACCAATTCCGCCAACTCGTCGCGCGAGCTCCAGCTCTGAAGATTTCCGCAATACAGCACGATTCGCTTCTCCGCTGGGATTTTCAAGGTTCGCCGGAGACAATCGGACCGCTCGATGCGCTGAGGAGGAGGTGCAACCGGAATCTTGAGAATTCGTTCGGGTGGGAATGAAGTCTCTCGATGAAAGGCTTG
Source organism: Binatia bacterium (assembly GCA_036555515.1). Classification (GTDB taxonomy): domain Bacteria; phylum Desulfobacterota; class Binatia; order UBA9968; family UBA9968; genus DATACQ01. Next base: position 4,659 of record DATBLC010000053.1, read on the forward strand.
AGATCTTTCGTCATCCTGGATCAATACCAACGAGCTCCGCTGACAAGCGGCCCTTTCCAAGCGCAGCAAGTGTTGATCGCGGTCGCTATCCACGTCATCGGCAAAGAGAATCTCAAAAGAAATGTAAACCAGCGGCCTCTTTGTCCAGCCGTTCAGCGCGTCGGCCAAGACGATGCCGTGTGGGTCTACGCCGATGATAACGGAATAGCGCGCGGCCTGAAAATACTTGAAGAAAGCGTGATCGAAACGCAGCGGATAGCTTGAACCCTCGCGCGATGCCACTAACCGGCTCGCAACGCGCAGGGGTAAGCCCGCTACGGGGGACCACCATCGAAAAAAGAAATCAAAGGGTAAAAACTCCAACCGCACAGCCTCACCGAAAGACTCCGGGGTAAGGAAGGATTCCGGCGGCATCGCAAAGCTATCACTTCGGCCAGCTAAAACGTCAACCCGGATGCTGCGCTTAACCAGCTCCTCGATTAAATACGTTATCGTTGGATTCGTATCGAGACTTGAATAGGGATAGATGATCAATATGCGCGGCTTTGATTCAGTCATGCGAACAGAACGAGTTGCGTGGGGGATGCCTGTGCTGCATTCGAGGCCGATGTAGAGTGCGACCCGTATTCAACAGGGCGACTTCACCAAGATTTGCCCTACTAGTCCTCACTACCGCAAGCGCGTTGAAACCGCTCTTTCTCATTCAGGCCCGTGTAGGGCCCCTGTTTAATCTCCACAAAGACCGTTTCCTCCAGCATTCGAAATCCATGGCCTCCATCGATTAGGAGCAATATATCACCTTCGCGCAGCTCCCGCGTCGCCACCAACTCCTTGGCATGGTCGTAGATATCCACCTCGCAACGGCCCTTCCTGACGAGGAGCACCTCTGAAGTTCCTTTGATTTTGCGTTCCAGCGAACGGTGGAGATGCGGTTTCACCTCGCCGCCGGCGGGGTAAACGACA
>DATBLC010000054.1:0-19502 GCA_036555515.1 Binatia bacterium
CCACCACCCCGTCCTCTCCATAGGTGGAAATGCCCGCCGGCAGGGCCTGAAAACAACCTTTGCGCTCCTGTGCCCGCGCTCTCCAGGTCTCACCCCTCGGTCGCTGTTTGGTTACTCGATTGTGGACTCCTTAATAATTTATCTCTCTTACCCGACGAAGTGGAAGCCGCCGTCAACGTTTAACAGCTGCCCTGTCATGAAATCGCTTTCGGGCGAGGATAGAAATAGGACAGTTCCTACCAAATCGATTTCAACCTGAGTACGTTTGATGCTCCGTTGCTGGGCGCGGATCTTTTCGTACTCTGGATCGACCTTCCTCCCGGCCGTCACGACGAATCCCGGGGTCACCGTGTTAACGCAAATATTCCAATCGCCCAGTTCCCTTGCCATCGCCCTGGTCATCGCGATCAGCGCGCCCTTGGACGTAACGTAGTGAATGTAATTAGGATTGCCGGTTAGAGCGACATTGGACGAGATATTGATGATTTTCCCGTTCTTCTGCTTTTGCATATAGGGAACGACGGCTTTGGCGCAAAGCCACGACCCGCGCACGTTCACGGCCATCGCCTTGTCGAACTCGTCAACTTCCATCTCCCAAAACGGACCCTTCCACACGGTCATGAAATAGGCGGCGTTGTTTATCAAAATGTCGATGGTACCGAACCGCCGGGCCACTTCGCCGGCCATCGCCTTGACACTGTTCTCGTTTGAGACATCGCAGGCCATGCTCATGGCCGTGCCGCCCATGTCCTGGATCGCTTTCACGACGTGATCGGCGCTGGCTATATCCGGCAGCGCCAGCTTCGCCCCCTCTTGCGCAAACGCCAGGGCATAGGCCTTGGCGATTTTTCCACCGCCGCCAGTGATAATCACGGATTTGTCTTTGAAACGCATGAAGTATGCTCCCCGAGAGTCTAGAGTGTTTTCCGAGATGCGTCGATTTTTGCGTCCCAATCCGTCATTGCCGCACAGGCGGGAATCCAGCCTTCTTGCCGTCCGTTTCTCCCGGTGCGCCTGGATGCCTGCTTTCGCGGGCATGACAAATAGGTAAACGCGTCTCCCTCGACTTATCTCACCCCACAAAATGCGCGCCGCCGTCGACGTTGAGCAACTGGCCGGTCATAAAATCACTCTCGGGTGACGCCAGGAACATCACCGTACCAACCAAATCATTCTCCACCTGCGTGCGCTTCAGCGCGCGATTAGCGACCCGGCTGGCATTGAAGGCCGGATCCACTTGCCGTCCTTCGGTTACGACAAAGCCCGGGGTTACGGTGTTGACGCAAATATTATAATCACCGAGCTCTTTTGCCATTGCCCGGGTCATGGCGATGAGCGCGCCTTTTGACGTCACGTAATGAATATAGTTCTGGCCGCCGTTGAGCGCCGTGCCGGAAGAAATATTGATGATCTTTCCCTTTCCCTGCCGCTTCATGTGCGGGAATGCCGCTTTGGCGCACAGCCACGACCCACGCACGTTGACCGCCATTGCCTTGTCGAATTCATCGACTTCCATTTCCCAAAAGACGCTCTTCTTGACGGTCATGAAGTAGGCGGCGTTGTTCACCAGCACATCGACACCGCCGAACTGCTTCGCCACTTCGTCGACCATCGCCCTGACGCTCTTTTCATCGGAGACATCGCAGGCCATGCTGATGGCCGTCCCGCCCATATCCCGGATCGCTTTCACGACGTGATCGGCGCTGGCAATGTCGGGCAGCGCGACTTTTGCGCCTTCTTTAGCGAAGCCAATCGCATACGCCTTGCCTATCTTGCCGCCGCCCCCGGTAATGATCACTGATTTGTCCGTAAAGCGCATAGAACCTCCTTGGAATTATTGCAGTTGTAGCTCAGCCCTTAGCACCGCCCACGCGGACCTGTCAATGCGCAGTGACCCCGGAGGTTGATTCCGCCGCCAATTATGAGTAATGAATCTTCAACGGATTGGGACGTATCAAACTCGGATTCCCCAGTTGCGCTCGGCCGGAAGCGCCAGGCACAACCCTTCCGTAGCAAAATCGATGGGTTTCTGAGCAGACATCAAGCAATGGTGCTTCACGGCACGTTAAAGTCGTAACAACGAAGTGCGAAAGCGCCAAATGACTTTTAAATTTTACCGTTGGACGGCTTCGCTACTTCAGGGTTCCACCTCGCATGTCGTCTCCTCAGCCTAACTGCGGAATCCGGGATCAAGCGACGCAGGAGTAACACAATGGCTAAACTGAAACTTACCATCGCCTTCGATAAGTATGACTACCTGCAACCGCTGCGGGACGGGGATGTCCAAACCGAAGGCGTCGACCTGAACGTGATCACGGTGGAAAGCGGCATTCGCCACGAGCGCATGTATCGTTACGGCGAATATGACGCCTGCGAATTTTCCATGTCATCCTATCTCGTCGCCCGCGGCCAAGATGTAGATTGGCTGCAAGCCATCCCGTTTTTTCCACGCCGGATGTGGGGCCACAAATTCTGTTTCATCAAAGCGGGCTCGGGCATCAAAAGGCCATCGGACCTGAAAGGCGGTCGCTTCGGGCTGCGCAGTTACGAAAACACCCTGGCACTGGTGACGAAAGGCATGCTGATGAACAGTTATGACCTCGGCGTGAGCGACGTCACCTGGGTGATCGTAAACAAAGAACATGTCGGCTTTGAGCTTCCGCCCAGCATCAAGGTCGAATTCGTCGATGGCAAACGCAAGCTCGAAGACTTGCTCGTCGAAGGCATCGTCGACGCGGAAGTCGAACCCGATCTGCCACGGCGCTGGATTCGCGGCGACGGCACGGTCGTACGTCTTTTTCCAGAGTTTGAGAAGGAAGAAAGGAACTACTACAAACGAACCGGCATTTTTCCGATCATGCACCCCGTGGTCATCAAGAAGGAAATCCTCGATCGCGACCCCTGGGTGGCGACAAGCCTTTACGAAGCCTTGCTCGCGTCGCGCGCCGCCTACAACGACTTCATGGAGCAGCCGCATCGACTGAGCTTTGCGTGGGGCCGTTCGTATCTTGAAGAAGAGCGAAAGTTTTTCGGCAAAGACCCCTTCTATCAGGGTTTTAAAGAGAACTATAATGACGTGCAGAACCTGATCAAGTTCGCCGGTCAGCAGGGCATGCTGCGCCGCGATTTGACCGTGGAAGAGCTGTTCACGGAAAACACTAGAATGACATGAAACAGGTTTCTGGATTTCGGTTGTCGGCTTCGGCAACTCGAAACCACTAACTGGAAATAGAAACTCATCGCATAAGCAGAGGAGGCAATTATGGCAGACTACCGAATAATCGACGCCGATGGGCATGTCATGGAATTGGACAGCGAACTTCGCGATTTTATCGGCCCGCCCTACAAGGATTTGGAATGGCACCAGAGCTATTCGTTTTGGCCCGGTCTCACAATGGACGGCTATCTTCGCTCGCTGCGCCAAAAGGGCGGCTGGGCCGGCGGCGGCGACGGACCCAAGGCCAACCATTGGCTCGACTTTCTCGACAAAAACAAAATCGAATTGACCGTTCTATATCCGACTCAGGGTCTCACCCACGGCGCGATTCAAGACAAGGACTGGGCGATCTGCATGGCGCGCGCCTATAACGACTGGCTTTATAACAAGTTCATGAAAGTCAGCCCGCGACTCGTCGGCGTCGCTCTCCTGCCGATTCAAGATATTGCCGAAGCCGTAAAAGAGCTGCGCCGCGCGGTTACTGAATTAGGTATGGTCGGGGCCGTGCTACCGGCGGTGGCGCCGGCGGGACGGCTTTACAGCGGACCTGAGTTCTACCCGCTCTGGGAAGAAGCGCAGAAACTCGACGTGCCGGTGTCGACCCACGGCGGCCTCAGCATGCCGTCCCTCGGTTTGGACATGGTCAACAACTTCACCATTGGACATACTTTAGAACATCCCTTCGCGCAGATTCGCCAGTTCGTCGCCATGATGTTCGAAGGCGTTTTCGAGCTTTTTCCCAATTTGAAATTTGGCTGCATCGAATGCGGCGTCGGCTGGGTTCCCTACATGATGGACCGCATGGACGAGGAACAAGAGCGCAAAGGCCATTATTCGCCACGCTGCAAACTGAGACCGAGCGAGTACGTCAAAAAGGGCAATATCTACTTCGCCGTAGAAGTCGAAGAATCGGCGCTGCCGCTTGCCGCCAAGGTCGCCAACGACAACGCGCTGATCTGGGCGTCGGACTATCCCCACGAGCGCGACCAACGCGACTTCAGCCAGGACATTCCGAATTTGATCAATCGCAAAGATGTCAGTGACGAGTTGAAGCGCAAAATCTTCTGGGATAACCCGCTAGGATTCTATCCAAGGCTCAAGGCGCGGGTCGAATCCGGCGGGACACGGAAAAGAGCGGCAGTCGCTTGAGTGTAATTGAATAAACCCGTGTCCCTCATCCTGACCTTACTGCCAAAGGCAGACGGGAAAACAGTGCAAACTGCGTCTCCTGCCATAGACATCCAACCCCAGAATGCGCTAGAAGTTGAGCATGACGCCCGATGATTTTATCGCCGAGCTGTGGGGTTACGCTGCCGAAGTGCCGATGGAACAGCACCCGTGGTTCGACGGCATCATCAGGCACCGTTGGAGCAAAGAGCAGATCATCCTGGGTGAAGTGCAGCACTATCTTCGGGTGCGCACGAATCCGATCTTCTTCGGTTACATGGCCATCAATGCCGTGTCCGCCAAGGAATACGTCGTAATGGAAACCGTCCTGGAAAATTTCATGGAAGAGCTGGGCGGTAAACACACTCACGTCGATATTATGCTGCAATTCCTCCACGAAGGCGGCATCTCGCGTGAAGAAGCCGATAACGCCGAGCCAGCGCCCGGCACGTTGGCAGCAATCGAGATGATCATCGGGTGCTGCCAGCGCCGTTCGGCATTGGAAGGCGTCGCCATGCTCGCCTTCGTCGAAAGCCAACTTGGCGGCGCCGGTAAAATTTCCGAGAAGGTTTTTCGGGAACTAACCGGTTACTATGGGTTTTCACCGCGCGCAGCGCAAACCTACGATCTGCACGCGGCCCAGGACGAAGGCCACGGTAGTCGTCAAATTGACGCCATTCGCCTGCTGGCGAAGGACGACGAGAGCCAGAAAAAAGTTCGTGACGCGGTCAAACTTGGCCTGACGGCCTTCACATTGGAATGGGACGGTCACGTTCAGGCGATGACGGGAAAGCGTGAATTCTGGGGTGGCGTGGCGGATCTCAGTATGCGGCAACCAACGGTTAGATTGCGCTAACGAAAGTCTCGCCGTCTAGTGTTTTAGTCTCGCGTCGAGAAGACGAGAAACTCAAGATACCCGAGTCGGGACTCGAGAGGCTTATTCAGAGCGGCCATTCTTTTGGCAGATCTTTTCGCAGCTTCTGATAATCCGCGTCGTCGGCATAGGCCTTGCGCATCCGCTCGAGTTCCTTGATCAGCTTTTTCTGATCCATCTTCAAAGAATTGGAGACCATACCCGTGGTCTCTTCGAAGCCGACGCTTCAATTGCGCCGTCAACCGCGCATACGCGCGAGGATGTACAGGTCTTTATCTTTATCCGCTACGATTTTGTCCGCTCGCATTGGAATCACTCCAGCCGGTCACGAATTTACGCCAGTGAACCCGACCTCTTGAGTCGTGATCAACTCGGTGGTTGCGCTCGGCTCACCCTTTTCGTTAACGACCACCCGCACTCTGACAAAAATGCGCCACGGTGCGCCTCGCCAGTCTATATGGAAAATCACAAAGGCGTTTTCGCTGACTAACCCCACCGGTTCCTGGCATCGCACGGCAACCTGGAACCTTGCCTTCTGTTGCGCGGGCAGATCAACGGCAGGCTCGAACCGCAATTCTTCCGATTTGAACTGTCCATGTGGCAGCCGCACAGCCAACAGCTTAACCGGCAGGGGCGCGACATTTTTTATCTCCCAGCCGACCTTCCAGTGCCCGGGCTTGTCAATTCGCGCTGCCGAGATCTGCTCTAACGTAATCTCAGGCACATTTTGCTTCGCAGCCACGACCTGTTATCTTCTGGCATAAACCGTCGTTTGTCCTTGTTTATCGAAAGTGAAAACTTCATAAGGCTGCGGATTCGGTCCCTCCATTCCCGGCGAGCCGATGGGCATGCCCGGGACGGCGAGCCCAACGACGGGAGGCTTTTCCTTCAGCAAACGCTTGATAAGGTCCGCCGGCACGTGACCTTCGATCACATAGCCGTTTACTAGGGCAGTGTGGCATGAATACAGGTGATCGGGGACGCCGTGCTTATGTTTAAATTCGCTAAAACTCCTGCCGAAAAGATCTTTGGTTTGGACGCTGAACCCATTGGCTTGTAGGTGCACCACCCACTGTGAGCAGCAGCCTCAGGTGGGTCCCTTATAAACCACTATTGTTGGTGCGCGCGCGGCCGGCTGCGCTGCGGCGTCAACCGTCGAAAGGACCTCAAGGATCGCCACAAAGGCAAACCCGAACGCACGCCAGCTTCGCATCATAATGAAAACCCCCGACAGCTGAGATCGTTTGGCTACGGTAACAGATATACCCCGGTGATAAAAGAGATAATCCCGCACTCTTCTTGACAAAGGAGGCCTATCATCTGTTACTTTGTGACTCCTATAGCAAAGGAATTGACGAATGGCCCAATCCAACGGCAGAAAGCTAAAACTCGGCATTGTCGGCATTGGCGTCGGCGCCTCAGAAATTCTACCCCAAATGGAGCGGATCCCTGAGTTCGACCTCGTGGCCGCCGCCGACGTCAATCCCCGGGTACTCGAGACCTTCAAGCAACGCTATGGGTCGCGAACCTACGACAGCATCGAAAAGCTCTGCGCCGACCCGGACGTTGAAGCCGTCTGGGTTTCGACGCCTAACAGGTTTCACGCGCCGCACACCATCATCGCCGCCAATCATGGCAAACACGTGGTGGTGGAAAAACCGATGGCCATTTCGTTACACGAAGCGGAGCAGATGATCGAGGCGTCGATCAAGAACAAGATCAAGTTGCTGTGCGGCCACACCCAAAGCTTTGGGCCGCATATTCGTACCATGCGAAAAATCATCCGCTCCGGCGAGGTTGGCAAACTCTGCGCGTTGCATGTTTGGGCGTACACGGATTGGATGCTCCGTCCGCGCACAGCCGAGGAACTGGACATCAACCAGGGCGGCGGCGTTCCCTACCGCCAGGGACCGCACCAGATCGACACCTTGCGCCTGCTCGGCGGCGGCATGGTTAGAAGCGTCCGCGGCACCATCGGCCAGTGGTTCAAAGGACGGCCGATTCCCGGCTACTATTCAGCTTTCATGGAATTCGAAGACGGCACGCCGGCGACCCTCATGCACAACGGCTATGGCTACTTTCTGGCTTCGGAGTTGGTCCCCTGGGGCAAGCAGAACAGCCGTTACAGCGAAGCGGAACGTGCGGCGATCAGAAAATCGCTTTTGGACGGCACGCGCGACGAAAACGCCGATAAAGACGCTATGCGCATCGGCGGCGCCAATGAGCAAGAGGTTCTCAGCCGGGGAATCCCCGGTCGGGTTTGGCTGCCCAATGACCTGGGCATCTTGGTCGCCACCTGCGAGCGCGGCGATATCCGCCAATCGCAGCATGGACTCTACGTTCACAGCGACCAGGGAACTAAAGATGTTCCACTCGTTGGCGGCGGCGGGCCGTCGCGCCGGGGCGAATTGATCGAACTCTATAACGCGGTCGTGCTCGATCAACCGATTCGTCACACCGGTCCCTGGGGCATGGCCACGTTGGAAGTTTGCCTGGCGATCATGCAATCGGCCAAGGAAAGAAGAGAGATCATGTTGTCCCATCAGGTGCCGGCGCCACAGGAAGATTAAATATAAGTTTCTAGTTGCGAGTTTTTAGTTTCTAGTTAACCGGGAACGAGAAACCGGAAACTAGAAACTCTTAAACGTGATCCAAAGGAGGATCCGATGTATAACGGTCAAACAGTCGTCGATGTCCACGGTCACATGACAACTCCCGCGCCCTTTCGCCAGTTTCTGGCAGAAACCGTGGCGCAAAACACACCGGGCCGAAAGCTCGAAATGACCGACGAGCAACTAGAGAACGCCCAACAGCGCCATTTGAAGTTCATGAATGATCGTAATATCGACGTCCAGTTGATCGGCCCGCGGCCCATCGCCATGTGGCACTGGATGCGGCCATTTCTTCAAGACTTTTGGGCGTATACCGTCAACAACGTGATTGCGCGCATCGTTAAACTGCATCCCGACCGCTTCCGCGGCATGGCGCAGCTGCCGCAATCGAAGGAAAAGGACACGCGCAACTGCGTCGCGGAGCTTGAGCGCTGCGTGAAAGAATTGGGCTTCGTCGGCGCCTATTTGAATCCTGACCCCGCGGGCGACAAACAAACTCCAGGTGTACACGAGGAATACTGGTATCCGCTCTATGAAAAAGCTGTAATTTTGGATGTTCCTTTGATGGTCCACCCTTCGATCACTTACGACCGCCGGCTGGAGATCATCCCGGCGAATTACCAGATGAATAACTATTTGGAAGAATTTGTCGCCATGCAGCTCTATTCGCACAGCAAAGTCTTCGAGGCCTTCCCCAAACTAAAGATCGTAGTTTGCCACTGCGGCGGCGGCCTCAACCGGTTCATTCCGACCGACCACCATGTCGGGCAGAAAGATCTGCGCAACAACTTATACTACGACTGCTGCGCCTACGACGAGAATTTTCTCGCCGCCGCCATCAAACAACGCGGCGTAGATCAAATGCTGTTCGGCACCGAATCCCCGGGCTCGGGCGGGGCGGTGCGCCCCGCCAGCGGTAAACCGTCGGATGATTTGATTCCGGTGGTCGATAGTCTCGAATTCCTCAGCGCGGAAGATAAGATGAAAATCTTCCAGAAGAACCCCTTGAAGGTGTTCACGAAGGTGAAGATCTAAAGCGGCGTCCGGGAAAGTCATTGACTCATTTGTGTCATTCTGAGCCGTCGGCGAAGAATCTAGATCCTTCACTTCGTTCAGGATGACAATGCGGATGGTGCACAATTAGTGAGAGATGCAGGACGAGGGGAAATAAATGGCCTATAGGAGTGTGAACAAAGCAGTGCCCCGGATTGAAGGAGCGGATAAGGTTTCAGGCAAGACGCGCTATGCGGCGGACCTTCCGTTTCGGGGAGCGCTGACTGCGAAGATTTTGCGGAGCCCGCTGGCGCACGCGCGGATCGTCGGTTTAGACGACTCCAAGGCGCAGAAGATGCGGGGCGTGCGCGCGATTATTTCAGGCGGTGATATTGGACCGGTATACGTCGGCTTGAGAATGAAAGACATGCCGCTGTTGGCGACCGATCGAGTTCGCTACGTCGGCGAACCTGTCGCAGCGGTGGCGGCCGACACCGACGAGATCGCCGAAGAGGCGTTGTCTCTCATCGATGTCAAATACGAAGAGCTTCCCTATGTCATCGATCCCATGAAAGCGATCGAGCCGGGAGCGCCGGTCCTACACGAGAATCCGGCCGGGTACAGAAACGCGCCCGAACGGGAAATCGAGTTGCCCAATGTGCAGTCCTACGGCAAGTGGACCAATGGCGATGTTGAAGCTGGATTCAAAAAAGCTGCACGGATATTTGAACATACTTTCCGGACACCGCTAGGATTTCACGGTTACATCGAACCGCATGCTTGCACCGTGCAGATCCACGATGACGGCCGGGTTGAAATCTGGGCGTCCAATAAGGCGCCGTTTACCCTGCGAGACCGCTTTGCGCGCGATCTCAATCTCGATCCGGCAAAGGTCAAAGTGCACATCCTTCCCGTGGGCGGCGATTTCGGCGGCAAAACCTCCGTGGCCGAGGCGCCGGTCTGCTATTTCTTGGCCCAACGCACCGGCAAACCGGTAAGAATGGTTCTCGATTACAACGAGGAGTTGACGGCGGTCTCACACCGCCATCCGGCCGTGATCACGTTGCGCACGGGTGTCGACGCGGAGGGCAAGCTTTGCGCGCTGCAAGCGCGGGCGGTGTTCAGCGGCGGCGGTTACGCCGCCCTCAAGGCCAACGCCGAGGTGACCGTGCAAGGGCCTCGGCGCGTGGCCAGCTATTACCGCATTCCGGCGATTCAAGTCGAAACGTTGTGCGCTTATACCAATCAGGTTCCGTGCACCCAAACACGCACGCCGGGCAGCCCGCAAACCACCTTTGCCATGGAGTCGCAAATCGACATCATTGCGCGCGAACTCGGTGCCGATCCAGTCGAGTTTCGGCAAAAAAATTTGCTCAGGGCAGGTGATTCCACGCCTTTTGGTCAGAAGCTGCAAGGCATAGTGGTACAGGAAACTGTGAACAAAGCTCTCGACGTTGCCGGATTTAATAAGCCGAAAAGCAAAAACACCGGCCGCGGCATTGCCGTTTATGAGCGTCCCTCCGGTGCGGGTAAATCCGGCGCCGCAATCACGGTTGAATCAAAGGGCAGTGTCACGGTGAATCTCGGCGTGCCCGATGTCGGCCCCGGCATCCACACGGTCGTCCAGCAAATCGTCAGCGAGGTTCTCGATCTGCCGCGGGAGCGCGTGCATATTCGTGTCGAAGACACCGACAGGTCGCCCTACGACTCGGGAACCGGCGGCAGCAAGTCGACCAACAGCGTCGGCACCGCCGCCTATCAAGCCGTCACCGAGGTCAAAGAAAAAATATTGGCCCTGGCCGCCGAACGGCTCGGGTGCAAGCCGGAAAATATCACGGTGCAGAACGGCCGCTACCTAGCCCCAGGCAGCAAGCGCGTGTCGTTCGCCGAGATTATGCGTTTGGCGGTGGAGCAAAACCGCGCACCGATTACGCATCTCAGCGTCTATGAGCCATCGCGCGCACCGATCACATCGTTCGCGGCACAGGTCGCCGAAGTCGAGGTCGACCCGGTTACCGGACAGGTCAATGTCAAAAAGCTAACGACGGTGCATGACTCGGGCACAGTCTTGAACCACTTGAGCTATCAGGGACAGATCGACGGCGGCGTGGTCACGGGCTTGGGATTCGCCCTGATGGAAGACAATTCGCTGATCGACGGCAAAATGGCCGTAGCCAATCTCGGCGAGTTCAAGATGGCCACGGCCGCCGATGTGCCAAAACTAACGACGGTTTTAATGGAAAGCCCTACGGGGCCTAGCCCGTTTCAGGGCAAGGCGATCGCCGAGATTCCCAACGTCCCGACCGCCGCTGCGATCGCCAATGCAATTCACGACGCCGTCGGCGTGCGGCTGTACGACCTGCCGCTGACGTCGGAAAAGGTCTATCAAGCGCTGCATAAGAAGAATTTAACCCCATAGGGACTAACGCGGCTACGTCGCAACCAAACTCGGACTAATTTCCCGCAAAGCATGTCCTGAGCAACGTCGAAGGGACCCAAAGGCGCGAAGGAAAAGCATTGTCATTTCGAACGAAGAGAGAAATCTTTCTTTGATCACTCGCATTCGCGCGGGATGACAGGCCTCTGGCCTGTCACCTGACGTCTTGGTGAGTTGGCGCGAGCAAATCTCCTTTCATAGAGCGCGGCCGGCGGTCACAAAATTTCCGCTAGTCCGCAAAAACTTTGACGCATCGTAGCAATACAAAGAATGCGGTGTCGGGTAGATGCGCAAAGGGTTTGAGAAATCATAACGTTGACAATGTCACTAAGAGTTTTCGTGTTGCGTGCTCGGGATCGCAATTGCGAAGCCTTTCGGTGAAGCTTCCACGTTTCGAGAATTTCAGAAACGTCGAAATGAAAAGGTCAGTATTAAACCAAATCCGGTCCTAGCAGGTGGTATCCACACACAACATATATAAGGATACAGGGCTCATGACGCACCGGAAGTAAGTCGAGGGAAACGTTAGGAACTCTTCAGTAATTTGATGGGATCGAGAGAGTGGGCAGGCAATCGGTGAAATCCGGAAACTCCTTACTTCCCGTCCCGCTTTTTCATGATCTCTTTGATGATGTTAAACATCGGGGTCATATCGGCGTACTTGGGGTCGGAGACGTCGAAGTATTTTTTCCCCGGCACCATGCGGTTGACCGGCACGAGGCCCTCTTTAGGAATATCGATTCGCCGTGAGTTGGGCGGATCTTCGCCGTACAGGTCGTTATATTTCTGCAGCGCGATTTGCCCCCGGCGCGAGAGAAACCAATTCACGAATACTTTTGCCGCGTTTGGATTTGGCCCGCCTTTGATCCAGCTCATCGAACCGCCGCCGGAGGTCAGCTGAATTCCTTCCTTCCAGTCGACGTTGTCGAGCTCATCAACCGGTAGTCCTTGAGACTTCGCCCGCGCCGTATCCCGGCAGCCGACGCAAAGCGCGTATCGGCCTTGCGCCAGCCAGTCGGTGATCTGGCGCCGGTCCCGTCCAAAGGTCGGCTGCATGTCACCGAACAGTCGCTTGAGATATTCCGCTCCAAGTTCGGGATGGTAATAAATAAATTGTATGGAGGCGCCCAGCCCCGTGCCCGTCGGTTCTTGGGAAACATATTTCCCCTTCCACTTGGGCGCGACCAGGTCCCAGTAGGATTTGAACTCCTTGGGGTTCACCAACGTCGTGTTGTAATAGAAACCGGAAGATGACGGGTTAGCAATGTAAACAAAAATATGCCTTTGCTCCGGGTCGGTGTAGCGGTGCCGTCCCTCGTACCATTTACTCTCATCGAGAACTTCGGGCAGAATCAAGGTTGACTTGATGGAATCGAGGGCCTTGCCTTCATAGAGTACTTCGTAATTGGTATTCGCCCCGCCGCTGAAAAGATCGGCGACGACATTGCCCGCGCGAAGCTCGGCAATAATCCTCGTACCCAGCGAGTTGCCGGTCCCGTTGACTGTAACGAGCTTGATCTCGGGAAATTCTTTGCGGAATTCATTGAGCAGCGGCTCGGCACCGTAACGGCCAACGTAGAAATTCAGCCGTCCTTCTTTCTTCGCGGCGGCAACCGTTTGCTCCCAAGTTGCCTGCCAGGAGGGTTTCGCATCCGCGGCGCGAACCAATTTGACGGCAACGAGAAATCCGAGCACCGCCACGCTTATGGCGACGCCCTGCGCGATTCGACCCAGGAAACCCGTCTTTTTCACGTCACCCTCCTTGCGGTGATGCTGCTCGTTACTTTTTTCCCGCTAAGATTTCATCGAGGAGCTTCATTGCCGGATTGAGGTCTTTGGTTTCCGAGTCGTCGGTATCGAAATAGCTCATTTTGTCGCGGCGCTGCTCCTCAGGAGGGATGTGATCTTTGGGCACGTCAATTCGCCGCGAATTGCGCGGATCGCCGGGCATCGATATTACTTTTTGAAACAGAGTCTGCCCTTCCCGCGACAACAGCCAGTTGATAAACACCTTCGCTGCGTTCGGATGAGGCGCTCGATTCATCACCGCTAGTGAACCGAATGCCGATGACAAATTGACGCCTTCCTTGAAGTGGTAGGGGCTGAACTCATCCACAGGCAAACCCTGGTTTTTTGCTTTATAGACCGTTCCACCTTGTATCGGCATACCCACGGCGAATTTCCCCGTGCCAAGCCAGTCAACGGCTTGACGAAGATCGGCGGTTAAAGTGACGTCCATCTCGCCGAACAGACGGCGGAGATATTTGGGACCCAGGTCAGAGTGATAATAAAGAAACTGCCAGGGAATACCAGCGCCCCGCACTTTGCGAATATCGGTTGAAAGAATCTTTCCCTTGAGTTTGGGATTGAGCAAGTCCCAGTAGCTCTTGTACTCGCCCGGATCGACCAATTGGCTGTTGTAAGCCGCGCCTGCACCGGCCGAAACGTTGCCCTCGTAGACGAAAATATATTGACCTTCTTTGTCAGCGTACTTCTGTTTGCCCTCCCACCATTTCGTCGCATCCGTCACCTCCGGGAGGATTAACGTCGACTTAATCGGGTCGAGCATTTTCCCCTGATAAAGAACCTGAAACAGCGAATTTCCACCACCATTGTAAACGTCGACAAGATATTTGCCAGCCCGCCGCTCCGCCGAAATGCGCTGCGTGAGGTTGGTTCCGGCGCCGGTGATGTGGGTTATTTTTATCTTGGGGTAAGTTTTTTGAAATACCCCGGAATCGATGATAGCTCCGTAACCGCCGATAGAGACCATGACCTGTCCTTCCTGCTCAGCCGCGCGTACCGTTCTGTCCCATTCGGCTTGCCAGTTCGGTTTTGCCTCGCCTGCGCTAAGCGCCCGTGCAAATACAATGACCTGACAAACTTCTAGAATCAGCAGTGCCTTTATCAATCGGCGCATTGTCATTTCCTCACTGGGTCTTTATCGGGGGCGGGCCGTGACGTTACACCTTCCGTTCTTTGCCACTACTTCTTTCCATTCAATACCCAATAAATTTTCTCCGCGCTGAGCGGCAGCTCGAACAAGCGCACGCCACAAGCGTCGGCGATGGCATTGGCTATCGCCGCCGCCGTCGGCACGTTGGGATTCTCAGCGATCGCTTTGCCACCAAACGGCGTCGGCCCGGTCGGGCTTTCCACCAGCACGGTCTTCAATGGCGGCACGTCGGCGATGCACGGCAACTTGGACTCGCCTAAAGTTAATGTCGCAATTTTTCCGTCAACCAGCGGATTTTCCTCCATTAAACCAAAACCAAAGCCAGTGATCACGCCACCGTCAATTTGCCCAGTGAGGGTGAGATGATTAAGTACCACCCCGGTATCATGGGCAGTTGTAAGATTCACCACTTTGACCGAGCCCGTCGCCGGATCCACCTCTACTTCCGCGACCTGGGCGGCGAAACCCGTCACCTTCGGCATGTCCTTGGGCTCGAACATCGTGAGATGAAATACCGGTCCACCATTTTCCTTCACGGCGAGAGCGATCATGTCGCTCGTCGTCACGGACCTCTTGTTCGGACCCCAGAACTTGTTGGCGTCCTGTCGGATCTCTTCCGGCCGGCAGCCCAACTCGCGCGCCGCAATGTTTACCAACTTCTCGCGCACTTCGCGCGCGGCCTTGTGGACCGCATGTGCTGAAGTGTTCGTCTGTTTGCTGCCCCCGGTTCCCGGATCGAAAGGCAAACTGTCTGTGTCTTCAAACTTCACGCCGACTCGATCTGGAGACAGCCCGAGTATCTCGCAAACAATTTGCTGTATGATCGTATAATAACCCGGGCCGACGTCAGGGACTCCGGTGAGAATATTGACCTTGCCGTCGGTTTCCAGAGTGAGCGCCGTGCTGGCTTTGCCCTCCGGCGCGCCGCGCTCATAGAGCGCCATCCCCCAACCGCGATTATTTCTCGGGCCACCTTTTTTCCAACCCGACGCCTTGACAGCGCGCTCCAGCACTTCACCCATCAAAATATGATTCCACTTTTCCCCCATGGGCGAAGCATCGCCCTCGTGCAAGATATTGCGCCGGCGCAACTCCAGCGGGTCGATGTCCATCTCGCCGGCAATGATGTCCAATTGTGATTCGAAGGCAAAGACGATTTGCGGGCTGCCGGGGGTGCGAGTTTGCGTACAAGGGACTTGGTTCGTGTAGGCGCAAAAAGTCTCGCATTTGATCGCCGGGCAGCGATACATGCTCGCGAGGCGCCGTCCACCCAAAACCGTCACTTGCGGATTAGCCTTCTGGGAGCCGTAGGCGCCACCGCTAAAATAGACCGTTGCATCGATCGCCGCGAGCGTGCCGTTGTCGTTCACACCGGTGCGAAGCGTGATCCGGGAGGGATGCCGGTGGCCGCCGGCAAGCAGCTCGTCCGCGTAGTCAAACACCAGCTTAACAGGTCGTCCTGTAGCTTTGGACAAATAATAGGCGATGGGAACATCGATCAGAGATGCCTTCGCGCCGAAGTCGCCGCCGACATGTACGATATGAATCTTAATTTTTTCTTTTGGCACGCCGAAGTCTTCCGACATCTGATCGCGAAGCCCCCAGGGCCCTTTGTTCGACGCCCAGACTTCGACTCGACCGTCGGCATGAGCCTGAACGGTGCAAGCGCAGGGCTCGATGTATCCGTGATGCGAAAGCGGCGTGCGAAACGTATGCTCGAAGATACGCGCAGCCTTTTGAAAACCGGCTTCCACATCGCCGTTCTTCCAGACAACATAGGATTGAAGGTTGTGATCCGGCATGCCCTCCGGCAACTTGGACGAATTTTTGTACTTGTTTCTGTCCTCGTGTATCAAGGGCGAGCTCGGCTTTAACGCCTCTACCGGATCGTCAACGTAAGGCAACTCCTCATATTCAACTTCGATTAAAGACGCCGCCTCTTCGGCGATCGCTTCGCTATCCGCTGCCACCGCCGCCACCGCGTCGCCAACGAATCGCACCCGATCCGCGACCAGCACCGGCTGGTCTTTGACGCGCGTTCCTACATAGACATTTTTAACGTCCGCACCGGTGAGAACCGCGCGCACGCCGGGTAATGCCTTGGCCTTGGATGTATCGATCTCTAAGATCCGCGCATGGGGCGACGAACCGCGTAACACTTTCGCCCAGAGCAGTCCTTTGAACGACAAGTCGGCCGCGTATTTTGTTTGCCCGGTTACTTTGCCTTCGCCCTCGATCCGGGGCAGCGCCTTTCCTATGGTGCGAAATGCCAAGGTTCACCTCCTAATTCGATATTGAATTTTAGACCCTTTCGGTACGGCTCAAGGCAGGTTTAGAATGCCGATTGTCTGAGCAAAAGTCCAAGACTCGAATTCAGAATTTCTGCCTGTTGCCTCATGGAGAGATGCCAACCGCAAAGCGCTAAGCCAATGACTTTTTTCGTCATAAATTTGCTCCCGTTTCTTACCCTTTACTCCTTGCCCCATGCGCTTTGCTCTTTTTATCGAATTACTCTTATTCACCCGCGCGAAACATTCGAATCGAAGTGTCAGAGCAATTTGTTTTGTTCCCTCGCCCCTTGCGGGAGAGGCACCCTCAGCTCTCAATCCTCTCCCGGCTGTGTGGCAATACCGTTCATGGTTCGAGAGCCCCACCACGAACAATATTGCATGATTGCAAATTCAAGTACCTATGTTTTGCCGTCTAGATTCGATCGCCGAGATCAGACAAAAAAGTAGCCAGTCCTAGGACTCACGCTAAGCCGTACAACCGCGCACAATTGTCCCAAAGAATTTTCTTGCGGCTCTCGGCGGACACGCCGTCCATCTCTAGAAATTCCTCGACGCCCTTCGGAAAATCCGAGTCGCCGTGCGGATAGTCCGTCGAGAAAACAATTTGGTCGTCGCCGACAAAATCGATGATCATCGGCAGTTCTTTTTCATGCTCGGTGGAGATCCAGCACTGGCGTTGAAAATACTCGCTGGGTTTTAATTTACCGGCTGTTGGAAAGCGCCCTTTCTCCATTGCACTGTCCATGCGGTGCAGGAGGAATGATACCCAGCCGCAGTAGCATTCCAAAAATGCCAATTTCAATTTCGGATGACGTTCGCAGACTCCACCGCCTATGGTATCGACCATGGCAACCATATTCTCCAGCGGATGCGAGACCACGTGGCGCAGCAAGAGATTGTCGCCGAAGCGGTCGCCGATCTGGGGCACCTCGCCTGCAGCCGCCGCGGAATGAAAACCCAAGGGCACACCGAGTTCTTCGAGCGCGGACCATACCGTGTCAAAGTAACGCGAATGCCAGGGCATATTGCGCAATGGCTCCGGCCTGGCGAAGACGCCCACGAAGCCAAGTTTACCGACGGCCCGCTGGGCTTCCTTGACCGCTTCATTGGGATCATGGAGGGAAATCATCCCGACACCCTTCAAACGTTTCGAGTCCGTCCGGCAGAAATCATAGAGCCAGTTGTTGTAGGCTCGCGCGATCGCCGCGGCAAGCTTGGGGTCCATATCGTTGCGCATCATGATGCCAAGGCCGATGGAGGGATAGAGCGCGGCGACGTCGAGCCCTTCTCGATCCATCGCTTGAAGTTGGCTCACCGCATCGAAGCCGCGCGCCCGATAGTCGGCGATCTCGGCGTCGATGCGCGTGGCGTCGAAAATCCCGCCACGATAGGTTGGCTGGTAGCCTCGGAGAATTTTCCCTTCGATCATCACCATTGCCGAACTGCGCGCCGTCGAACTTAAGACTTTCGGCGCGCGGTCGAGCCAGTCTGGGTCCATGTACTTAGCCCAGAGATCAGGCGGTTCACGCAGATGCATGTCGGAGTCCAGGATTTTGAACCCATTTTTCATGAATACTTCCCCTCGCCATCGGATCGTGTCGGAATGTCATTCTGGGGCCCTTCGGCATGCCAGACTGTGTGAAAACTCTTTAGGTGCCCTTCGATGAAACTCAGAGCCCGTCCTGAGCAAGACGAAGGGGCGAACGGTTAATGCTTGATTTGTAAGTGACATCCGTTCGCGGTGAGCCCGGTCGAATCATGAACGGAGTTTTCACAGCTCTGACACCCAGATAAAATCCGCCGAAGAATCTCGACTTCGTGTTTGCTTTAAAATGAAAGATGCGTCGTTTTGCTCATGACATCAAGGTGTTTACGCGGATTGCGACATATTCTCAAGGGTAACGAAACCCCGCAGACCAGTGGGATTGGCAAAAAACTAACGCGTAATGGATTCCGATGTCAACCGAAGTGCTAGCCGGCGAGCGCGCTCAATAGCGCTTCGAACGGGCTCTCAAAGTCGAGCCCGTCGCGAAGCTCTCGCTCGCCCTGGATTGGTGAAGAGATACGCCCTACATTAACTCTTGGACCAACGATCGCGCGACTTCCGGAGAAACTCCGAGCGGCCGAAGGGCCAGAGGGCCACCTTCGTTCAGAATCTGCTCGAGTTGATCCAGCGAGGGAAGATCTTCTCGCTTCCAGAAAAGCCCGATGGGAATCTCATCCCCCCACTCGTAACTCTTCTGTATAGCAGCGGCGAAATCGGTCGGATCATGCCCCATGTCTTCTAACTTTTTTGTCCGGTGTTTGAAAAACTCGTGGGTGTTGTCGAGATTGAATGTCACGCACGGACTGAAGGCATCGATGAGCGCAAACCCCTTGTGTTGAATACCGCCTTTGATCAGATCGACGAGATGTTTTACCTGTCCGGTATATCCCCGCGCCACATAAGTCGCTCCCGCAGCAATGGCGAGCGAAACGGGAAAGATAGGATTCTCCACGCTGCCGGTAGGCGTGCTCTTTGTTTTCATCCCTTTGGTGCTGGTCGGAGATATCTGTCCGGTTGTAAGCCCATAAATCTGATTGTTCATGACAATGTAGGTTAGATCGACGTTGCGTCGCATGGAGTGAACAAAGTGATTGCCGCCGATGCCGTAGCCGTCGCCGTCGCCCCCGGTAACGATGATCTTGAGATCATGATTGGCCATTTGCGCGCCGGTCGCCACTGCCAAAGCCCGTCCATGCAGCGTGTGCATGCCGTAGGTACTAACATACCCAGGCAGGTTAGAAGAACAGCCGATGCCGCTGATGGTCATTACCTGATGAGGGTGCAGATTCAACTCCACTAGCGCCTGTTTCAATGCTGTAAGCACACCGAAGTCGCCGCAGCCCGGGCACCAGT
Source organism: Binatia bacterium (assembly GCA_036555515.1). Lineage (GTDB taxonomy): Bacteria > Desulfobacterota > Binatia > UBA9968 > UBA9968 > DATACQ01. The sequence continues at coordinate 19,447 of DATBLC010000054.1, forward strand.
CAGGATCTGCCTTGCCTTTGAAATCCTTGACGGTTACCCGCGGGCTCCCAGTCGGC